>JBHJGU010000123.1:0-17420 GCA_050331475.1 Maricaulaceae bacterium | reverse complement strand
GGTTTTTTTTGTTACAACCCATAAAAACCAAAACGGGTGCGGCCCGGGGCCACGACTCCCTTGTGCGCCGCGATAAGCCGTGTTCCGTCGCGAAACACGGCTTATCGCGTATCTTTAGGTTAGGATCGAGAGCGGCGCGCGATGGCGAATATCCTTATCATGACGCGCACGCATGACGTTCACTCCGTTTACGTCAGCGTGGGGTTAGAGCAGCTGGGACATCGAGCGTTGCGGTGGTTCAGCGCAGATTTTCCCGTTCAGGACAGTCTCACCGCTACGGTGTCCAACGTCGATGATTTTGCCTGGCGGCTCGAGCCGCCTGCAGGCGCGGTCGAAGGTCCTTTCGACACGGTTTGGAACCGCCGCCGCGCGCCGTCCGCTTTTCCCGCCGACCGCCTGCCTGACAGCTTTCATGCCGACGATTTGGCGTTTGTCCAACAAGAATGCGGTCGCATGGTGTCCTCGATTTGGTATTCGATAGAACCCGACGCGTTTTGGGTGAATCCAATCGAGCACGCGACACGCGCAGCCAATAAGCTCCTGCAGCTTCGCGTCGCTAAAGAGATCGGCCTGGCGATCCCCAAGACCTGTGCGTCCAATAACCCGGACGATATCCGAATGTTTCTGGCGAGCGCCGGGAGCTCCGGGGCGATTTATAAGCCCTTCCTTCAAGGTCATTGGGATTTGGATGACGGCGGTCACGCTTCGCTCTCAACCAAGGCGGTGACGCTCGACCAATTGCCAAGCGATGAGGTCCTCAGGCTGACGCCAGGAATTTTTCAGACGCAAATCCCTAAGGCTTATGAAGTGCGCGCCACGTTTATGGGTCGGCACTGCGCGGCCGTCGCCATCGACTCTCAAAGCGACGCGCGAACCCAACAAGATTGGCGGGTGGTCAACCCCAACGAGCTTAAAATGCAGGTGATCCGGCTGCCCGATGACGTATATGAAAAATCAATCGATTTAATGCGCCGTCTCGGCTTAGTGTTCGGATGTTTTGATTTCATTGTGACGCCGAATGGTGATTACGTATTTCTCGAAGTAAACGAGATGGGGCAGTTCACCTGGGTTGAACTCAGTCTTCCAGAGTTAAAACTGGTGGATATGATGTGTTGCTTTCTTGCGAGTTCCAATCCCGATTTTTTGTATGACTATCCGAGCAATCCGATTTCTATTGCTGATATCCTATCCTCTGAGCGTTTCAAAACCTTGTGGGCCGAAAGACATGAGGCGCACGTCGCTGACGCCGACAAAGCACCATAATCTGCTTCTCCTGCGCCCAGTTCTGTTCGGTCTAGCGAGCCAGCAAGGCGAGGTTTAACGCTAGGGACGACCATTGCCGCGTGCAAATTCCAACATAGCGCGTAAACGGTTTACAGGCTTGTTGTAACCTATTGACGTTTTGTGCGCCGAAGGCCGTTTGCTGTAAACGGCTCCGGGATCGATTTCGCCAGAAAAGCCCTGGAAAATGCCTGGAGGTCCCGCCCGGAATCGAACCGGGGTATACGGATTTGCAGTCCGCTGCGTCACCACTCCGCCACGGGACCATTGCGGGCGAGCGCGAGGGATAGCGCACCCCAGTCTCCCGCGCAATGCGCCGGTTTGAACCTCGATCGCGACCCGCGTCGCCACGGCACGAGCGTTAATCCGCATTGCGGCCAAGGGGGCGGCCCGGTAAGACCAAGGTTCCCGAGGGCTATGCCCCCCGACCGATTTTCTGGAGTCCGCTATGCTCGATTTCGCGAGCGCGCGCGCAGCTATGGTCGCCGCGCAAATCCGTCCCGCCAATGTCACCCAAAAGGCGCTGCTGGACGCCATGGCGGCGATCCCGCGCGAGCGGTTTGCGCCAAAGTCGCAAGCCGCCTTCGCCTACGCCGATATGGATGTGACGTTGGGTGAGGGGCGATGGATGCTGCGTCCGCGGGTTTTTGCGCGACTGGTCGAGGCGCTTGAGGTGCAAGCCTCGGACCTTGCGCTGGTGATCGCGTGCGGTCGCGGCTACGGAGTCGCGGTCCTGACGCGCTTGGCGGACATGGTCGTGGGCCTCGAGCCGGAGCCAAGCTTCGTCGACAAAGCCGGTGCGGTGCTAGCCGAAATCGGCATCGTCAACGCGGCCGTTCTACACGGCGATCTGCGCGCCGGTGCGCCGGATGCGGGTCCTTTTGACGTGGTCTTAGTCGAGGGCGCTGTCGCCAAGCCCGCCGCCGCTTGGTTCGATCAGCTCAAAGACGGTGGTCGGCTGGCTGTGGTGGAGAAGACCGGCGCGCTCGGCCAAGCAATGATTTACGAAAAATCCGCCGGCGCGGTTGGCGGACGGGCGGTTTTTGATGCGGCTGCGCCCGTGTTGGCTGGATTTGAGCCCGAAACCGCCTTCGCGCTATGAGCTTACATTTCAGTCATAACCCGATCTGCGATCAATTCGCCGATTGATTTGTCCGCAAAACCTGTGTGATCTGTAGAGTGAACACCGTTTACTCAAGGGACTAGGGACAGTGGACATGTTTTGTCGGAGTCAAAGCGTGGGCCGGGGCGTCATCCTCGGCGTTTGGCTGTGTGTGTGTGCGCCGATCGCGGTTGGCCAAACGTTGTTTGACGCGTTAGCGCTCACCTATGGCTCTAACCCGACGCTGCTCTCCCAACGCGCTCAATTGCGGGAAACCCAGGACAACATCACCATCGCCCAAGCCTTGCGGTTTCCCACCTTGGGCATAAGCGGCCAGTCGCGGATCAACCGGTTCGGATCGAACAATTTCGGCCAAGACGGGGGTGGGGTCAGCCGCGGTTTCAGCGCGGGGATTAACGCTAACCAGTCGGTCTTCCAAGGCGGCTTTCGGCGGGCGCAAATCGCTCAAGCGAAAGCGTCAACACGGGCGGGCGTCGCCACGCTGCGTTCGGTCGAGCAGGAGGTGATGGTCTCGGTCGTGGACGCTTACGCCACGGTTCTGTTAAACGAAGAAATCCTGGATATTCGCCTCAACAATCGGAAGGTGCTCGATCGTCAGCTTCAGGCCGCGCGCGACCGGTTCGAAGTGGGTGAAATCACCCGCACGGACGTGGCCCAGGCCGAAGCGCGGCTGGCCGCCGCCATGTCCGACCTCGCCGATGCGCGCGCCATTTTGGCCAATGCGCGCGCGGCCTACGCCGCGGTGGTCGGGGAGTTCCCCGGAACTTTGGCGGATGTGCCGCCGCACCCCGAACTGCCAGCGAGCTTGGAAGACGCCCAAGGGGCCGCGATCGTCAATAATCCAGATCTAGACGCGCAGCGCCATATCGAGACGGCCGCCCGCCAAGGCATTAAAATTGCGCGCTCAGCGCTGCGACCGACCTTCGACATCAATAGTGGCGGCGCGCGCAGTCGAAGCTTGGGCTTCCCGGGCCAGATCTCCAACAGCGCCAATCTTGGCGCCAACGTCAACGTGCCGCTCTTGAGCCTTCCGGACAACGTTCGGACCCGCCAAGCCCGTCAAAGCGCCTCGCGGGCGCGAATCGATATCGCGGTGGTTCGACGCCAAGTCGAACAGCGTGTGGCGTTGGCCTGGAATAACTTACTGGCGGCGCGCGCTGTAGCAGAGTCTAGTGTCGAACAGATCCGGGCTGCTCAAGTCGCGTTCGAAGGGGTTGAGCAAGAAGCCTTTGTGGGTTTGCGAACGACCCTCGAAGTGTTGGACTCTGAACAAGAGTTGTTGAATGCTCAACTCACGAAAGTCACCGCTGATCGGGATTTGTATTTGGCGGCCTTCGAGTTATTGGCCGCCGTGGGCGCTGCGGACGCGGAGTCCCTGTCTGTGGATGTGACGCTTTACGACCCAGACGCTTATCTGCGCGATACGCGCTGGAAGTTTTTCAAAACCTCCATCGATGAATGAGGCTGCGAAAACGTCTCGCTTGGCTAGACACTGTTAACCTTACCCGATTAGCGTTCCGAACATCGACCAACGCGACGGGCGGAAACCATGTCTGAGAATACCGGCGACGGCGAACCGACTATGGAGGAAATCCTCGCCTCCATCCGACGCATTATTTCGGAGGATGAAGAGGGCGGGGAAGGCGAACCGGCTGAAGAGACGGCGGCTGCGCCGGAGCCGGAACCCGAGCCTGAACCTGTGCCGGAGCCGGAACCCGCTCCCGAGCCGGAACCGGAGCCTGAGCCTGAGCCCGAGGAAGACGTCTTAGAGCTGACCGATCCGGTCGAGCCCGCCGACGATCTCGTGGTGATGGAGGACGAACCCGAGCCTGAGCCGGAGCCTGCTCCGGCTGAGGAAAGTGAGGACCTGATCAGCGATGTCGCCGCTGGCGCTGCGGCCGCGTCGTTGGGACGACTCGCCCGCAGCGCGTTGATCTATGACGGTGAAGCGCACTCGGTTGAGAGTTTGGTCCGTGAAATCCTTCGGCCGATCCTCAAAGACTGGCTCGATGAGAACTTGCCGCGGATCGTTGACGCCAAGGTCGACGAAGCGGTTGAGCGGATCACGCGTCGCTTGGGCTAAAGCGCCTAGATCGTCAGGCAGTTCATCGACATCGCCCGACAATCTAGAACCTTAAGGGATCGCGCGGGAAATTGCGAAAAACCGGGTTCCACGGTTTCGCCCCGCTCTTTAGCGGAGATTTCTGAACGGCGGCGTTGGCGGGGGCGGCTGGAGCTTGGTATAGCCCCGGTTCCAGTTCACCTGCGACGCTGTTGTTTTATGATCGACAAAGCTTTTGATCCCGCGAGCTCCGAGCCGCGGCTTTACGCGCAATGGGAGGCGTCGGGCGCTTTCCAGCCCATTAGCGATCCTGACGCTCCAAGCTTTTCGATTGTCATCCCGCCGCCCAATGTCACGGGTCGGCTGCATATTGGTCACGCGCTGAACAATACCCTCCAAGACGTGCTGGTCCGCTGGAAACGCATGCAGGGCTTTGCCGTGCTTTGGCAGCCGGGCACAGATCACGCCGGCATCGCCACGCAGATGGTCGTCGAGCGACAATTGGCGGAAACCCAATCTCCCGACCGTCGGAGTTTGGGGCGCGAGGCGTTTATCGACAAAGTTTGGGCGTGGAAAGCGGAGTCCGGCGGGGTGATCCTCGACCAACTCAAGCGCTTGGGCGCGTCATGTGATTGGTCGCGCGAGCGGTTTACCCTTGATGAGGGATTGTCGGCGGCGGTGCGCACGGTCTTTGTCGCGCTATACCGCGAGGGGTTGCTTTATCGGGATACGCGATTGGTCAATTGGGATCCCAAATTTCAAACCGCCGTCTCAGACCTTGAGGTCGAGAATGTTGAGCAGCCGGGCAAAATGTGGCGGTTCCGCTATCCGCTGGCGGACGGGGAAACCTTCGATTTCCCCACCGATTATGACGAGGATGGCCGCCCGACCGCGTTTGAGACCCGCGACTACATCGTTGTGGCCACCACGCGACCCGAAACCATGTTGGCCGACGGCGCGGTCGCCGTGCACCCTAACGACGCGCGCTATCAGGCGTTGGTGGGCAAACAGGTGCGCCTGCCTCTGGCCGACCGTCTGATCCCGATCATCGCCGACGAATACCCCGATCCGGACAAAGGCTCGGGCGCGGTGAAAATCACCGGGGCCCATGATTTCAACGATTATGAGGTCGCCCGCCGGCATGACCTGCCGCTTTATGTGATTTTTGACGACCAAGCCCGCATGATCGCTCCGGCGCCGGAAAAATATGTCGGCCTGGACCGGTTTGACGCCCGCAAAGCTGTGATCGCGGACATTGACGCTTTGGGCCTGCTCGACGGGATCGACGACAAATCGATCATGCAGCCCTTCGGCGACCGCTCCGGGGTGATCATCGAACCCATGCTCACCGATCAATGGTTCGTGCGCGCCGATATCCTCGCGCAGGAGGCGATTACGGCGGTCGAGGACGGCCGGACCCGCTTTGTGCCTGAGACGTGGTCAAAAACCTATTTCAATTGGATGCGCAACATCCAGCCCTGGTGCGTCTCCCGCCAGCTCTGGTGGGGCCATCGGATCCCAGCATGGTACGGTCCGGAGGGGTCGGTGCTCGTCGCCGAAACCGAGTCGGAGGCGCGTGCCGAGGCCGAAGCTCGGTTCGGTCCCGGCGTCGCGCTCACTCAAGACGAGGACGTGCTCGACACCTGGTTCTCCTCCGCTCTGTGGCCGTTTTCGACCCTGGGCTGGCCGGAGGAGACCGACGAACTCAAGCGGTTCTACCCCACCTCAGTCTTGGTCACCGCTTTTGACATTATTTTCTTTTGGGTCGCTCGGATGATGATGCAGGGCCTGCACTTTCAGAAGCAGATCCCGTTTCATGACGTCTACATCCATGCTCTGGTCCGCGATGAGCAGGGCCAGAAAATGTCGAAATCCAAGGGCAACGTCATTGATCCTTTGGCGTTGGTCGATGAGTTCGGCGCGGACGCGTTGCGGTTCACGCTCGCCGCCCTGGCGGCCCAGGGTCGCGACATTCGCATGTCCAAGGACCGGGTGGCGGGGTATCGCAACTTCGCCACCAAGCTTTGGAATGCGGCGCGGTTCTGCCAGATGAATGATTGCCGTCTCCAGGCGGACTTCGATCCGGCCCAGGTTCAGGCGACCGTTAATCGCTGGATCGTGTCTGAGACGGTCAAGACGGTGCACGCTGTTGACGCCGGGCTTGAGGGCTATCGGTTTAACGAGGCTGCGGGGGCGCTTTATCGCTTCGCCTGGAATGTCTATTGCGATTGGTATTTGGAGTTCGCCAAGCCGCTCTTCACCGGAGAGGATGCGGCCGCCAAAGCGGAGACCCGGGCGACGGCGGCCTGGGCGCTCGACCAAATCCTCAAGCTGCTACATCCGTTCATGCCGTTCATTTCCGAGGAACTTTGGGCGGCAATGGCCGAGGGGGGCGCCCCGCGAAAGAGCCTGTTGATCTCCGCGCCCTGGCCGCGGCTCGACGCGGGGCTGATTGACGAGGCGGCGTGTGCGGAAATGGGGTGGGTGGTCGTGCTGATCACCGAAATCCGCTCCACCCGGAACGATATGAACGTGCCCGCCGCCGCCAAGACGCCCTTGGTCGCCATTGACGCGACTGAGACGGCGGAGAGCCGGCTTCACACCCACGAGGCCTTGATTAATCGGCTCGCCCGCGCCGAGCCGCTGTCCTTGGCGTCATCCGCGCCGAAAGGCGCGGTGCAGATCATCCTTGAGGGCGCGACGCTTTGCCTGCCTTTGGGCGACGTCATCGACATCTCAGCCGAGATCGCCCGGTTGGAGAAGGAGCGTCAAAGGCTTGATGGGGAGGTGGCGCGCATCGATAAAAAGCTCGGCAACGACAAATTCCTCGCCAAAGCGCCCTCGGATGTGGTCGAGGCGGAGAAGTCCAAGCGCGCGGACTATGAAACCGCGCGAGAGAAAGTCATCACCGCAATCGATCGGTTGGAGGCACTGTAAACCCGGCGCTCCGAGGGCTCGAGCGCGCGCCCCACACCAAATTCCGGTGCGGGACGCCCGAGAGCTCCTAGAGCCGCTTCAATTTAATTCGAACCGAGAAGCGGCTCTAAGTCTTTCGTTTGTCGCGTTTTCGAACCGCAAAACCGATGACGCTTTTGCTGAAAACGCTCTAGCCGCCGTCTGACGCTGCGCTGTCGTCAAATTGGTCCGCGCTTAAAGGCGCGCTGTTGGACGGGCGCGCGGGCGCGGTCAGGTCTTTGAGCGAGGCCCCCTCCAGGCCCAATTCGCCCAACAGGCTGTCGATCAGCGGGCTTTGCGCGCGGTAACGCAGGGCTGCGTCGACCACGCTGTCCGCCAGACCGCCTTGTTGGCCATGGCTGCTGGGGGCCGTGGGGCCGTTGGAGCCGGTGAGCCCGTCCATCTGAACGATCTTGATGCCGTCGATCGATTGCAGCGGCTTGACCTGTTCGGAGATGATAGAGGGCGCTTGCTCGATCAGGGCGAGGCGGATCTGCATGGCGATTTGTTCCGCCGACAGCGCATTGGCGGCCTCGTTCACCGCCCGCTCGCCTTCGGCGCGGACCTTGTACTTCACCGCTTCCGCTTCGGCTTTCAGTCGCTCGGCCTGAGCCTCGCCTTCGGCTTGAATGCGGGTGGCCTCCGCTTCGTCGGTGGCCGCGGCTTTATGGGCTTCCGCGGCGACTTTGACGCTGATCGCCTCCATCTCGGCCACGCGTTCGGCTTCGACGATTTGCACCCGCTTGTCGCGCTCGGCGATCTCGACCTCCCGGGCGGTGGTCACTTCTTCGGCCGCTTTGGCCGCCAGCGCGCGCGCTTCGTCGGCCCGGGCGTCGGCCTCGGAGCGTTCGCGCGACTTTTCAGCGACCGCAATGGCGCGATCCTCTTCGGCGATTTTGATCAGCTTGGTTTTTTCGACCTCGGCGGCCTCCACGGCGCGGGCCTTCTCGATTTCCCGCTCGGCGACCGTGCGTTCTTTCTCGATCTCGCGTTCGCGGACTTGCTGTTCGGCGGTGATCCGCGCGTCCTCGGCGTCGCGATTGCGCTGGGCCTCTTCGGAGGAGACTTGGGCGCGTTGTTCGGCCGCGCGCACGGCGATTTCGCGTTCTTGGTCCAGCTTGGCGTATTCGGTCTCGCGCTGGATTTCGAGGGTCTGGCGCTCGGCTTCGAGGTTCTTGCGGCGGATATCGACTTCTGTGTCCTGCTCGATCTCGTTACGCAGCCGGCGGCGTTCTTCGATTTCCTGGGTCAGCTTGGTCAAGCCCTGGGCGTCAAAGGCGTTATCGGGGTTGAAGAATTCCTTGCGCGTTTGGTCGAGCCCGGTGAGTGAGACCGACTCCAGCTCCAGACCGTTCTTCAACAAATCCTCAGACACCGCAGCCTGCACCTTTTGCACAAACTTCACTCGCTGCTCGTGGAGCTCTTCCATGGAGCTTTCCGCGGCGACCGCGCGCAGGGCGTCGACGAATTTACCCTCGACCAAGTCTTTCAGCGCCTCTGGATCCATGGTGCGCTTGCCCAAAGTCTGAGCCGCCGCGGCGATGGATTCGATGGTGGGCTGAACGCGCACGTAAAATTCGGCCAGCACGTCGACGCGCATGCGATCGCGGGTGATCAGGGCGTGTTGGTCGCGCCGCGCCACTTCGAGCCGCAAGGTGTTCATGTTTACTGCGATGGTGTCATGCACGATCGGCAAGACGATCGAACCGCCATTGATAATGACTTTCTGTCCGCCAAGGCCCGTGCGAACAAACGACAATTCTTTGGAGGCGCGTTTATAAAGTCGCGCGAAGAAATAACAAATCAGTAGGAAAACGAAGAGGACGGCGCCGACTAATCCCGCTACGGATCCGATATTCTCTGGCATTCAAGGCTCCTTTTCTGTGAACGAAGGCGTTAGGGCGAGCTTTGGCTCAGCCCGGGATGGGGGTTGGGGATCGCGCCATAGCGACCGCCGCCCAAGGCTTGGACGATCAGTACTTCGGCGCCTTGTTTGAGTTCAGCGTCCGGGTCGCCGGTTTCGGGTCGGACCAGCACGTAATGGGTTTGACCGAACCGGTCCTTGAGCTTGGCTTGGGCGGGCAAGTCGACCCGCGCCACCCCTTGGGTGATCACCGCGACCTTGCCGATGAAGTTCGCCTCCGAGATCGCTTCGGTGGTCTCCCGCGGCATCACATGGGCAAGGGCCTTGGATGCGGTGCGGGTGAGCGGCAGAGCGACGCTGGCCGCGGGGATCACCGCCAACCAAGCGGGCAGGGGCGCGCCAAAAACGGAAACCACAGTTTGTTGGGCGACCAAGCCTGTCAGCCCGAAGGCGGACAGCAGAATGATGACCCAAATCAGCGCTGGCACCCGACCAAAACCGAGCCAACTGAGCGCTGCGCCGATCAGATCGCCGCTGGCGTCCAGGCTGGGTTCAAGGTCGAACTCAACGTCGGGCGTCGCGCCGTCGAGCGCTTCGGAGAGCCCGAAGCCGAGCATCAACCCCACCAATTCGACCAATGCCAGCCCCAGCACGAGTCCCAGCGCTATGGCGAAGGGGAGGTTGGCGTCGGCGAACAGAAACTCCAGCACAGCCGCTCCTTTAAATTAGTCCGCCCCAGGCGCGCGCGCTTTAGCCGCCGCTAAACGCTCTTTGATACGATGTTCGCGGGATAAGGTCTCTAATTCGGCGAGCTTGGCGGCCTGATCGGCTGCGCCGCGGTCAACTCCGCGCACGCCACTCGCCCGGCTCATGACCCGGTCAAAGGCGGCCTCGGCGTTTGAGACTTTGGCCTGGGCGCTGTCCTCGCTTTGGTCCTTGTCCGGCGTGGCGGTTTCCGCTTGAGCCTTGCTCCAAGTGTCGAGCTCGTCCTCCATGTCGCGGCGCTTGCCTTGAAGGGCGGCCACGTAAGACTGCAGCTCGGTCTCCCGCTCTGCGGCTTCGGCGATCGCCTCTTCAAGGATTTGCGCCTGGGCCTCCAGATCCATCTGCTTGGCGATCGCGGCCTCGGCGAGGTCGTCGCGGCTTTGGGCCAGGGCCAGGCTGATTTGCTCGGAGAGCGCTTCATGGCGCGTGTTGGCGTCCAGCAGGCGTTGCGCGGAGACGTGTTTGGCCGCGGCGGTTTTGCCTAACTCGTCGCGAACCTCAAACAAGGCCGCGTCGATCTCACGCAGCGCCTCGCGCATCACCATGTCCGGATTGGCCGCCTCGACTTGTTCGACAACGGCGTTGACGCTGGCCGAAACCAGCCGGGTGACGCGAGAAAACAGGGGTTCAGCCATGCTCAGGGTCTCCTTTTTCAGGCTGCCGGGCTTTGCCCGCCAGGTCGACGAGTTCAAACAACGCATCCAATCGACCCGCGAATAGCGCCGGATCATGGGTGCGGCTGGTTCGGGTCAGCGCCAGGCGGACCACCGCCTCGCACAGGGCGATCACCTGATCCGCAAGCCGCGCCTCAAACGCGGTCCACGCGCGCGGGTCCGCGTCCGCGGCCGGGGCTTCCGCCATCAAGAGCGCAAACACTTCCGGCGCGCGCTCATAGAGGGTGTGCACCAGTTCGGACCGGCCCGACGGGGCCGCGCGGGCCCGCTCTAAGGCCGGATGCAGAAGGTCCTCCGCCAGGGCCGCGGCGGCTGCAAAGTCATGTCCGCCTTCCCATCGCTGGCGCTCCGAGGCGAGAATGGCGCGCAGTTTTTCGCTCGGCGTCTTGGCGCCGGACAGGGTGCGCTTAGCGAGGAATTCCGCGTCGGCTTCAGAAATGCGCACGCTGAGTGGCACCATGGTCGATCCTTGATGACGAAAGATATTGAACGTATTCAAATGTAAACACATTGAAATCCTTCTGTCAAGGGTTGAAAAATTAATATAAATCGTGAATTCTAGGGCTTAGGGTTTCAGCTGGATCGAAGGAGAGTGACGCGGCGATGACCAGCGCGACGGATTTCAGCGCCGTCCATCCGGAGTTTGCGCCGTTCGCGGCGGTCTTTGAGCGCGAGTTACGCCCTGAATTGGAGGCGCTTGAGGCCAAGCGCCGGGCCGCCTGGGCGCGGTTTCTGCGTTGGGGATTATTCTGCCTACTGGCGGCGGCGGTGACTGCGGGGATTGGCGCGGTGTTGGGCTGGCCGCGCGCGGTCTGGTTCGGCTTTGGCGGGGCGGGGGTGTTGGGCGTGGTGGCGCTGGCGATGCTGGGCCCACTGGACGGATTAACGGCGAAGGCCAAGCGTTTGGTTTTGGACGCGATCTGCGCCCAGCTCGGTCTGGACTACCACGCTGAGACCGGCCCGCCCTCGGCTTTGACGCGCTTGCAGACCTATAGTCTCGCGCCGCGCTATGACCGGGCGGCGTTTTTCGACGCGCTATCCGGTCAGCGTCGAGGCGTGCGCTTTACCCTCACCGGCGCGCAACTCGAGGAACGCCGGGTGGAGACCCGGGTCGTCAATGGTCGCGTGAAGACTGAGGTGCGCTGGGTGACCGTGTTCTTAGGTCAGATTCTGCGGCTTGATTATCCGCACGCGTTTGAAGGGGTCACGGTGCTGGCCCGCGATGCGGGTTGGTTCAACGCGGGATCGCTCGCGGGCGGGCTCAAATCGGTGGGATTCGCGGACCCGGACTTTGAAAAGACCTTTGAGGTTTACGCATCTGATCAGGTGGCCGCGCGAGCCCTGTTCGATCCGATGGTGCAAGAGCGGTTCAAAGCGCTCGACGCTTTGTTCAAGAACGCCCAATTGCGCGGTGTTTTCGACGACGGGGCGCTTACGCTCGCGCTCCAAAACGACGGCCGGCTAGAACTGGGCGACCTCAAATCCGGGCTGGCCGGACCTCAGGCCGCCGCAGGCGTGCTCAAGGAAATCGCGCTGGTGTTTGACATGATCGACCTGACCACCAAGCGCATCGACGCGATCCTTTCAGGCGCTGTGACGATCGAGGCGGTGCGCAACGCTCAGCCTGAGGGTTCCGGGGCGCCCGAATAGGTCACCGTCAACGCAGTCTGCAGCAAGCTATACTCCGCCATAAAGGCTTGTAAGGATTGTTGGGTCACCGTACGAAACCGGCCCGATTGGTCCTCCCGGCGCGCACGCTCGTCCACAAACGGAGCCAGACGCGTTTTGAAAAAGCCCAGCTTCAACTTCGTCGGCTCGAAATACGCGCTCAGATTCGCCTTGATCCGATCGATATCGTCGGTGTCCCAAATCGCCGCGCCCATAACGTCGAGCATAAACTCGTTGCAGTTTTGAAACTGGCGGTCATGGGGATGGGAGAGCAGGGAATAGTCGGGGCGGTGGAGCGCTTGATAGGTCTCACTGGCCATCACCTGGAAAAGCCGTTTTTGCAGTTCGGGCGTTGGGATCAACACCGCCACGTCATGGATTGCGGAGCTGATCACAAAGTCGATCGGGAAATCCTGGTGGAGGTAGGACACCAATCCATCGCCGTCTTCGCCGCTATAAAGGTTATACACCCCATAGCCCGCAACCGTCTGACCGGTTTCGGTTTGAAAGGCTTGGTGCACCCAAAACGCGCCATGGGTGTAGCCAACGCCGTCGGGCAAATCCTCGCGCCGACGACCCGATCGGAACACCAACGCCACACGCGCGCCATTGTCCGCCAGCGTCCGTTCGATTTGTTTGGAGAAGGCGGCGGCGTCTTCGGCCGGCATAAAGCGGGGGGCGTCGTTGTCGCCTAGGGAGTCCGCCCCCGCTGGCGCGGCGAGCGCAAAGCCCGCCAGCGCCGCGCCTACGCCACGTCGAACCGCGGGCGTCACGGCTGGTCCTGCTCGACGCTGGCGAGCATGACGTTGGGGGCGGGGTCGACGCCGGGCGTAATCGGCGCATCAAGCTCTGGTGCGGCGAGCACCTCATCGCTGACAGACAACGGGGTGGCCGCATCCCAGGCCCCTTCACTGACCGCTCGGCTCAAATCGCCCACGCCGCTCGCTACCGCACCCGTCGCCATCAAGGGCAGGGCGACTGCACCGAGCGCCACTTGGCTAGCTTCGCCGGCCCCGTGCGCGCTGGCTTTCACCGACAGGCCAGCCGCCTTGCCGGCCGTAACAAAACTGGAGTCTTGGGCGTGCGCCGCCGCGGAGAGAACTAAGCAACCCGCACAAACGGCAATGGTTTTCAAAAACGTCCGTGTCATCGGGGTCTCCTTTAAGGGTCAGTTTGGGGTTAAGCCGAATTGAACAACGTTCAAAATACCCAAGATCAATGTTTTGATCAAGGTTCAAATTGCAGACGCTCTGAAAGAGGCGCCCAATGGCACATTTGTCGCGGGAGTTTGAGCGGCTGAGAGCGCAGCCGCGGCGTATGTTGGCTCAATCAGACGCGTTAGGAGCGAGCCCCATGGTCCAAGGCCCTGCCCCCGCAGACCTAGTCGTTGAACCCCACCACGCCCCCGCTTGGCGGGTTCCCAAGGCGTCGCCCCCCCAAGGCGATAAGCGGGCGCCGTTGCGCACAGCCCTGGAGCGGCACGGCTTTCTCGGCCCCAAGCAATTGGCGGGGCGGAACTTTCCAATGGGCTGTGTCGCGTTGGAGATCACTCAACGCTGCAATCTCGATTGCACGCTGTGTTACCTCTCCGAGAACGCGGAAGTCACCCTAGACCCGCCGCTCGAGGAAGTGTTTCGGCGCATCGATATGATCGCTGAGCATTACGGTCCGCTCGTGACCGTGCAGGTCACCGGCGGCGATCCAACCTTGCGCGACGCCGACGATTTGGTGGCCATCGTTGAGCGGTTGCGGGCGAAGGGTCTGCGCTCGGCCCTGTTCACCAACGGTATTAAAGCGACCCGGCCATTAATGACGCGCTTGGCGAAGGCCGGGCTAACCGATGTGTCCTTGCATGTGGACATGACTCAGGAGCGTAAGGGCTATGACAGTGAGCTCGCGCTCAACGCGGTTCGGGCGGAGTATCTCGATCGGGTGCGCGGGCTCGGGATCAATGTGATCTTCAACACCACCGTGTTTGACGCCAACCTGGCGGACATTCCCGCTTTAGTGGAGTGGTTCAAGTCGCGCGCCGATGAGATCCACATGGTTTCGTTTAATCTGGAGGCGCAGACGGGGCGTGGCACCCAAGGCGGCACGGCGGTGGACATCCCCGCGGTGATCACAGCGGTGAACCAAGCCATGGGGGTGGGGCTGGATTTCGACACGCCCAATCTCGGCCATCCGGAGTGTAATCGGTATTCCTCCGTGCTGATCGCGGGCGGGCGAGTCACGCCAATTTTTGACACCGAGCCGAAGCTGTTTGAACGCTTATTCCGCCATTTCGCGCATTTGCGCCCAGACCGGCGGTCTTGGGCGTCAATGTGGGGCGTGGTGGGCCAAGGGTTTCTGACCAAGCCGGTGGCGGCCGTGTCCATGTTGCCGGGGCTAATCCGGCTCGGCTTACGCTTGGCGCCGGGCTATGTGCGCTCGGGCCGACGGATGACCAAGCTCTCCTTTTACATCCATAATTTTATGGACGCGCAAGCGCTGGAGCCCGCCCGCTGCGAAGCCTGCATTTTCCAGGTCATGACCCATCAGGGCCCGATCAGCATGTGCGTGCATAACGCCGACCGGGATCATTTCGTGCGCGCGGCTTATGACACCTCAGAGGGCCGTTTCGATCCGCGCGCAGACGCGACGCTTAGCCTGAAAAGCGCGAAAGGCAAAACCCGCCGCCAACTCTTAGAGGGTCGACGGCGCGTTCAGGCGGCGGAGTGACGGCGGGGAAAGGGCTGATTGGCGATCGAGGTCCCCGTGGCGTTCCTGCCGGTCAAGGTTTCGGTGCGCGGCGCGATACGGAGGCTCACCAGAAAGCTGCGGTGAGTCCGGCCAACCCGATCCGGCCAGCAGCCTTGAGCCTTCCTCATGTGCGCGACGCGCATTTACCGCGTGGCGTGGCCCCGTTTGACCGGACAACCGGCTAGGGTTGGTTGACGTTACGGAACTCTCGGGGCGATTTCCGTTTCAATCCCGAATGCGGATGGTTTTCGGTGTCGTCCTCGAACCAGTCGGCGATTTGCGCGAGCGCGGTGGGGGGCATCGGGGATCGGCCCAACGCGCACGTAATCGCGCTTCATGGTCTTCACGAAGGCTTCGGAAATGCGGTTGCTCTCCGGGCTGGCGACCGGTGTAAAGCACGGCTCCAATCCCAGGATGGTGGCGAAGTCCCATGTCGCTCTGGCCGGGCTGATGGCGACCATTGGATCGTCATTGACCCAGCGTCCGTCGTCGCGGGCTGATTATTCGTCTATCCCCCATAAGGCCCCTCCTGGGTCATCGGGAGGGGTTTTTCCTGCAGGGGTCATTGAATTTATGAGAGAATTCATGGTTCCGTCGTGTTGCGCCAAGGTGTATTCTCTTGACAAATTACGGGTAGCCCGTATAAAATGATCGATGACGAGTTTGAATGGGATGACGCCAAGGCGGCGGCGAATGCGGACAAGCATGGCGTCACCTTCGAGATGGCGCGCGATGTGTTTTCCGATCCGTTCGCGCTGGAATGGCTTGATCCACGCTTCACCGCTGAGACGCGTTATTGCCTGATCGGCGCGGTGGAGGGCCGGATTTTGTTCGTGGCTTACACGCTGGTGGAGGGCGAGCGCATCCGCATCATCTCAGCGCGTAAGGCCGAACCGTTTGAGAGACGACGCTATCATGAAGACAACCGATAAACCGACGAACCATGATTGGAGCCGCGTCGACGCGATGTCAGATGCGGAGGCCCACGCCGCAGCCCTCAGCGATCCTGACGCCCAGCCCCTGACCGAAGCCGATATGGCGGTGCTTCAGCGCACGCCCCAGGCGCGCGTCATTCGCCGCGCGTTGAAGATGACCCAGGAAGAGTTCGCCGCTCGCTTCCAAATCGCCATCGGCACCCTGCGCGATTGGGAGCAAAACCGCTATGAGCCCGACGGCGCGGCCAAGGCTTATCTGAAAGTCATCGCCCGCGATCCGAACGCCGTACTGCGGGCGTTGAAATGAATAATAAAGCCCAAATTAAATTATAGACCTATATACCACGTAGATAGAATTTTACAAAATTGAATTAAATATTGGTGTGAAAATTCTAACTAGATTTTCTTATTTTAATAATAAAATCTGAAATTTTCTCCGAGCCAAAATAAAAAATTGTGGCACATGTTATCCAAAAAAATATAGCATGGAAAAAAATTGTGATTATAACTTTTAACTCATAGTCAGCTTTAGATAGATGTTGACGTAAGATTCCTGGCGATAAAGTAATTTCATTCTCATTGCTTAACAATTCTCGAGTAGTTTCGTCTAATATTATTGGCAAGGCGACTATTTCCGTAAATTCACCAATTGATTCTCTATAAATTATAAAAAATTCCATTCGAAATATAGACAATAAGCTGAAAATTATAGCAGAAAGTATGCCAACAATTAATATACGAAACTTTAAATCTCGAGAATCGCTCGAATTATTCCGAGTCAATAATATTGAAACTATTATTAATGTAATAGGTAGATATAAAATCTCAAGTCCATCTGGTATCGAAAATGTTCTATATAATATATTCATATCAATGAGTGTCCCTATGCACTGCATGAAACAAATAAGCGGTTTGCTTTGCGTCTTCTAACAAAAAAATCAATTCTTCTAAGTTCGTTTCCGCAAAATAAAACGAGAACATATTTTCCGGTTTTCACATCCACTGATCCTTGATTAGTATAAAATAAATCTAGATTGCTCAAATATTTAGCATATTCTTTGTTTTCGTTTGCATTTACAAGTTCAGTATGGTTGCGAAAAAACATTTTTTCATTGTGGATCTGGGATATCGTAAAGCGTATTATTGAGTTTTTTGGTGATTCAATAATAACTGGTGATTGGTATCGCGCGGCGCCATAGACGGTGGCACACCCTGCTGTGACCCCCGACTATCGACCAGCGTGATCCAGAGTCGGCGGTTGTATTTTGCTCATATGAGCGGTTTGAGCAACGGGATGGCGCGCGGAGCCATCCAGTAGCTCAGGCGCGTCGTCCCGTTGCGGGCGTAAAGCCGC
>JBHJGU010000122.1:0-8172 GCA_050331475.1 Maricaulaceae bacterium | reverse complement strand
CAAGCCGCGCTCGCCGCCGCAAAGCCCCGGCGCGCGGTTCCCCCGCCGCCGCGCGCCGCCGGCGCCGCGCTTAAGGTTCTGGCGCCGCTTGAGAAACGCTTCGGGCCGGGCTTAGGCGATTTGGCGAAACATTGGCCCTCGATCGTCGGGGAGAAGCTGGCGCGCCTCTCTAAACCGGTCAAGCTCAGCCGCGGCCCGGGCGGGGGTACGCTGACGCTGGCCGCGCCTAGTGCGGCGACCGCTGTACTCAAAGCCCAGGCGGATATGCTCATCCAGTCCGTCAACCGGCGTTGCGGGGCGGGGACCGTCAAACGGCTCGCCTTCACCCCCGGACCGGTCGGCGGTTCAGCCAAACCGGCCGCTGCGCCCGCTCGGCGAAGCGCCCGTGGGCTCGACCCGCAAACGCTCGCCAAAATCGAAGCGGACGCCCAAGCGGTCGACGACGACGCGCTCAGCCGCGCGCTCGCCCGGTTCGGCAAGGGCGTGTATGCACGAAATCGAATGTGACCTATAGATTTGCGATAGTCACAATCAGACTTTAGGTTGTTGACTTGCCCGTTTTTATTGTCGGTGGGAGAGGCCTATGATCCGTGGCGTTGTCGCGATTGGCGTGTTGGTTGTCGCCAATTTCGCAACCGCCCACGCGGACACCATCGAACGCCCGTTGACGGCGGAGGAGCTCCAGGTTGCACGGGCGCAGGGCCGCACAGACCCGCCGGTGGTTCTGCAGTTTGAAACCTGGTCGGACGTCGCAGCGTATGCTCAGGGCAAGGCCGTCCTGTTCGGCGAAGTCCACGGCTACACGGAACCCGCCGGCCGCGCGAAAGCGTTGATGACGGCGGCGGCGCTGCGGGGACAATCCTACGCGCTGGGCATAGAAATCAGCGGCCGTCACCAGGCGGCGATTTCCGATTATTTGGACAGCGACGGCCGATACGCCGCGCGAGACGCCTTCATGCACGCGGCCAGCGATTTTTGGGGAGGCAAGACGAGCGGACGGTCCACGTGCGCGTGGTTCGACCTCATCGAATTGGCGCGGCAACATCGACGCGCCGGAATTGATGCCGACGTCCTCGCCGTGCTGCACAACCGCGAGAGCTTTCCCTTACCCTATGACGGCGTCGACAATCCGTATTGGGACGAACTTGCGGGCCTGCACCTTAGGCACCTGCTTGATCATAATCAGGTCGATCTGGTTATCGGCTTGATGGGCGGTCTTCACACGATGCTCAATACGAACATCGATCGTAACGGACGTTCTTATTACGAGGTGGGCGGCACGATCGGCGCGGATCGCACATTGGTGCTCGTCAATTATCAAGCGTCGCGACCGCGGTTCGGCGCCTCGCGGACGCCGTCATTCAGCGAAGATTGCGATGCGGCATGTCGGCGGTTTTGCGATTATGGCCGTTTTGTCGCCGTCGCCGGGGTGGGCAGCGACTTAGGGGCCGCTGATTTCGCCAATCGGCGCAATAACGGCATTTTATGTCCGGCCCCTGGCGTGCACTCGGATAACGCTTGGTCAGTGGCGCGCGAATGGCAACGCAAAGCGCTGAATTTACCGCCCCAGCCCGATAATGGCGAGATTTGCGGCCTCGCTCCGATGGCGGAATATCCCCCGCCCGCCATTCAAGAGGCGCTGTCCGCTTCCGGGCCCCCGTAAGCGCGAAAATCGCGGCGAGCACGCGTCCATTGTGAGGATGGGGCGGACTTGAATTGCCAGTCCGCGCGAAAACCGATCATAACGCCCTGAAGGCTCGACCTGTTCCCGCCCGGGGCGAAACCGGTCGCCAACCCAGATCGAATCGCACAAGGATAAAGGCGTTATGAAGGTTTCAGGTTCTTTGCTCCGCCGTTTTGCGTTTGCTCTGAGCGCGTTAGCGCTGGCCGGCTGTGGGGATCAGCCCGGCTCGGCCAACGCTGACGCCCAGGATACGGCCCAACGTTCTAGCGTGGAGCGGCCCGATGATATGGCCTTTGGTGATCCGAACGCGCCGATTACGTTGATCGAATACGCCTCGGTCACCTGCCCGTTCTGCGCCAGCTTCCACGCTGAAACCTTGCCGCAGATCAAAAGCGAATGGATCGATGAGGGCAAAGTCCGGTTCATCTTCCGAGAACTGCCCAGCCCGCCGATTCCGTTGTCGATGGCGGGGTTCATTACGGCCCGTTGCGCCGGCGCCGAAGGCGGGACGGATAAGTATTTCGCGGTCATTGACGTGTTGTTCCGCACCCAGCGGGAATGGATCACCAACCAAGACCCGCGCGGCGAGCTTCTGACGATTGCGCGCTCAGCGGGCCTGTCGGAAGACCAGTTCGACGCGTGCTTGAACGATCCCAGCTATGTCGAAACCATCACCGATATTGTTCAGGAAGGCGGGGCGAAATACGACGCGCGCTCGACCCCGACCTTCATCGTGAATGGCGAGAAATACAATCTCACAAATGCGGAGCCCGGCTACGTCACCTTGGAACGCGCCTTTAACAAGGCGTTGGGCGTGGACGGATAAGGGGGTCTATGCAGTTTCGCCGGCTTCGTCTCCACGGGTTTAAAACCTTCGTCGATCCGGCGGACCTGCGCATCGAACTAGGGCTGACCGGCGTCGTTGGTCCCAATGGCTGCGGCAAATCCAATCTTGTTGAGGCTTTGCGCTGGGTCATGGGCGCAAGTTCGGCCAAGGCCCTGCGCGGGCGGGGCATGGACGATGTCATTTTCAACGGTTCGGACGCGCGGCCCGCGCGGAATTTGGCCGAAGTCGGCTTGGTGATCGACAACACCGCACGCACCGCGCCGCCGACGTTCAATGACGCGGATCAACTTGAAATCACCCGGCGGATCACCCGCGGCGGCGGCTCGACCTATCGGGTGAATGGACGCGAGGCGCGGGCGCGCGATGTTCAGCGGCTCTTCGCCGATGTGTCGTCGGGGGCGAACTCGCCAGCTTTGGTTCGCCAAGGTCAGGTCAATGAATTGATTGCGGCGAAGCCGGAGAACCGGCGTCGCGTGTTGGAGGACGCCGCCGGGGTGGCCGGCTTACGCTCGCGCCGCCACGAGGCCCTCCTAAAGCTCAACGGCGCGTCGGCCAATCTCGAACGGCTTGACGACGCGCGACGCGAAGCCGCCAACCGGCTGGTCCAGCTTAAGCGCCAGGCGAAACAGGCGGAGCTCTATAAGACGCTGGCCGCGGAAATCCGCGCGCTGGAGGCTGAACTGCATCGCCGTCGCCTCGTCGAAGCCGACGCCCAGGACGCAGCCGCCCAGTCCGCCCTGCAGGCCGCGCAAACAGACGCCGAGACCATGGCCCGCGAGGCCGCCCGCGCCCGGGTCGCCGCTCAAGACGCCCAAGACGCCCTCGCAGCGCCGCACGAAGAAGAGACCTTGGCGGCGGCGATTCTCGCCCGGGCGGAGGCCGCCTTGGAGGCCGCTGAACAAGAAGCGCAAGCCGCCCAGGCCGAAACCGAGCGGCTCAGCGCCCGGCTTGCTGAACTCGACGCCGATCTCGACCGCGAGCGCCGCTTGGCCGAGGAGGCCGAAACCGCGAAAGCGCGCGCCGAGCGGGACTTGGCGGAGCTGCGCATCCAACCCCACGACGACGCCGCTCAGCGGGATGTGCTCGTGCAGAGGGCGCAGGCGTGCGAACAAGTCCGCCAAAGCGCCGATGAGACGGTGGAGCGTTTAGCCGCCGAGCGCGCCGCGCTCAGTGCGGAACGCCGCGGGCTGAGCCAAACGCTGACCGATTTGCAAGCGCGCGCGGAGCGGCTGGCCACAGCGCGCGCAAGCGCGGAAAAAGAGCGGGCGGGGCTCAACCTTGACGCGGCGCGGGCGGGGTTCACGCGAACCCGCGCGGACGCCGAAAGCGCCCGAGCCGCTTTCGTCGCGGCGGAAACGGCGATCGCAGAGGCGGACGCCGCGTTCGAAGCCGCGGAAAACGCCGCGCGCGCCCGGACGGAGGACGCCAGCGCGGCTGCGCGTCGCCTCGCCGAAATCGAATCCGAAATGAAGGGCTTGGAGCGCGCTTTAGCCCCCAACGCCCAACGCACCGTCGCCCCGGTGCTCGACCAACTCACCGTGGAGCCAGGGTATGAACGCGCGCTCGCCGCAGCCTTGGGCGCGGACGCGCAAGCCGGGCTGGACCCCGCAGCGGGACCGGCCTGGACCGGCGCGCGGACGCCCGATCAGGCATTGCCCGCCAACCTGACGCCGCTGAGCGCTCATGTTCGGGGCCCCCAAGCGTTGTGCGCGCGGTTAAGCCAAATCGGCGTGGGGCCACAAGACGCGCTGGACGCGATCGACCTGGCGCCGGGGCAACGCGCGGTGACCGTAGAGGGCCAGCTTAAACGGTGGGACGGCTTTGTGTCGGACGGCCAAGACGGCTCTGCACGCGAAACCGCCCGCCGGCTAGAGACCCGCAATCGGCTCGAAGGCTTGCGCCGTGACGCGGACGCCGCTCAGACGGACGCTGCGGCGGCCCAGTCGGCGCGCGAGGCCGCACAGGTCGCGATGAAGGCGGCGCGAGAGGGGCGCGAAACCGCCCGGGCCGCGGACCGCCAAGCGCGCGCGCGGCTCGCCCAAGCTGAGCGCGAGGACGCCCAAGCCGAGCGCGCTTTGGCCCAAATTGAGGCCCGCGGGGAGGTTTTGGAGACCGAATGCGCGCGTTTAGGCGCCGAAAGCGAAGATTTGGCCCGCCAAGAGGCTAACGCGCAGGCTCGGCTGGACGCGTTAGCCGAGGACGCCCAGGGCGCGCGCGCGCTCGACGACGCCCGCGCCCACGCCCAAACCGCGCGGCGGGAGGCGGAAGCGGCGCGGGCCGCGCTCAACGAGTTCGACCGACGGGTGAGCGCGCGCAGAGCCCGACGGGACCGGCTCCAAGCGGAGGCGCGGGACTGGTCGCGGCGGACCGAACAGGCGAGCGGGCAAGTCACCGCGCTCTCCAAACGGCGGGCGCAAACCTTGGCGGCGGCGGAAACCGCGCGCGCCGCGCCTCAGGCCGCGGAAGAAAAACGCGATCGCTTGGAGCAAGAGCGCCTGGTAGCGGCGCGACGGCGCGAGGCGGCCGGGGTGGCGGTGAAAGATCGCGCCGCCGCTGCTGAACGCGCCGACGCCCAAGCCCGCGCCGCGGAGTCCGATGCGGCGAAAGCCCAAGCCGCCCTCGCGGGGGCGCAGGCGCGGCGGGAGGCGGCGCGCAATCGGTTGGAGGAGCGCCTGGCCCAAGGGCTGGAATTGACGGGACTGTCGCGCGATCAGCTCTGCGGCCTTGAGCCGCTCGACGGCGAAACGGCCGGGCTTGAGCACCGGCTCGACCGGGCGCGCGGGGAGCGCGACGGCTTGGGCGCGGTCAATTTGCAAGCCGATGAGGATGCGGAAGCCCAAGCAGAACGTCTCACCGCCATTGACGCCGAACGCGCCGATCTGGACGCGGCCGTGAACAAGCTGCGTGAGGCGGTGGAGGAGCTCAACCAAGAGGGCCGCAAGCGCTTGCGCGCCGCCATGAGCGCGGTGGACGAGCATTTCCGGGCGCTTTTTGCAACCCTGTTCGGCGGCGGCGAGGCGCGGCTAGAGCTGGTGGAGGCGGAGGATCCGCTGGATGCGGGCCTAGAGATCATCGCCAGCCCGCCGGGCAAACGGCCCGCAACCTTGTCGCTTTTGTCCGGCGGGGAGCAAGCGTTGACCGCCTCGGCGCTCATTTTCGCGGTGTTCCTGACCCGACCCTCGCCGCTGTGTGTGCTTGATGAGGTCGACGCGCCGTTGGACGACGCCAATGTGGACCGCTTCTGCCGGTTGCTGGACGAGATGCGCCGCCGCTCGGACACCCGGTTTCTGGTCATCACCCACCATCCGGTGACCATGGCCCGCATGGATCGGCTCTATGGCGTCACCATGGCGGAAAAAGGCGTCTCCCAACTGGTCTCGGTGGATTTGCGCCGGGCGGAGGCGCTGGCGGCGGCGCTCTAAGCGCTCCATGCAGCCCGCTGGCGAACGCCGGCAAAAAACGTTGTCGTTCAAAATGTTATCGGCTTAACCCCGCGGTTGACTTCGAAACGCGGCCGGAATAGCTTCCGCTCGCGTTCGCCTGGGCGCAAAGGTTGGTCGCCGAAATGGTTTCGTCCCGAAAAGAGCCGAATAACAAGCCCGGCTCGAAAACGGACGACGCTTTCGCGGCGCTGGATCGCCGGATCGCCGAACAGCGCGCCAAGCACGCCGCGGTTCGGACACCGCCTCCAACCGCCGTCTCAGGCTTAGGCGCGGCGATGCGATTGGCGACGGAATTCGTGGTCAGCGTCGGCGTCGGGGGATTGCTCGGGTACGGGGCGGACGCGTTGACGTCAGCCCCGCCCTGGGGGCTCCTCATCGGATTGGGGTTTGGGTTCGCCGCCGGGGTGCGCAGTGTCATGCGCGTGGCGGGGACCCCGCAAATGCACAGCGGCGCGGGCGCAGCCCGGGACGTGAGCGACGCTAAGGACGAGTGATCATGGCGAATGATCCGCTGGAGCAGTTTAAGATCCACGATGTCGTACCGCTGCCCGAGGCGGCGGGGCTGGATCTGTCATTCACCAATTCGAGCTTCTTCTCTGTGGCTGCGGCGGGTTTGGTGATCCTCGGGCTCACCCTGGCGACCAATCGGCTGACCCTTGTGCCCGGGCGCACCCAATCGGTGGCGGAATTGGCTTATGAATTCGTCGCAGACATGATCCGCGGGATCGTCGGCTCCGAAGGCATGGCGTTCTTCCCTTACGTGTTTGCGCTCTTCAGCTTTATCTTGGTGTCCAACCTTTTGGGGATGGTGCCCTTCTTCTTCACGACCACGAGCCATATTGCGGTGACCGCGACCCTGGCGGTGATGACCATCGGTTTGGTGATTGTCGTGGGCGTAGCCAAACACGGCTTGGGCTTTTTCAAGCTGTTCGCGCCCTCGGGCTTGCCGGCTCCGCTTTACGCGCTGATCGTGCCTATTGAGATCATCTCTTTCTTGAGCCGTCCGATCACCTTATCGGTGCGGTTGTTCGCGAATATGCTCGCGGGGCACATCATGTTGAAAGTGTTCGGCGGGTTCGTGGTGTCGCTCGGGGCGCTGGGAGCCGCCGGCGTGCTCGGCGCTATTGCGCCGTTAGGCGCGGCGTTCTTCATTACAGGACTAGAGTTTTTGGTGGCGTTTTTGCAGGCCTACGTCTTCGCCATCCTCACGGTCATCTATCTCAACGACGTCATTCACATGCACCATTAGGGTGGCGTCGACACCTATCACCGCTGACGCTTAAGGAGAGGTCTTATGGACGCGGAAGCTGCAAAATACATTGGCGCCGGTTTGGCGGCGTTGGCGTTGTTGGGCGCCGGCATCGGCATCGGCAACATCTTTGGCCAGTTCCTAGCGGGCGCCCTGCGCAACCCGTCCGCGGCGCCGAGCCAAACGACGAATTTGCTTCTGGGCTTTGCGCTCACCGAGGCGACCGGCCTGTTCGGCCTGGTGATCGCGTTCATCATCCTGTTTTCGTAGTTCGCCTCTCGGCGAGCTCAAGCGACGCGGAGGACGTCGTCCGGCATGGCTGGGCGACCCCCGTGATCGTAGGAGGTAGGCGTGGCTGAGGACGCACACGGCGCAGACGCGCATGGGGAGGCCGCCGCAGGCGGCTTACCGCAGTTCGACTTTGACACCTGGGCGGGTCAGATCTTTTGGATGCTGATTGCGTTCGGCGTGCTCTATTGGATGTTGAAGTCCTCGCTGCTGCCGAAAATCGGCGGCGTCATCGAAGAGCGGCGGGACAAAATCGCCGACGATTTGGATGACGCCAGCCGGATGCGCGCGGAGGCGGAGACCGCTCAAGTTCAGTATGAACAGGCACTCGCCAATGCGCGTGCGAAAGCCCAATCCATCGGCGTCGAACGCAAGGCCGAGGTGGAGGCGGAGGTCGCCCAATTGGCGCGCAATGCGGATGCGGAGGACGCGGCGAAGGTCACCGCCGCACAAGCCCGCATCGAGGCCGCCGCTCAAGACGCCATGAGCCAGGTGCGCCTTGTGGCCGCTGAAACGGCTTCGGTTATCGTCGAGACCTTGACCGGCGCAACGCCCAAGGCGGACTCGATCGACGCGGCCGCGCTCGCGGCCCCCGCGTCGGGGACGGGGCGGTAGAATGCCGGTTGACGGTACTTTTTAACCAGGCGACCCCACCCATTGG
>JBHJGU010000121.1:0-9639 GCA_050331475.1 Maricaulaceae bacterium | reverse complement strand
GATGATGGGTGATGTGGTCAAGGTGGTTCGGTCCTTCCGATCGGGCTTGAAACAAGATGTGGTGGCCCCGGCGTCGGCGACCGAGGCCGACCCGCCGCCTCAGATCGCCGCGCAAACCACCCCCGAAGCGCCTGAGGTCCCGACCACAGCCCATAAGGCCGAGTGAGCAGAGCCGAAACCATGGCGGCCCAGGACTCCGATCCCCACCCCCCCTCCGGCGGGGAGCATGACGATGAGATGGAGGCCAGCCGCGCTCCTCTCATTGAACATTTCAACGAATTGCGCCGGCGTCTGATCACCAGCCTAATCGGCTTGGGCGTCGCGTTTGGGATTTGCTTTTTTCTCGCCCAGCCGATTTACGATTTTCTGCTCGGCCCATTTGAAGTCGCGGCCGCGCGGCTGCGCCAAGACGTGCCCACTGAGGCCAGCGCGCCCTTGAGGCTGATCTTCACCGCGCCGTTGGAGTTTTTCTTCGTCAAGGTAAAGGTTGCTCTGTTTGGCGGGCTTATTCTGGCATTTCCTGTAATTGCCCATGAATTTTACAAATTCGTCGCGCCAGGGCTTTATAAAAACGAGCGCGCGGCGTTCCTGCCGTTTTTGATCGCGGCGCCGGTCTTGTTTTTAATGGGCGCGGCTTTGGCGTACTATTTTGTTATGCCGTTTGTCATGGCGTTCGCGCTTGGTCAGGAGACCACTTTGGATCAGGGTCGCGCCGCGATTAGTCTGTTGCCCAAAGTCTCCGATTATATGAGCTTGATCACGACCCTGATCATCGCCTTTGGCGTCGCGTTTCAATTACCGGTCTTGTTGACCTTGCTGGCGCGGGTGGAGATTATTGGAGCGCGCGACTTATTGCGCGCTTGGAAATACGCCGTGGTTGGCGCGTTTGCGGTCGCCATGTTTTTGACCCCGCCCGACCCGATCAGTCAAATCATCCTTGGCGGCTCGCTCATGGTGCTCTATTTTATCTCCGTGGGATGCGCGTCCTTGGCGGAGAAAGCCGCGCGTAAGGCCGCTGAAGACTCCCACTGACCTCCCCATAGACGCGCGCGCACAGCCCCGCTATCACCGCAATCCAATAGCGGGGCCCTATGCACGATCTCAAAGCGATCCGAAACAACCCTGAAGCGTTCGACGCCGGCTGGGCGAAGCGCGGACTGCCTGCGCAGACGGCCGAATTGCTCGCGTTAGACGCAGAGCTACGCGCGGCCGTCAGCGCGCGCCAAGAGGCTGAAACCGCGCGCAACGCCGCCTCTAAAGCGATCGGCAAGGCTAAAGCTTCGGGTGATCAGGCCGAGTTCGACCGGGTTCGCGCCGAAGTCGCGCGGCTCAAAGCGCTCATGGAAACCGAAGGCGAAAAAGCCGATGCGGCGCAGGCCAAGCTAGACGCCAAGTTGGCGCGTTTGCCGAACTTGCCCGCCCCAGACGCGCCCGAAGGTGAGGATGAGGGCGACAATGTGGAGGTCCGTCGATGGGGGGAGCCGCGCGCGTTCGCCTTTGAACCGAAAGACCATGTGGCGGTGGGCGAAGCGCTCGGCGGGTTGGACTTTGAAGCCGCCGCGCGACTGTCCGGGGCGCGCTTCGCCGTGCTCAAGGGCGCGCTCGCAAAGCTCGAGCGGGCCTTGGCGCACTTTATGCTCGACGTGCACACCACCGAATTCGGCTATGAAGAGACCGCCACGCCGTTTCTCGTGCGCGAAGACGCGCTTTACGGCACCGGCCAATTGCCGAAATTCGAAGAGGATTTGTTCAAGACCACGGACGATCGCTGGTTGATCCCGACCGCCGAAGTCAGCTTGACCAATTTGGTGGCCGATCAAATCCTTGAGGAAGCGGCGCTGCCTCGGCGGCTGACCGCGTGGACGCCGTGCTTTCGGGCTGAAGCTGGGTCGGCCGGGCGCGATGTGCGCGGTTTGATCCGGCTGCATCAGTTCCAGAAGGTGGAGCTGGTGGCGATCACGACGCCGGAGGCGAGCGAGGCGGAGCACGAACGCCTGACCGCATGCGCGGAAACGATCCTACAGCGGCTTGAGCTACCCTACCGGGTGATGACCTTATGCACCGGCGATATGGGGTTCGCCGCGCGCAAGACCTATGATTTGGAGGTGTGGCTACCCAGCCAGAACACCTATCGCGAAATTTCAAGTTGTTCGAATTGCGGGGATTTTCAGGCGCGCCGCATGAAAGCGCGCTATCGAGCCGACGGTGAGAGGAAACCGCAATTCGTCCATACGCTGAACGGTTCCGGGCTCGCCGTCGGCCGCACGCTAGTGGCGATTTTGGAAACCTTTCAGGAGGCGGACGGCTCGGTCCGGCTCCCCGCGGCGCTTGTTCCTTACATGGGCGGGCTTGACCAGTTGAGCCCAGCCTAATGCGCATCCTGCTGACCAATGATGACGGCGCATCGGCGCCCGGGCTGGCCGCGCTCGAACAGATCGCGGCCGAGCTGAGCGACGATGTCTGGGTGGTGGCGCCGGAAACCGAGCAATCCGGCGCCTCACGGTCTTTAACCCTTCACGCGCCCTTGCGGGTGCGCCAGGAGGCCGAGCGGCGGTTTGTGGTGAGCGGCACGCCCACGGACTGCGTGCTGATGGGGATCAATGATTTGATCCCGAAAGGGGCGCCGGACCTCGTGCTTTCCGGGGTGAACCGCGGACAAAACATCGCCGAGGACGTCACCTATTCCGGCACGGTGGCGGGCGCCATGCAGGGCATGCAATTGGGCGTGCGGGCCATCGCGCTGAGCCAATCCTATGGGTTTATTGGCGATGGCCGGGTTCGGTTTGAGACGGCGGTCGCCCATGCGCCGGACATCATCAGAAAGCTGTTGGCGGCGGACTGGCCGCCCAGCGTGCTCGCCAATCTCAATTTCCCCGACCGTGACCCCGAAGACGTCCAAGGCGTGGACTTGGTGCGTCAGGGTTTTCGCGATCAATGGAAAATCCACGCCGAAAAGCGCACCGATCTGCGCCAAAAGGATTATTACTGGTTGGGCTTTCGCGGCAAGCTGTCCACCGCCCCCGAAGGAACGGATCTCGCCGCGATCTATGCGGGTCGTATCGCCGTGACCCCGTTGCACGTGGACATGACCGCCCACGATGCGCTCGCCGCGTTCAAAGGCGCGCTCGATCATGGTTGAAGCCGGTCCTGATCCGCGCCTGGCCCAACTGGTCCTGACGCTTCGCCGGTCGGGGATCAGCGATAAGGCGGTGCTGCAGGCGCTTGAGCGAACGCCGCGGGACTTCTTTATTTCCGAGGCGTTTCAAGACCACGCCTATGACGATCAAGCGCTGCCGATCGAGTGTGGGCAGACCATCTCCCAGCCTTCGGTGGTCGCATTGATGACCGAGGCTTTGGCCGTGGACGACCGGTGCAAGGTGCTCGAAATCGGCACGGGCTCGGGGTATCAAACCGCCGTGCTCGCCCGGCTCGGCCGTCGGATTTACACCGTGGAGCGCTACCGATCGCTGATGCAGTCGGCCGAGGCGCGGTTTCGCGCGCTGCATATCTCGAACGTCGTCACGCGGTTCGGCGACGGCTCGGAAGGCTGGCCCGAACAGGCGCCTTTTGATCGGATCATGGCGACTGCTGCCGCGGAGCGCACTCCGGAAGCTTTGCTCGCCCAACTCAAACCCGAGGGCGTTTTGGTGGCGCCGGTGGGGCCGTCCGAAGACCAAAGGCTCTATCGATGGCGCGGGCCGACCTCTGAGCCCGAGGAACTCGCCCAGGTGCGATTTGTGCCCTTGGTCGCCGGCCGGCCCACCAATCAGTAAGACGCGCGGCCTAAGCTGAGCTTTTCGCGCGCGCGTCGAACGCTTAAGTACGCTCTTGCGGTGTAAGCGCGCGGAAGCAGGAAAAAAGGATACGCACATGGGTCGGCTGCGGATCTTGGGCGTTCTGAGCGCCGGTTTGGGCCTTTGGGGATGCGCGGTCTCTACGGGCGGCGTCGCGCCGGTGGACTATCGCGGCTATGACCCCGACGCAGCGCCTGTGCCGACCACGCGCGACAACGCCAACGCTCAGCCCGCGCGCAATCCGCTCGACCCCGTCCCCGCGCCCAGCACGTCGGTGGCGACGGCGGAGCTGGCGCCCCTGGCGACGTCTGAACTCGCGCCCGCCGCGCCCGCGCCCCAGAGGCCCCCGCCACAGCCGACCGCGGCCCCCCGCGTCGAGAGAGGGTCTGGCGTCCCGCCGCCGATCCCGGACCAAGTCATCGTCGCGCCCGGTGAGACCTTATTTCAAATCTCAGAGCGGTATCAGGTGGCTTTGCGGCCGTTGATCGAGGCGAACGCGCTGCGTGCGCCTTACGTCTTGCGCGCCGGTGAGGCGTTGACCCTGCCCGAGCGTAATCTGTACCGGGTTCAGTCCGGGGATACGCTGTTCTCCATCGCGCGCCGGCATCGGATCGATTTGCGGTCGCTGGCGAACCTCAACGCGCTGGAACCGCCTTATGTTTTGCGTCCGGGTGACGAGATCCTGCTGCCGGCGCTCGCGCGCGACTATGAAGCCGTGGTCCGCGCGCCGGCCCCGAGCGCGAAACCGACAACGACGACACCGTCCGCAAGCGCGGTTGCGCGGGAGGCGCGCCCCAACGCGATCGCCAGCGCGCCGGCCAACACGCCGTTCCAGTGGCCGGTGAGGGGCGAAATCCTATCGGGTTTTGGACCGAAAGAGGGCGGGCGGCGCAATGACGGGTTGAACATCGCGGCGAATGAGGGCGCGCCGGTGCGCGCGGCTGCGGACGGGTCTGTGGTCTATGTTGGATCTGAACTCGCCGGCTATGGCGAATTGGTCCTGGTCAAACACGCCGATGATTGGGTGACCGCCTATGCGCACAACCGTCGGGTTCTGGTGGCGCGGGGGGACCGGGTGCAAGCGGGCCAGCCGATCGCGGAAGCCGGATCGACGGGTTCAGTGGATCGACCGCAGCTGCATTTTGAAACCCGCAAAGGCGTGCGCCCCGTCGATCCCTTGGGCGTTCTGCCGCCGACACGCAGCTGAAGGCCGTCCCGTTTGCAAACCGGGCTGCGGCCCCTATAACCCGGGGCCGTTATGATCTCCATCGACACCCAAACCGAGGTTCGAAGCACTCTATGCGCTTGACGTTTTCCGCCGCCTTCGCCGCCCTGCTCGCGCCTTTCGCCCACGCCCAGGGCGCGCCGCCGGCGGGTCCCAACATCATTATGCAGCTTCTGCCCTTGGTGGCGATTTTCGCGATCTTCTACTTTCTGATCATCCGACCTCAGCAAAAGCGGCTCAAACAGCATCGCGACATGGTGGCGGGCTTACGGCGCGGCGACGAAGTGGTCACCCAGGGCGGCATGATCGGCAAAATCCAGCGCGTCGCAGACGACGAAGTTCAAGTGGAGCTGGCCGAAGGCGTGAAGGTGCGCGTCGTGCGCCAAACCATTGCCGAGGTGCGCTCTAAGACCGAGCCGGCCAACGATTAATCCGCGGCCCGCCTGAGGATTTCCAGACATGTTGTACTTCCCTCCTTGGCGGATCGTCTTGATCGGGCTGGCGCTGGCGCTCGGGGTTTACTTCGCTGCGCCGAATATCGCGCCCGCCCCATGGCGCGGCGGCCTTTTGCCCGATCAAACCTTGAATCTCGGCCTCGACCTGCAAGGCGGCTCGCACCTCTTGCTGGAGGTCGACGTTGATGCGGTGCGCGAGGAACGCGTCGAGGCTCTGGCCGACGACATGCGCCGGACCTTGCGTGAGGCGCGCATTGGCTATCAGGGCGGCATTCGCAAAGTCGAGGGCGGCGCGGAAGCCCGGCTTACCGACCCTAACGACTTGTCCGAGGCGTTGCGCTTGGTGCGTGAGCTGTCCCAGCCGGTCGCGAGCTCCGGTCTCGGCGGCGCGGGTGGGCTCAATCCGCTCGGCGGCGGAGGCGGCGCCATCGGCGGGGGGCAGAGCTTAGACGTCCGCGAAATCTCCCCCGGCGTCGTTCGCGCGACCATTACGAGCGAGCAGATCGACGCCATTCGGGTGCAGACTGTCGCTCAATCCATTGAAATCATTCGCCGGCGGATTGACGAATTGGGCACGCGCGAACCCACGATCCAGCGCCAAGGCGAGGATCGGGTGATCGTTCAAGTGCCCGGCGAAAGCGATCCGGCGCGGATTAAGGACGTGATCGGACGCACCGCCGCAATGTCCTTCCATTTACTTGACGAAAGCGCGTCGGTGGAGGAAGCCCAGCGGCTGGGCCGCACCCCGCCGGGGACCGAATTGGTGCCCAGCGCGGACGGCTACACCGGCGCTTACATCATTCGCTCACGGGCGCTGTTGAGCGGGGACAACCTCGTCAACGCCCAACCCGCCTTTGACGAAAACGGCGCGCCGGCTGTGAGCTTCACCTTTGACAGTGCGGGGACCCGGATTTTCGGCCGTGTGACGTCGGAGAATATTGGCCGCCGGTTCGCCATTGTGCTCGACGATGAAGTGATTACCGCGCCCGTCATTCAAACCGCGATCCTGTCGCCCACCGGGCAAATCACCGGCAGCTTCAGTATTCAAGAAGCCAATGACCTGGCGGTTCTGCTGCGTGCGGGCGCCTTGCCCGCGCCGCTCACCGTACTTGAAGAACGCACCGTGGGCGCAGAATTGGGCGCGGACTCGATCGCAGCGGGCAGTATCGCGCTGATCATTGGCTTCTCTGCGGTCATCGTCTTCATGCTCGCCGCTTACGGATTATTCGGCGTCTTCGCCACCACCGCTTTGATCGCCAATGTGGTCCTCATCGCAGCCGCCCTTTCGGGTCTCCAAGCCACGCTGACTTTGCCGGGCATTGCGGGGATCATTCTGACTATTGGTATGGCGGTGGACGCCAATGTTCTGATTTTCGAACGCATCCGCGAAGAGGTCCGCGCCGGACGAACCCCGGTTAATGCGGTCGAGGCGGGGTATAAGCGCGCCTGGGGCACGATTGTGGACGCCAACCTGACGACCCTGATCGCCGCGGCGATCCTGTTCCAATTCGGCTCGGGCCCGGTGAAAGGGTTCGCCGTCACCCTCGCCATCGGCATCCTCACCTCGCTGTTCACCGCGTTTGAGTTGTCCCGGCTGATGGTGTCGACCTGGTTGCGTCGCGCACGGCCGAAAGCCCTGCCGATTGTGGAAGGAGCCTAAGGCCATGGTCCTTGCTCTGGTAAGGTATCTGCCGAAAAGCGTCGGCGTTCCGTTTGTGAAATTTGGCCCCTTGGCCGCGGGGCTCTCCGCGCTCCTTGTGATCGCCTCGATTACGCTGACAGCCACTCTGGGGCTGAATTTCGGCATCGATTTCCGGGGCGGGACGCTGATTGAAGCGAAAACGCTCGAAGGGCCTGCGGACTTGTCCCGGGTGCGCGGCCTGGTCGACGGATTGGGGCTAGGCGATGTGCAAGTCCAAGAGTTCGGCGCGCCCGATGAGGTGCTCATCCGGGTGGAGGCCCAGGACGGGGAAGGCGAGGCCGCCGAAACCGCCCAGCAAGGCGCCGCCCAAGCGGTGCAGACCGCGCTGCGTCAGGCCTATGGTGCGGGCATTGAGATCCGCCGGGTCGAAGTGGTGGGGCCCAAAGTGTCGGGCGAATTGGTCCGCGCGGGTGGGTTAGCGGTCGTGCTCGCGCTGGGGCTGATGCTGGTCTACATCCTGTTCCGGTTCGATTGGCAGTTCAGCTTGGGCGCGGTCGTCGCGCTCGCCCACGACGTGGTGCTGACCTTGGGCGTGTTCGCGCTAACGCGGTTGGAGTTCAATTTGCCGACCTTGGCGGCGATCCTGACCATTGTCGGGTATTCCATGAACGACACCGTGGTGGTCTATGATCGCGTGCGGGAGAATCTGCGGAAATACAAGCGAACGCCCTTGCGCGAAGTCATTGACGGCTCGCTGAACGATACGCTGTCGCGCACGATTTTGACCTCCGTGACCACGCTGTTGGCGTTGATCGCTTTGTTCGTCTTAGGCGGAGCCGCCTTGCAGGGCTTCGCGTTTGCGATGATTTGGGGCGTGCTGGTGGGCACTTACTCCTCGATTTATGTGGCGGCGCCGTTCCTGTTGCTCACGGGGCTCAAGCGCGACGGCGAGGCTTAGGCGCGGTTCGGACAGGCGTCAAACCGGCGATTGACGCGGACCCCGCCCGCTTCTACCTCCTGCGTGAACGGGTCATTGAAGAGGGGGGCAGCCCATGGGCGCGCTTTTAAGCAATCTACGGAATACGATCATCGTGAGTGTGGTTTTGGCGGTGATTATGTTGGCGTTTGGCTATTCGCTCGCCGGCAGCGGGCATCAATTCGGCCAGGCGTTTTTGCGCTGGACCCATGTGGTCGCGGGCATCATGTGGATCGGTTTGCTGTGGTATTTCAACTTTGTGCAAATCCCCAACATGCCGAGAATCCCCGACGAGCAGAAACCCGCCATCGGCAAGGTGATCGCGCCGGCCGCCCTGTTCTGGTTCCGCTGGGGCGCGGCCTTCACCGTGCTCACCGGCCTGCTCGTGGCGGGCGCCAATGGATATTTGGTTCAAGTGCTCACGCTGGGCGCGGTGGATGGATTCGCCGTGCCGGGCCACATCTTCATCGGTATCGGCATGTGGCTCGCCATCATCATGGCCTATAATGTGTGGTTCATCATTTGGCCGAACCAGAAAATCGCGCTCGGCATGGTCGAAGCGGAGGCGGACGCCAAGCCGAAAGCCGCGCGCACGGCCATGTTGTTCTCGCGGACGAACACGCTGTTGTCACTGCCCATGTTGGTGGCCATGGCGGGCTACCAAACCCTCGTCGGGTCATAAGTCTCCGATTTTCGCCGGTTTGTTGCGCCTCGGGCTTCGGCCCGGGGCGTTGGCGTTTGTGAGGGCGAGTCGTGAGTAGGCTTGAACCGGACCCGAGCCTGATCGCCGATCTGGCCCGCGCCGACCCTGACCGCTGGCTCGCAGCGCGACTGGGTCCGCCGGAAACGCGCGCGCGGCTCACCGCCCTTTACGCGGTGAACCTGGAGCTAGCGCGGGTGGGGGAGACCACCACCGAAGCGCTGATCGGCGCTATGCGGCTGGCGTGGTGGCGCGAAACGGTTCAGGCGATTGGCGCCGGCGAGCCGCCACGCGCGCATCCGGCCGCTTTGGCCTTAGCCGCCGCCTTGGATGATCTGGGGGACGAGCGCGAAGCCGTCGCCGAAGCCCTGCTCGCGCTCATCGACGCCCGGGAACGGGACATCGACCCCGAACCGTTCGCCTCCCCCCAAGCGGTTTGCGCCTATGCGGAGGCGACCGCCGGCGCGGTCATGGGGTTAGCCGGCCGGCTCTCGGTCACACCACAGCTCACGGCGGCGCAGGCCCAAGCCCTAGCGCTGGGCGGTCGAGCGTGGGGGCTAGCCGGGCTCGCCCGGTCCGTGGGGCCCTTGGCGGCGCGCGGTTGGCGCCCCTGGCCGGCGGCGTGGCTAGATGCGCGTGCGCGCGACCAGCTCGCCCACCGCGATTCGGAGACCGCCCGCCGGGTCGCCTGCGAATTGGCGGCGGCGTCTGAGCGCGCGTGGCGCGACGCGCGGCCGGCCCTGCGCGCGCTGCCGGCGGATTTCGCGCCCGTTATCGGCTATCTCGCGCTGCTGCCGGCGTATGGGCGGGCGGTGCGAGCGCCGACCTACAACCCGTTCGCCGCCCC
>JBHJGU010000120.1:0-41622 GCA_050331475.1 Maricaulaceae bacterium | reverse complement strand
CCCCCGCGGCCCCCCGCGGCCCCGCCCGCGCCCCCCGCCCCCCCCCCCCGCCCAAGGCGTCATAGCGATCGTTGTGAAATCCCGTTTTCATTATCTTTCAATTAGCGCGAAAGACTCGATCCGCCGTTTTCAAACGACTTTGCATCCGTTCGGGAGATCACCAGGTTTAAGTGGACGAGCCACAAATCCCGAATCTGTTGGTCCTGAGCTTCCATTGCTATTCAGGGTTGTTTCAGAGTGTACCGCTAGGCTGAATATATTGTTCTCAGTATTTAAGCGAATTGTTCCATCATTCTGAGGGGACTGGTTTTTAATCCATTCAAGAAAGTCATCTGCGTCGCGCTCTCGCCTAAACATGAGGCAACGTTCATATTGACCATGAACAGAAACTGAATTTCCACCCGACCGTCTAAGATCTATCTCATAATACTCTGTGGTTGATTCAGTATTTTTACTTACAAAGTATATATTTTGATCAGCATTAACACGCGATGGCAGATCTAAATTAATTACAGAGCGATTCTTATCACTTGCGATTACGTGATAATAAATCGCATTATCATCACTTTCTTTGATTGACCTCGCCTTATTTTCTCCCTCGACCGTGCGCAACACATAACTGAAGCTCGCTTTAACGGAATTGTCGGACGACATGTCCGAGCTGTCCGTATCGGCGGACTCGGTGGGATCCGGCGTCTGGGCGGCGTCTGACGAACCGGCCTCGGTATCGGTATTTGACGACGCAGTCCCAGACTCCGCTGGCATTGGCTGTGCGCCAGCAACGGCATCCTTTTGTCCGGAGCTTGTATTCGACGTCGAGTTCGACTGATCGGACGTGTTGTTAGATTTGGTCTCGGCAGAACCATAAAACCACCGAACCGCCTGAAAGACGGGCTCCGTCATTCCGCTTTCATTAGTGGGTCGCGGCCGTTCGAAATCAAATACGACAATAGAACCAGGATTGTCACGGCGGAGCGCTAAATTCACAGTGTAGTCGCCCGCAACATTGGTCGATGGAAACGGCGCGAAAAATTTCAAACCCGCCTCTTGGGTGTTGAGCACAGGAATCACCTCAACGACTTCGACATCAAGGTTCTGGCTTCCTTGACTCGTCCGGCTCACCGTCGCATTGCCCATAAAATCGTTCAGAAGCGGAAAGATTTCCGCCGTTAACGTCCCCGACGATGCGCTGGTTTCTTCAATCGAACCGACACGCAATGTCTGCCGAACCGACTCGATACCGGACACATTGCGCACGCGCCATCCAGCCGGCGGTTTCAGCGTGATGGCGGCTTCGGTGATCCGTTCAAACGGCAAATAATTCTGGGTGTAGATCGTGAAATGCACACGTAGAGTAACGTCGGTCCGGCTCCGATCGTCGAGCACGCCGAGGGGCTGTGACGGACCTGCGCTGACGCGCTGGGCGAAGGCGCGGCCGATCTGCGCCGCGTTTACCGGCGTAAGCGCGCCAATCAGCGCAGATTGGCCTTCGCCATCTAAATCAAAGAGTTGGTCGCCGCTTGGGGGATTATCGACAACGACTGCGCTAAACCCCACCGAGCGTGGGAAAATGCCTCCAGAAGAGTCTTTATATCTTATCCCCTTACTTATTAAAGGAAAAAACTTTAAAGTTTCGACCTTACTTGAATTTGGACCTTTGCAACCGAAGTCTTCGAATTTTAAACGACTTCCTCTTACACCTGGGATCAACGAACAACTTGCAACGTCAATCTCATCATAATACCGCAGCGGCGTTGGCGAGAGTGCGGCGCAGCCCGAAAGCGCGAGCCCCGCGCTCAGCGCTAGGCTTGACGCGCCGAACCGACGCCAGCGGCTTGCACGCGACAGCTCGCGATGAGGATGTCCCCAATCCATGTCCCCCTCCCCAAGTCCCTCAAAGCGGTTAGAGCTTCCCCTTTCCAACCGCGTAGCGATAAATTCATTCTACGGTTTTTATATCATAAAACGCGTGCAGATTAAACAGGCATAGAAGGCATCTTAAATCAGAGGGATTGTCGCTTTCAGCGAGAAGACGTCGAATAACGTTGGAAAGTCGATAGGCATTGAGAATTTAAGGATACAACCGTTCCTGCGCCCACGCCGCCCCGTCGTCTGCGCGGGTGAACTCCAGCCGGTCATGCAAGCGGAAGGCGCGATCGCGCCAGAATTCGATCCGGCGGGGTGATAGGCGATAGCCGGACCAGTGTTCGGGCCGGGGGATATCGCCCACCGCATATTTGGCCGCGAATTTGGCGATGCGGGTCTCTAACGCGAAGCGTCCCTCCAGCGGGCGGGACTGGTCGGACGCCCAGGCGCCGATGCGGCTATCCCGCGCGCGGGAGGCGAAATAGGCGTCCGCCTCCTCGGCCGCCACGGGCGCGACGGGGCCGCGCACGCGCACTTGTCGGCGCAGGGATTTCCAGTGGAAACATAACGCCGCCTGGGGGTTAGCGGCGAGATGGCGGCCCTTGGCGCTTTCCGTGTTCGTGTAGATCACAAACCCACGCGCATCGAAGCCCTTGAGCAACACCATGCGCACGTCCGGCAAGCCCGTCTCGTCCGCGGTCGCCAACGCCACGGCGTTGGGATCGTTCGGTTCTGAAGCCTTCGCCGCCTCCAGCCATTGGGCGAACAAGGCGAACGGCTCATCAAGCGCGAAAATATCCTCCGCCGCGGCTTGGGCCTCGCGGGTTTCGTACGCCTCCTGGGACGGTGTGGCGGGGATGAGCGGATCGCGGGATTGCGCCATAACGGGCTCCTGTTGAGCGGGCCAACTTAGCGCGGCTTAAGCGCGGGCAAAGCCAACGCCGCCAGCGCACCGAAAAACAACACCCAGTGATCTCGGGTTGGAAAACGGGTGGCCGCGCGGCCCGTTTACCCTTCGCTCACCATAAGATCGATACCTTTAACCTCGATATGACGCCCCTCGCTTCGGACATAAAAGCGGCCTACGCGACCCTGGGCCTGCCCCCGCGGGCGAACCTCGACCAGATCAAGGGAGCGTTCCGGCGGCTGGCGAAATCCTGCCATCCGGACGTGGCGGGCGGGGACACGTTTCTTGCCGCCCGTTTCACCGCGATTTCATCGGCTTACAACACGCTTATCCGCTGGATTGAGGCGATGCCGCCCGGCCTGCGCGCCCGCACGCTCGAGCCTCACCCGTCTGGGCCCGCCCAGCGCGGCTTGGATGTGAGCCTCGACATGCGCCTGAGTTTGGAGGACGCCGCCAAGGGCTGCGTTCGCAAGCTCACCCTTGAAGACGGGCGTACCCTGGCGACCCGGGCGCCCGCTGGGGTGGCGTCCGGTCAAGTGTTGCGCCTAAGGGGTCAAGGCCAGCCGGGGTTCAATGGCGGCCCGCCCGGCGACGCCCTGATCACGGTTAAGATCGCCCGGCATCCGCAATTCCGGCTCGACGGCCGGGATGTGCATGTGATGCTCGCTGTGGCGCCGAGGGATATTCGCGCCGGCGGCCGGATCGAGACGCCCTCGCTGCACGGTCCGCTAAGCTTAATCTTGCCGGAGACGGTCCAGCCGGGCTCGGTGCTTCGGCTCAAAGGCCAGGGCTTGCCCGCTTGCGGCGACAAGCCGGCAGGCGATCAGTTCGTGGTTTTTTCGGCGAAGGACGAGCCAGGCTTTTTCGACGCGGTGGCGCGCTTGGCGGATCGGTTAAACGTGGCGGCGTAGAGCGTTTGCGACGCCGATCGAACCGCCTAAACTCCGCCCATGTCTCACAACACATTCGGCCATTTGTTTCGTGTCACCACTTGGGGGGAGAGCCACGGCCCCGCCTTAGGCTGTGTGGTGGACGGGTGTCCGCCCGGGCTGCCGCTTAAGCCCGCGGACATCCAGCATTGGCTGGACCGTCGGCGGCCCGGAACCAGCCGCTTCGTCACTCAACGTCAAGAGCCCGACCAGGTGCGCGTCCTCTCCGGCGTCTTCGAGGATGACCGCACCGGCGGCCCGGTCACCACCGGCACGCCGATCAGCCTGATGATCGAGAATGTGGACCAGCGGTCAAAGGATTACTCCGACATTCGCGACCTCTACCGCCCCGGCCATGCGGATTATGCCTATGACGCCAAATATGGCGTTCGCGATTACCGGGGCGGCGGGCGGTCCTCAGCACGCGAAACCGCAGCCCGGGTGGCGGCGGGGGCGGTGGCGCGCGCCGTGCTGGGCGCGGGGATCACCCTCCGGGGTGCGCTGGTGCAAATGGGCCCGGATCGGATCGACCCCGACGCCTGGGATTGGGATGAGACCGAGCGCAACCCGTTTTGGTGCCCGGACGCCGAGGCGGCCGCGCGCTGGACGGAGCAACTCGACGCCGCGCGCAAGGCGGGCTCCTCGCTGGGCGGGGTGATTGAGGTGCGCGCGGACGGCGTTCCCCCAGGCTGGGGCGCGCCGGTTTATGGCAAGCTCGTTGCGGAGCTCGCCGCAGCGCTCATGTCGATCAACGCCGCGAAAGGGGTGGAGATTGGCTCCGGCTTCGCGCTCTCGGGCCTCCGCGGGGAAGAGGCGGCCGATGAAATGACGCCGGGGCCTAACGGTCCGGTGTTCCGGTCCAACCATAATGGCGGGGTGCTGGGCGGGATCTCGACCGGGCAAACGGTGCTCGCGCGGGTCGCCATCAAGCCCACCTCGTCGATCCTGATCGAGCGGGACACGGTTAATCGGGACGGCCAAGCGGCGGTGGTGCGCACCAAAGGCCGGCACGACCCGTGTGTGGCCATTCGCGGCGTTCCGGTGGCCGAAGCCATGCTCGCCTGCGTGCTGGCTGACCAGTTTTTACGCCATCGCGGCCAATGCGGCGACTGACCTCCGCCTGACCGCTCGCTGGACGGGCGCCGACTTTCCACCCGCACATCGCAAAGCTGTGAGCCCCGCCCCCTCGGCAGGCCCCGCCGACGGCATAAGTGTGATGCGACGCGCGGTCGCTGCGCGTTTGCGTCGCCTTGCGTCGCGACATTCTAGGAGCTCATCCATGCGCGTCGTTTATGACCGAACTCAAGCTTTAGCCGCCGAACGCCGCGATACGCGGACGGCGCCCGACTGGGTGTTCGCCTCGGGCTATTCGCGCCAATCCAATTTGACGGTGTTTTGGGGCGCGGCCGCCCAATTGGGGGTCATTGGGCTGGTGCTCGCATTTTCGCCCATCGCCGCGCTCGCCACCGCGCTGGCGAGTGCGGTCACGCTGTTCGCCGCTGCGCCGATCGTGCGCCGGGCCACACCGCTGCGGCTGAGCGCGGACGGGGTAGAGCTTGACGGCTTGGGCCGGGTCGCTTGGCCCGCCATTCGCCGGGGCGCGCTCACGGTGATCGAACGCACCAAGGGCGACGCCGCGCGGCTTGAGCTCTATCTCGGCGTGTCTTTGGAGGACGCGCTGACCCCCGACGCCACCGGCCCGTTACGCAGCCTGCAAACCCGCATTTGGCGCTATGACGCGGCGGCGCGCCGGCTGATCCTCGCGCTCGACCCGCTGGAGGACGCGCCCAACGCCATCGCCAAAGCGGTCTCCGCTTTTCACGGCCGCGAGGTCCGAACCCAGCGGTATTAGGCGAGCTCTGTCATTCCGCGAATTTAGGCCTCCCTAATTCCTCGGACCGTGAACAGGTCGGTCACCGATCCCTCAAGCCGATCTCGGTGCGAACATCCAATCCACACCCCCTATCCCAGTTTCCGGTAGGCCCGCATTTTGGTTAGGAAGCGCTGGCTCGACGTTTCCAAGGTTAAGCCCGCCTCACCAAAAAGAGCATCGAAGTCCTCCCTGCAGTAACTATCATAATAGGGCTCGTGAAAGCTTTGGGGGAAGGCCTCCAACAACCGATTGAGCGGCGCGTCATCATCGTATTGTAGGCTATCGGCAAAGATAAAAAGCCCGCCGGGTTTCAGAAGCCGGGCGATTTCTTTGGCGACTTCGGGGCGCACCCGAGGTGGCAACTCGTGGAACAAATAAACTGAGGTGAGCACGTCATAGCCGCCGGCCGCCAAACCTGTCGCCTCAGCGTTGGCTTGATGAAGGGTGACGCGCCGACCGCCCAGCCGCGCTTTGGCGGCGTCAAGATAGGCTTCAGAGAGGTCAAGCCCCTCCGCACGCAGACGCGGAAACGCCTCGAGCATTTGTTCAAGGAACCGGCCCGCGCCGCAGGCCACGTCTAAAACCCGGGTGTCGCGTTGGGTCCGGGTTTTCAACTCCTGGCCCAAGGCCTCCAGCCCAACCCGACGCATGGCGTCCGCGGAGCCGGTGAACAGCACCTCAACCTGAGTGTCATAGATATCCGCGGAGTCCCGGGTGAGCCAACCGCCGGATTGATAATGGAAATTCTGCCGGTAATAGGGAGGCAGCGCCTGGCCGGCGGGCAAATCGCGCACCTCGGTCACTTGGCCGCCCGCGCGCCGGCGCGCCACCGCCGGCAAATCGCGCAAATACGCCCGCGCTTGGGCGAAGGCTGAGCCCGCCTCCCGCCAATCGAGCCGCCGCGGCGCCGGATACAGGCCGGCTTTGACCGCCGCATCGTCCGCGGTGAAGGCTTGGCGGAAAGCGCGAGCGAGATCCTCCCGCGCCGGGGCGGGGAAGCGATAGCGTCGGGCGGGTTCGCCCGGGGTCGCCTCAGAGACCGAACGCCGGGACACGGTGGCGAGCCCGGCGTACCAGCCCACACGCACTGCCCGCGCCGCACGCGCCATGATGTCCTCTGGTCCGATCCGGGGCCGCCGCGGTTTAGCCTCGATCGCCGCTTCGCTCATCGTGTGAACACTCCCGCCAACTCCACGTGATTGGAATAGAGGAATTGGTCCACCGGGGTGACTTCGCCAAGGGCGAAGCCCGCGTTTATGAGGTGGGCCGCGTCCCGGGCGAAGGTGGCGGGGTTGCACGACACCATAACCACCCGGCCGATCCGGCTTTTCGCGAGGGCCTGAACCTGGGCTGCGGCGCCCGCGCGCGGCGGGTCCAGCACCACAGCGTCATAATGGTCGAGCTCTTTGGGCGAGAGCGGCATACGCGCCAAATCGCGGCGTTCGGCATAGATCGGTTTCAGTCCGTCGGCCTTCGCCGCCGCTTTGAGCGCCGCCACCGCTTGGGGATCGCCTTCAATCGCGCGCACCGCGACCCGCTCGGCCAGGCGCAGGGCGAAGGTCCCCACACCGCAGTAAAGATCCACCGGCTTTTGCGCGTCCGCTAAGCCCGCCTCCACTAAGGCCCAAAGCTCCGCCTCCCCCGCCTCTGTGGGTTGAAGGAAACCGCCAGGCGGCGGCTCGACCTGGGCGCGGCCCATGGCGATCCGCGGCGCGCGGGCGCTCCACACCGGCTCGTCGCCCACGCTCAGCCGCGCCAGATCCAAGGCCTCAGCATGCTCGGCCAGGGTCTGACGTAAGCTGAGATCCGGCGCGCCGGCGCCGTCCAGGCGTACATCCAACCCCGCGTCACTGGCGGTCACGTGCAGGCCCAACCGCCCCGCGCGGGGCAACGCGGCCTCGGCGAGGGCCCGCAGCCCGTCCCACGCTTGGGCGATGGGCGGGCAGACAATGGGGCAGGCGGTGATATCGACCACATGCCGGCTTTCGGCCTTAGAGAAGCCAAAGACAAAGCCCGTGGCCTTGGAGCGCACCGCCTGCAGCCCCACCCGCCGACGCCCGGCGCCATGGGCGTTGACGAGCGGTTTGACCGGAACCGCGACGCCCGCGCGTTTAAGCGCGGTGCGCACGGCCTCGCGCTTCCAGGCGCGGTAGGCGTCTGTGCGCCAATGCTGTAAAGCGCAGCCCCCGCATTCGGTGAAATGCCCACAGGCCGGCTCGACCCGATCCCGCGCGGCCTGCAGGACGGTGGTGATCCGGCCGCGGCCATCGGCCATGTCCGCTTCAATGATTTCCCCAGGCAGCGCGTAAGGCACGAACACACCTTCAGGTGTGATCCCGTCGCCTTGCAGGCCCATATCGACAATCTCCACCACCGCGGAGACCGGCGGTTCGGCGGCGCCTTGAAATCGCCCTGTGCCTGAACGTCGTCGACCTTTAGCTTTCATGCGCGGTTCAGCTCGGTTCCCATAGTTTTGTCCTCACAACGGGACACCGATCCCGCTCTGACAAGGAGACGAACAATGAAGGCTCGGTCAATCTTCGCTTCTCTGCTCGCCGCCGCCGCGATCGCAATTCCGGCGCAAACCGCCGGCGCGAACGGCTTCGGCGCCCGGCATGGCGGCGCGGTCGTGGTCAACGATTTCGGCCAAGGTTGCCGCATCGACCGGCGCCAATCCCAAGTGCGCGCCGGGGTCTTAGGCGCCGCCGCCGGCGCGCTGTTTGGCAACCAAGTCGCCCCGCGCGGGGGCGGCGCGGAAGGGGCCGCCTTAGGCGCGGTGTTCGGCGGGCTGGTTGGCAGCCAAATCGCGGGCGCAAAAAACCCCTGCCCGCAAGGCTTCATCGCCCAGCCGGTGCGCCAGAACGCGGGCTTTGTCGGCGGCGGGTTCGTCGACCCACGGTTCCAGCAGGGCTTCGCGCCGCGCGGCTTCCAACAGCGCGGGGTCGTGGTCAATCGCGGTTTTAATCGGGGTTTCCAACGCGGGTTTCAGCCGACCTGCAAAATCGAAAAGATCAAGACCTTTAACCGCTTCGGCCAACCGGTGTTCGTCAAGCGCAAGCTGTGCCTGAACGCCCACGGCCAATGGGTGGGCTTCTAACCCAAGCCCAACCGCCGCGGACCGGGTTCCTCCCCTACCGGTCCCGCGGCGTGCCCTCCCACGCGGCGCGCTTGCCTCCTCTCAAGCGCGTCGCGTTTTTTTGCGGCGTTAAAGCCTCTGGCGCGGCGGCGAGCCCCGCCCGATGCTAGGCCGATGCGCACCGCTTTAATCACCCACCCTGACTGCCTCGCCCACCGCCCGCCCGAGGGCCATCCCGAACGCCCCGCGCGTCTGAGCGCGATCCTGGACGCGCTCGAGCATCCGGACCTCGCCGCTTTGGATCGCTACGACGCGCCTTTGGCTGAGACCGACGTGATTGCGCGCGCCCATCCGGCGGCGTTGATTGCAGCTCTTGAGAACGCGGAACCGACAGCGTCCGGCGAGCACGCCTTCATTGATGCAGACACCGCGTTAAACGCCGGCAGCCTGCACGCCACTAGACGAGCGGCGGGCGCGGCGGTGCTAGGCGTCGATCTGGTTCTGGATAACAAGGCGGAGGCGGTGTTTTGCGCAGTGCGTCCGCCGGGCCACCACGCCGAGCCGGACCGCCCCATGGGCTTCTGCCTGTTCAATTCCTTGGTCATCGCGGCGTTTGCGGCCCAAGCGCGCGGCGTCAAACGCATTGCGGCGGTGGATTTTGACGTCCACCACGGCAATGGCACGCAGACCGCCTTTGAGGCGCAACCCGATTGGCGGTTTTGGTCGATCCACCAATCCCCCGCCTACCCCGGCACGGGACAGGCCGAGGCGTGCGGCCCCCATGGCAATATCGTCAACCTGCCGGTTCGCCCCGGGACGCCGGCGCGCGACTGGCGCAACCTGATTGAGCGACGCCTCCTGGCCGAATTAGAGGCTTTTCAAGCCGAGTTAATTCTGGTCTCGGCCGGGTTTGACGCCCACGCCAACGATCCGCTGGCGGATTTGACCTTGCGCGAGGCCGACTATGCCTGGATCAGCGAGAGGTTGGCTGAAACCGCACACTCTGGCGGCGGACCAAAGCTTGTTTCCGTGCTGGAGGGGGGGTACGAGTTGACCGCGCTGGCGGGTTCGGTGAAGGCCTATGTCAGTGCGCTGCTAGCGGCTTAGGGGCGGGCCGGCCAAGTGGCGCGGTTTAGGTTTGGGAGCGTGCGCGGCTCCGCCGCCCCGGGGACGAGCGCCGTGAGATGACCGACCGTGTATGACCCCGCCCCCGCTCAAACGTCAGTCGCGCGTGACGACGTCCGCGCGTTAACGCTCGTTCGGCATGGCCGCCCCGCCTTAGACCGTCGCCGCCCTATGCCCGCGCGCGCCTATGTCGCTTGGTGGGCAGCCTATGACGCAGGCGGCTTAGCGGCGGGTCAATCCCCGCCGGACGCCCTACGCGCGGAGGTGGCGGGGGCGAAAACATTGGTCTCGAGCCCCTTGCGCCGCAGTTTGGAGACCGCCCAAGCGCTTGCCCGCGGGCGGCCGATACTCATCGAACCGCTATTGGTCGAGGCGCGGTTACCGCCGCCGCCGCTACCGGATTTTCTCAAATTAAGGCCGCCGAATTGGGGCGTGGTCTCCCGATTAAGCTGGTGGCTGGGTCATTCGGGGGGGCAGGAAAGCCGAACCGCGGCGGAGGCGCGCGCCGCTCAAGCGGCTAAGCGTCTGATCAAGCTTTCGGATCACGGCCCGTTGGTCGCGTTCGGCCACGGCTGGTTCAATCGCATGCTGCGCCCGCATTTGCGCAATCAAGGCTGGCGCTGCGTGACGGACGGCCGGGACGGCTATTGGCGGTTTCGCCGCTATGAGGGTCCGATCGGCCCCTTCGCCTCTTGACGGCCCGGCGGTCGGGTTCGACGGTGGGTCTCAGATTGAGGGGAACCAACCATGACCGAAGAGGCGGCGCCGGCCGTTGAGACGCTGAACTTCGAGACCGCATTGGCGGAGTTAGAGACGATCGTCGAACGGCTGGAGAAGGGCGACGCGGCGCTTGAGGAGTCGATCGCGCTTTACGAGCGCGGGGCGGCGCTCAAGCAAGCCTGCGAATCCCAGCTTAAAGCCGCGCGCATGAAGGTCGAGCAGATCGTGCTCAACGCCCAGGGCGAGGCGGAGACCCAGCCCGTGGCGCTGGACTGACTGAGCTCGGATGTGGCCACGCTCAGCGCGCATATCAAAGAAACCGCCGATCGGTTGACCGTCGCTTTGGATGCGTTGTTGCCCCGCGCCACGGGACCAGAAGGGCGATTAGCCTCGGCGATGCGGTATGTGGCGCTGGCGAGCGGGCAGCGTTTGCGCACCTATTTCGCCTTGGAATGCGGGCGATTGTTCGACGTTGACGAACGCGCGCTCTTACGCGTCGCCGCCGCTTTGGAATGCGTGCATGCTCAGATCACCCTGCTGGACGCACTCGACTGCCTGGGCGCAAAGGCGGCCGGGGACGGCCCGCCTGCCGGCGACGTGTTTGACGACGCGACCTTGATCCTCGCCGGCGCCGCGCTCAGCGCCTTGGCGTTTGAGATCTTGCTGCACCCGGACACCCACGCCGATCCGCGCGTCCGCGACGCGTTAAGCGCGCGCCTGGCGGCCGCAATCGGCGCGCACGGGGCTGCAGGCGGGCGGCTGATGGCCCATCAGGTTACAGAGACCTCGCAGGACGCAGGCCTTCTCACGCGCATGCAACGCTTACGTACCGGGGAACTCATCGCCTTCGCGGCGCAAGCCGGCGCCATGCTGGCCCGCGCCGGGGAGGACGTTTTCCAAGCGCTCGCCGGCTTCGCCCATGATTTCGGGCTGGCCTATCAAATCTCCGCAGAACTGGCGACCTCTAACCCTGAAGGCGATGTGGGCGGGTTTGTCGCCGTTTTAGGGCGGGACGCGGCGCGGCATCGCGTCCAATTGTTAGCGGGGCAAGCTAAAGCGCATTTGGACGTCTTTGGCGAACGCGCGCAGACGTTGACGGACGCCGTAGATTTCGTCGTAGCTCAGCGGCTTTGACCGTCGGGCCGCGAGGGACGGCATCAGAGGAGACCATCCATGGCCTTAGACACGCCATTGCTCGACACGATCCGTTCTCCGGCGGATTTGCGCACGCTGCCCGAAGACAAGCTGCGCCAAGTCGCCGATGAACTGCGCGCCGAGGTCATCGACGCGGTTTCCGTCACCGGCGGTCATCTGGGCGCCGGGCTGGGCGTGGTGGAGCTGACCACCGCGCTCCACCATGTGTTCAACACGCCCGATGACATTCTGATCTGGGATGTGGGCCACCAATGCTACCCCCACAAAATCCTTACAGAACGGCGCGACCGCATCCGCACGCTGCGCCAGGGCGGTGGACTGTCAGGCTTCACCAAGCGCTCGGAAAGCGTTTACGACCCGTTCGGCGCAGCCCACGCCTCGACCTCGATCTCCGCGGCTTTAGGCTTCGCCGTGGGTCGCGATTTGGACGGCCGCGATAACAATGTGGTCGCGGTGATCGGCGATGGGTCCATGTCCGCGGGCATGGCCTATGAAGCGATGAACAACGCAGGGCATTTGAAAAGCCGGCTGATCGTCATCTTGAACGATAATGACATGTCGATCGCCCCGCCTGTGGGCGCTTTGTCGGCTTATCTCGCCGGCCTGGTGTCGAGCCGCGGTTATCGTGGGCTGCGGAACGTCGCTAAAGAAATCACCAATCGCTTACCACGCCCGCTCAAAGAAACAGCGCGCAAGGCCGAAGAATACGCTCGCGGCATGGCGACGGGCGGCACGTTATTCGAAGAGCTGAATTTCTACTATGTGGGCCCGATTGACGGGCACAATATGGATCATTTGGTCCCGATCCTGAAAAACTTGCGCGATATGCCCGACGGGCCTGTTCTGCTGCACGTGGTGACGCAAAAAGGCAAGGGCTATGACCCGGCCGAGAATTCGGCGGACAAATACCACGGCGTGGCGAAGTTCAATGTGGTCACCGGCGAGCAGCAAAAGCCCAAAGGCGGACCTCCGAGCTACACCAAAGTGTTCTCCAACGCGCTGGTGTCGTTGGCCCAAGACGATCCGAAGATCTGCGCGGTCACCGCGGCCATGCCTTCGGGCACCGGTGTGGACGGGTTCATGAAAGCCTTCCCCGATCGCGCTTGGGACGTGGGCATCGCTGAACAGCATGCGGTGACGTTTTCCGCGGGCCTGGCGGCGGACGGGTTCAAGCCGTTCTGCGCGATTTACTCGACCTTCCTGCAGCGCGGCTATGACCAGGTTGTTCATGACGTGGCGATCCAGAAATTGCCCGTGCGCTTTCCGATCGACCGGGCGGGCTTAGTGGGCGCAGACGGCCAAACCCATGCGGGCGCGTTCGACCTGCCCTATCTGGGTTGCTTGCCCGGCTTTGTGATCATGGCGGCCGCCGATGAGGTGGAGCTGGCGCGCATGACCGCCACCGCCGCGGCGATCGACGACGGTCCCTCGGCGTTCCGCTACCCCCGCGGCGCGGGAACCGGCTTAGAGATCCCCGCCGTGTTGGAGCCCTTGGAGATCGGCAAGGGCCGCATCCTGCGCGAGGGCTCGCGGGTCGCCATTCTGTCGCTGGGCGCCCGGTTGGGCGAAGCGCTCAAAGCGGCCGACGAAATCACTGCGCGCGGCTATTCCACGACCGTAGCCGATGCGCGCTTCGCCAAACCGCTCGATGAGGACCTCATCCGCCGCTTAGCGAAAGAGCACGAGGTGCTGGTCACCATCGAAGAAGGCGCGCGCGGCGGGTTTTCCGCCTTCGTGATGGAGTTCTTGGCCAAGGATGGCCGGTTCGACACCGGGCTCAAGATCCGGCCTATGACCTTACCGGACATCTTCCAAGACCAGGACAAACCCGACGCCATGTACGCGCAAGCGGGCCTTTGCGCGCCCGACATTGTGGCCACTGCGCTCACGGCCTTAGGCCTTTCGGAAGACGAAGTGCGCGGGAATTTGACGGCGTAAGCGCGTTGCGCGGCGCTAGGGCGTATCTCTGGCCGCGCGCAGCCGCTCAGCGCCCTCTTGGGCGCGCGTATTGTCCGGCTCATCCTTAAGCACGGCGTCGTAAGCCTCAAGCGCCGCCTGCAATTGGCCCTGCGCTTCAAGCGCGGCGCCCAGGAACGCCAAGCCGTTGGCGCGGCTGGGTAAGCTGCGTTCGCCCCCATAAGCCGGCAATTGGTCGAGATACCGCCGCAAATGGGTCACCGCCGCATCGGGTTCGAAATCAGCGCGGACCCGCAAGACGCCGGACAAATAGGCGTGCTGCAGCTTCGCCCAGGGGGAAGTGTCGGCGCTCAGCGGCCAGCCCTCAAGCGCCTCTGAGGCGGCGTCATAGTCTTCGGCTAAAATCAGCCGGCGCACCCACTCATTGCGCGCGGTGTCGTCATCCGGCGCCAGCTCAACCACCCTCGCGAGCGCGGCGATCAGCGCAGCCGTGTCATCGTCCTTGCGCGCCAATTGGACCGACATCCGCGCCCCCGCCAGCGGATCGATTCGCGTGAGTTCGGCGGTGCGGATGCGGGCCTGCTCGGTGTCGCCGCCGGCCACACCTGGCGCGATGACGAGGAACCTGATCTCCGCAGTCCGCGCCTCCACATTGTCCGGCGCAAGCGCGAGCGCGTCGGCGAGCACAGCTTGATAGCGCCGCGCCAACGGCAAAGCCCGCAACGGCCCCACATCGTCGAACCGAACCCCGATCGCGTCGATCAGGGCCAAATGGGCGTCGATACAGTCAGGGTTTTGCTCCACGATGGCGCCGGCGTCCTTCACCGCCCGTTTGGTGTCGCCCGCCTCGATCAGGGCCGAAACCGCTTGAGCGGCGGGCGCGAGGTCATCGCACTGCGCGCTCGCCCGCCCCGGTGCGCCAGCAATGACCGCCAGCGCCATCCCCACGACTATTGACGCTCGCATAGGCCGTCTCCGTTTGAACAATCGCATTCCCGGTCGCATAGCACCTTGCCCATATTGACAATCAATAATGATCTTCTGCAAGTCGATAAAGCAGCCAGAGCGGTGAAGATCGCCGGCTTCTCGCGATCGAACGGACGACCCGAAATCGACCGGGCCATCCCGGGAAGGCTGGAGATCAAGGGCTTTGCGGTTGTCTTGCCCCTCGATAGGACTTTTGGGGGCTTTGCTCGCAGGTCCAACCATCCTTAGACCGCTATTTTAGGGCCGGCTCCATGACCGCGAAAACCCGCCTCGACCAAGCGCTTGTCGCCCGCGGCCTGTGCGAGACCCGCGCCAAGGCCCAGGCGGCTATTGCCTACGGCGGCGTTCGGGTGGACGGCCGGCCCGCCACCAAGCCCAGCCAGTCGGTGTCCGCGGAGGCGGCGATCACCGTCACCCCGCCCCACCCCTGGGTCGGCCGCGGCGGGGTCAAGCTCGCAGCCGCGCTCGATCATTTCGGTATCGATCCCAGCGGTCGGACCTGTTTGGACGTGGGCGCGTCAACGGGCGGGTTCACGGACGTGCTGTTGGCCCACGGCGCACGGCGGGTTTATGCAGTCGATGTGGGCCGGGATCAGCTTCACCCGCGTTTGAGAGCCGACCCTCGGGTCCGCGTTATGGAGGGCGTGGACGCGCGCACCCTAAGCCCTGGCGCGGTGGATGAACAACCGTCCCTGCTGGTCGCCGACCTCAGCTTTGTCAGCCTGACCAAAGTGTTGGACGCGCCCTTAGCGCTGCTCAGCCGCGGCGCGGACGTGGTCGTGCTGGTGAAACCGCAATTCGAGCTTGACCGCCGGGCGCTCGATAAACGCGGCGTCGTCAAAACCCCCACCGATCGCATCCGCGCGCTGGACCACGTGACCCAATGGCTCACCTACCGGGTCGCGCTTCATCGCGCCGGCCCAATGCAGAGCCCCATTGCGGGGGGCGACGGCAATGTGGAGTTTCTGGTGGCGGGGCGAGCCCGTTAACCCGCGCTGGGCGCGCCTTCTTGAACCAAATTAATATCCATAACCTCCACGCCGGGCGGAACCGCGTAGGCGTCTGGAACGAAGAAATCGGGGAGCAAGTGTTGGGTTGGATCGACACGGTATTGGTCAAAGTCCGTCACACCTTCGGCGTAAAGGAAGGTGTCGTCGATGACGAATTGGCCGGTAAAGTCGCGCGACGGTTTGGTCAGGATCGCATAGGCGGCGTCGGCCAGTATCTCCGGGGTCCGGCACATTTTCATGCCCTCGCTGCCGGCGAGCACGTTCTCGATCGCCGCGGTGGCGATGGCGGTGCGCGGCCAAAGCGCATTAAACGCCACCCCGCGATCGCGGAATTCCCCCGCCATGCCCAACACGCACAAACTCATGCCGAATTTCGCTGAGCTATAGGCGACATGGGGGGCGAACCATTTCACATCCATGTCCAATGGCGGTGACATCATCAGGACGTGCGGGTTCTCCGCCTTAAGCAGGTGGGGAATGGTTTTTTGGCAGACCAGATAAGTCCCGCGCGCGTTGACTTGGTGCATCAAATCCCAGCGCTTCATCGGCGTTTGCACTGTGCCGGCGGGAAAAATCGCCGAGGCGTTGTTTATAACGATGTCAATGCCGCCAAAGCTCTGCACGGTTAGGTCAACCGCCGCCTGCACGGCTTCTTCATGGCGAATGTCGCAGAGCACAGGCAAGGCCTGACCGCCGGCCGCCTCCACCTCTTCGGCGGCGGTGTAGATGGTGCCAGGCAGTTTGGGATGGGGATCGGCGGTCTTGGCCGCGATGGCGATATTGGCGCCGTCCTTGGCTAGGCGTTTAGCGATCGCCAAACCAATGCCGCGGCTCGCGCCGGTGATGAATGCGGTTTTGCCGGCCAAAGCGCCCATGACGGCCTCCCTGTCTCGTTGTCTTTATGCGTAGGTTAAGCCGATCGCGCGACGCCGCCTAGCCTGCGAAACCGCCAGCTTAAGCGCGGGTCTATAACGGGCGCCAAAGCCGATCAAACAAGCCCGGGCAGTCGACGCCGGATCGGGTGGAGCATTGATGGAAGCTGGCGACGACAATCTGCGCCTTCCCCACGAGGCGTTCAATCGGAACCGGCCCTAAGCTCGCGAGAGCGCGGCTGTCCACCGAATTGTCTCGGTTATCGCCCATCAAAAACACCCGCCCCTCTGGCACGGTATAGGGCGCTAAATTCTCGTACGGATGCCGTCCATAGCCGGCGTCATAGACCCAATGGGGATCATCACCAGGCAGGGTCTCGAAAAACCGCGCGTAATCGGTGATCTGGCCGAATCGGTCCCGGCGCACCTCCTCGCCCAAGGGCTCCATCTCCGCGGGCGCGCCATTGAGATAGACCCGGCCTTGGCGAACTTCGACCACGTCGCCGGGCAGGCCGACGACACGTTTGATCACATGCTCGGGCCGGACCGGATGGCGGAACACGACCACATCGCCTCGCTCTGGCCCGCCGCCAAGAAACCGACCCTCGCGCGCGGGCAAACGGTCGCCCAAGCCCAAAGGCAAAGAATGCCGGCTCCAGCCATAGGCGAATTTCGACACAATGACGCGATCGCCCACCTCTAGGGTCGGCTGCATGCTTTCACTGGGAATGTGAAACTGCGCAAACGCCGCGGTGGTGAAGGTCAGGTAGACCGCGCCGGCCCCGATTAGAAACCGGGTCCAATCGATGATCTCATAACGCACCCGCTCAGGTAACGTCATGTCTTTCGGGTGCTTTTTCACGCCAGCTTTCAAATCGCCGCCTCAGGGTCAACGCCGCTCGAACCAATGAAACTCAAAGCGCGCGACCATGACCGTCCCAGGGCCGGATGTCGAGACCGTTCCGGGTGAAAATCCTGTCACCGCCCTCGACCGCGAACCCGGATGGGAACCGGAACCAGTGGCCCTGTCGGCGGACGCTCCGTCGGCTCCTGGCGCGGCATCAGCATTACCGCGCTTGCCATAGCGGCCCCGGCAAACAAGCCCACAAGGCCGATGCTGAGCGCGATAAAGGCAAACCACGCGCTGGGATCGGCGCGCAACAGCGTCCGGAAACCGGCGACATCGAGCCCCACCATCGAACCGATGAGGCACATCCCCGCGAGGGCTCCGATCAAGCCATTAACGGCGAGGAGCCGTAAAAGCGGTTGCGCGAGCAAGTCTCTCATAAGCCCGGACATGGCGCGCGAGCGTGGCTCGTCCACCTCGCCGCCGCCATTGCCCGCACATTGGTGCGCTCGCCTCATGCAGCGTCCAAAGCGGCTTGGGTCGCCGCGTCGAGCGCCTCGACGCCAGCCATGGCGTCCTGGGCTTTCCCCGGGGCGAGGCTCAGCACCGCCTGGGCGAAAACACGCGCGAGCGCGGCGCGGGCGCCGGCTCCGGCATGCTCAACGTCCGCGGCGGTCTCAGCCTCGGCCAGCAACAAATGCGCGCCGATGACATCGCCGGCGAGGCTGAGATAGGGCGTCGCGCCGGCGAGCCGGTCACGGGGTTCCGCTTGAACCATGTAGGCGGTGGCTTCGGCCAGCGCGCCCAAACCGCGCTCAAGCGCCGGGGCGAGATCGCTCAACGGCCCCTCGGCTAACGCTTTGGCGTGGTCGCGGATCTCGCCTAAGAGCGCCGCCATGGCCCGGCCCTCGTCGGCGGCGACTTTCCGGCCGACGAGATCCATCGCTTGGATGCCGTTTGTGCCTTCATAGATCGGCGCGATGCGCACATCACGATAATACTGCGCCGCGCCGGTTTCTTCGACAAAGCCCATGCCGCCATGAACCTGCAGCGTCGACGAGGTCACCTCGCAGCCCATATCTGTGCCCCAAGCCTTGGCGATGGGGGTCAACAACGCCTCGCGCGCGGCCGCGGTCTCATCCAGACCGTGATGGGCGAGATCGGCGGCGAGCGCTTGGGCGAAACAAATTGCCCGGCCCGCGAGGATTTTCGCCCGCGCAACCATCAACAGACGGCCAATGTCCGGGTGATGGGCGATGGGATGAGGCGCGGGCGCGTCCACCCCGGGCGCCCGGCCTTGGCGGCGCTCCATCGCGTAAGCGAGCGCCTTTTGGTAGGCGCGTTCGGCCACGCCCACCCCTTGCGCGCCCACATTCAGCCGTGCGGAGTTCATCATGGTGAACATGGCGGCGAGGCCACGATGAGGTTCGCCGATCAGCTCCGCCACCGCGCCCTCCGCCTCGCCAAAGGCCATTGTGCACGTGGGCGAGCCGTGAATGCCCAGCTTGTGCTCCAGCCCTATGGCGCGCAGGTCGTTGCGCGCGCCCAGACCGCCATCCGCGTTGACCAAGAATTTCGGGGCGAGGAACAGGGAAATGCCGCGGGTTCCTTCCGGAGCGTCGGGCAGCCGCGCGAGCACCAAATGCACAATGTTGTCTGCGCAGTCATGCTCACCCCAGGTGATATAAATCTTCTGCCCGAAGAGCCTGTAGCCCCCCTCCCCGTCCGGTATGGCCTTGGTTTTCAAGCCCGCCAGGTCAGAGCCCGCCTGCGGCTCGGTCAGATTCATGGTGCCCGTCCACTCACCCGTGACCAGCTTGGGCAAGTAAGCGGCTTGTTGAGCCTCAGTGCCGTGGGCGATCAACGCCTCAACGGCGCCGAGGCTCAGCATCGGCGCTAAGCCGAACGCCATGTCCGCGGATTGGATCATTTCGATGACCGCGGTCGCCAGCACCCGCGGTAAGCCCATGCCGCCATGCTCGGGCGGGAAGGGCAAGCTCTGCCATCCCGCCTCAACCAGCTGGGCGTAGGCGTCTTTGTAACCGGGCGAGGTTCGCACCACGCCATTCTCCAAATGCGCTGGATTGGCGTCGCCGACGCGCTGCAACGGCGCGATAACGTCGGCGCAGAACCGGCCGGCCTCACTAAGGATCTGCTCGACGAACGCCTCGGAGAGATCCTCAAAGACGCCGGCTTGCTGGAGCCGCCGCCAAGAGGGTTGAGCAGCCAAGGCCAATGTCATGTCCGCCAGGGGGGCTTGATACGTCATATCGCCTCCGTGAAGAGCGCGCGGCTTTCCCCGCACGTGTTTGATCCTAGCCTATTCAGCGCGCCGCCATTGGGGCAAGCGCGAAACCGTGACCCAAGGGGAAGGGCTCGAGGCCGATGACACCGACCCAGCGCATTGTGATGGCCAGCCTGCTCGCGGCGGCGGCGTGCGCGCCGATGATCCAACCCGAACTCGGCGACGCGCGTCCGGGCCGTTATGTCGGCGATCCCACCCATGTCAGCGCGGTGTTTCGGCTCGCCCGGCCCGGCGCGACCCCGCTGACCGGTCGGTTTGACGCCATCGACGCAGCGCTGGATTTCGATCCACTGCGCCCGGACCAAAGCCAAGTCCGCGCGGTGATCGATCCCGCCTCGTTGAGCACGGGGTCGGCGGCCCAAAGCGATGAGCTCGCCCGAGCGGGCCTGTTTGCGGACGACGCGCCGATTGTGTTTGAAAGCCGCAGAGTGCGATTGACCGGGCCGCAAACCGCCCAGGTCAGCGGGCCGCTGACCTGGAACGGCGCCGTCCATGACGTCACCTTCGCGGTTCGCTTTAACGGGTCGCTCACCCACATCGTACCGCCTCTGACGGGGCGGCGCGCGGTCGGTTTTTCTGGGTCTACGCAAGTCCGGCCGAGCCGTTGGGGCGCCTTCGCAACGTCTGACCGCGTCGCCGACCAAATCGCGGTGGCCATTGAGGCGGAGTTCTTAGCGGCCCGATGATTGTTTCCAATTTGGCAATAGAGGATCGCGCAACGGCGCGGTTCCGGTTGTCATGTGGAATTGTTAATTGCCCGATCACGGGGCTGGGACCCCGGACTCGATACGCACTGCAACCTTATTAGGAGTTTTCCCATGCGCACGCTCATGATCGCCGCCCTGGCGAGCGCGCTCGCCGCGCCCGCTTTCGCCCAAGTCTCCACAGACCCCGCCGACGCGCCTGCGGGCCGCTACGCCATTGATCCCGCCCATGCCGGCGTGACTTGGAAAATCAGCCATTTCGGTCTGTCTGAATACACCGCCCGGTTCGACGGCGTCAGCGGCGAGTTAACCTTTGATCCGGCGAACCCGGCGAACTCGACCTTAAACGCGAGCGTAGACGTCACCTCGATCTCCACGGGGTTGGATGATTTCGACAAAGAGCTCACCGAAGAAGCCAATTTCTTCAACGCCGCGGAATACCCCACCATTGATTTCACCGCCACGGACCTTGCGGTGACTGGTGAGAACACCGGGACCATGACCGGCGATCTGACCCTGCGCGGGGTCACCCAACCGGTGACCTTTGACGTGACCTTCTATGGCGGTCGTCCCAACCCGTTTAAAGACACCCAATACCGGTTGGGCTTCCAAGGCGTGACCACGATCAAACGCTCGGAGTTCGGATTTGACCATCTGATCAATTTCGGCATTGGCGACGAGGTCGACCTGATCATCGAAGCCGAATTCGGCGAAGTGGAAGAGTAAGGCGATGACTGACCGGCCCGACCGCCAAACGCCCGAACGCTACACCCAAGTCGCGATCATCCTGCATTGGGCCCTCGCGGCCGCGCTATTGGGACTGACCGGGTTCGGATTGTTGATGACCCGAATGGCGGACGGGCCGGTCAAATTCGCAATTTATCAATCGCACAAAACCATGGGCGTTCTGGTGCTGTTGCTGGTGGGCGCCCGGCTCGCTTGGCGGCTGATGAACCCTCCGCCTGAGCCGATGACGCATTGGAGCGCACGGGAAAAACGCCTCAGCCACGCCGTCCATATCGGCTTTTATGCGCTCATGCTCGCCACCCCGCTTTTGGGCTGGGCGTATGTGTCGGCGTCTACGACGAATTTGCCTACGCTGTTGTTCGGCCTGGCCCCCTGGCCGCATTTGCCGATCCTGCCCGAGCTGGGCACAGAGACGCGCAAAGGGCTCGAAGGCGGGCTGAAGCTCCTGCACCGGATCTCCGCGCTCAGCATTCTGGCGCTGTTGGCGTTGCATGTGGCCGGCGCCCTAAAACACCAGTTCCAGGATCGCGACGGGACGCTGGGGCGCATGGGCGTCGGGCCAGGTCGCCGCTCCGCCCGCGCTTCGAAGGGACGTCGCGCCGTCTTTGCCAGCGTGATCGCCGTGCTTGTCGGCGGGGTCGCAGTGGGTGCGGCCGGCCAAGGCGGCTCGGCGGCGGCGGTGCTAAGCGACCAACGCAGCGCGCAAGCCTGGAGCATCGACGAAGCCAACAGCACGTTGCGCTTTTCTGGCGCCGCAGCGGGGACTGCGTTTGAAGGCCGGTTTGAACGCTGGAGCGCGGACGTGGTCTTCGACCCCAATCGCCCAGACGCCACGGCGATCACGGTGGAGGTAGATATCGGCTCCGCCGCCTTCGGCAATCCGTTTTACGCCAACGCCGCGACCGGTTCGGACTGGCTCGCCGCGGCTCAATTCCCCACCGCGCGCTTCACCGCCGAAGGCGCGACTGCGCTTGGGGAGGGCCGGTTTCAAACCGAGGGCGTGCTGAGCTTGCGCGGCGTGGAGCAGCCGGTCACCCTGGCGTTTGAATTCGAACCCCAGCCGGACGGTTCAGCGCAGGTTCAGGGGCAAGCGGAAATACTGCGACGTTTATTTGGTATCGGCGTTGACGTTGAAGGCGATGACCAGACAACACCAATTATTGACGTGAACTTCACGATTTTGGCAAGTCGACCCTAAGATAAATCTAACGCTTGCATCTTGAAATCGGTTAACGCGCCTTAACATCACTCTTAATGGCTCGTTTAGCGTATCCTGGCCCGAACGCCGTCGCCGCCGCCGCGGAAGCTTTGCGGAACGGCGACCTGGTGGGTTTGCCCACGGAGACGGTCTATGGCCTCGCCGCGGATGCGACAAACCCCCAAGCGGTGGCGAAAGTCTTCGCCGCCAAGCGCCGCCCGCGATTTAATCCTCTGATCGCCCATGTCGCCGATCTGGCGATGGCCGAAGCGATCGCTGTGTTCGACGAACCCGCGCAAGCGTTGGCGGCGGCGTTTTGGCCCGGCCCGCTGACCCTGGTGTTGCCGCGCCGATCGGGGAGCGACCGGGCAGTCTGCGATTTGGCGTGCGCAGGCCTCGATACGGTGGCGGTGCGCCTGCCCAGTCATCCCACCGCGCGCCAGGTCATCGCGGCGCTCGGCCGTCCGGTGGCCGCACCCTCGGCGAATGTCTCCGGGCGGCCCAGCCCGACACGGGCAAACCATGTTTGTGAAGAGTTAGGCGACGCAACAGCTTTGGTTATTGATGGCGGGCCGTGCGCAGTGGGCTTAGAATCCACCGTCATTGCCCCCCCGCGCGAGGGATTTGCGGGGGCGTTGCTGCGGTTGGGCGGGCTGGACCGGGAGCGGCTGGAAGCCGTGTGCGGACCTCTTGTCCGTCCGGACGTCGACCCCAAGGCGCCGCGATCGCCGGGCCAAACCTTGCGCCATTACGCCCCGCGGGCGGTCTTGCGGCTCAACGCGGAGCATGCGCGCCAAGGCGAAGCGTTTCTGGGCTTTGGACGCACGTGTCGCTTCGCCCATCTGAACCTCAGCACGAAGGGGGATGTGGTCGAAGCGGCAGGCAATTTGTTCGCCTATCTGCGCGCGTTGGATTCGGCGGGCTTCCCGGGCATTGCGGTTGCGCGCATTCCCGCGGACGGCTTGGGCGAGGCGATCCAGGATCGCTTGTCGCGCGCCGCCTCCGCGCATGATCCCATCGCGCACCCCTGACACGGCCCGCTTCGCCGCGCTATATAGCGGGCATGGCGGATTCCCATCCCTCTGCGGACATGGCGGCGGCCCTTGAGGCGCTGAAAACCCGGCTCGGCCCAAAGGGCTGGAGCCAAGACCCCGCACGCGTGGAGCCGAAGCTACAGGATTGGCGCGGTCGCTGGCGCGGGGAAACCCCGCTCTTAATCCTACCGAAAACCACTGAAGAGACCGCGGCCGCTGTAAAAATCTGCGCCCAAGCTGGGCTGAGCCTGACCCCGCAGGGCGGCAATTCCGGGCTGGTGGGCGGCGGATTGCCCTATGGCTCGGTCCTGCTCAGCTTGGAGCGGATGACCGAGGTGCGCGCGCTCGATCCGCTCAATGACTCCGTGACCGTGGAGGCCGGGGTCATCCTAGAAACGCTGCATGAGGCGGTCGCCGCACAAGACCGCCTTTTCCCCCTCAGCTTGGGCGCGAAAGGATCGGCGACGATCGGCGGGCTCATCTCGACCAACGCCGGCGGCACGGCCGTTTTGCGCTATGGCATGATGCGCGATCTGGTTTTGGGGCTTGAAGTGGTGCTGCCCGACGGACGGATCTGGAACGGGTTGAGGGGATTGCGCAAAGACAACACCGGCTACGACCTCAAACAACTCTTCATCGGCGCGGAAGGCACGTTAGGGGTGATCACGGCGGCGGTGCTCAAGCTGTTCCCTCGGCCCAAAGACACCGCCACCGCCTTTGTCGCCGTGAATAGTCCTCAAGCGGCGGTGGCGTTGTTCGCCCGTATGAAAACGGCCTCGGGCGGGCTCTTAAGTGGGTTCGAACTCATGCCGCGGCTGGGGGTCGAGCTGACCGTGCGCCATATTTCGGGAACGCGCGATCCGCTCTCAACGCCATATCCTTGGTATGTGCTCATCGAGATCGACGCCGGCCAGCCGGGTCAAGCGCAAGCGATGATGGAGGCGGGCCTCGGCGACGCGTTTGACGCGGGGCTGGCGCTTGACGGGGCGGTGGCGGGCAACGCCGGCCAGGCGCAGGATTTCTGGCGGTTGCGCGAAAGCTTGCCCGAGGCGGAGAAGCTGGAAGGCCCTGCGGTGAAGCACGACGTCTCCGCGCCGATCTCCGTGATGCCGCAATTGATTAACGACGCCTGGGCGGCGGCCCAAGCGGTTTACCCCGAGGCGCGGCTGTCCGCGTTTGGCCATGTGGGCGACGGCAATGTGCACTTTAAGGTCGCCGCACGGCGGGGCGGGGTGCGCACCGCGCTAGCGCCGCACGCCAACGCCATCACCGAGGCGGTCCATGACGTCGTCGCCCGCTTGAACGGCTCGATTTCCGCTGAACACGGAATCGGTGTCATGAAACGTGACGAATTGGCGAGCCGCAAAGCCGGTCCGGATTTGGATGTGATGACTGCGGTGAAGACCGCGCTCGACCCTCGCGGCGTTATGAACCCCGGCGTTATGCTCGCCCGTCGCTCCAACGCCGACTGACCCGGAAGGAGGTCCCCATGCTTGTGGTGCTCTCGCCTGCCAAGAATATGAATTTCGACGCTATGGACGCTGCGCCGAAGACAACCCAGCCCCGGCTGATGGATCAAGTTCGCGCGCTATCGAAGGTGACGCGCGCCCTAAGCCGGGCCGATTTGCGCGCCATGATGGACATCTCCGAGGCTCTGGCCGATCTCAATTATGAGCGGTTCCAGAGCTTTGACCCCGACCAACCGGGCCTGAAGGCCGCCGCCTTGGCGTTTAACGGCGATGTTTATCAGGGGCTGCAAGCGAACACATTCAACGGGGACGACTTCGCCTTCGCCCAAGACCATCTGCGCATTCTGTCGGGCTTTTACGGGGTGTTACGTCCGCTCGAGGCTATCCAGCCTTATCGGCTCGAAATGGGCCGAAAGCTCAAAACAGACCGCGGCGAGGATCTTTACGATTTTTGGGGCGCCCGGATCGCTGAGACGCTGAACGCGGATTTTGGTGACGAACCGGCGCCGACCCTCATCAATCTGGCCTCGAACGAGTATTTTTCCGCGGTCGACAAGAAAGCTTTGAAAGCGACGATCATCACCCCCGCCTTTAAAGACGTCAAAAACGGCAAAGCCCGGGTGTTGAGCTTTTACGCCAAATGGGCCCGGGGCGCGATGGCGCGACATATTGTAAAGAACCGGATTACAGAGCCCGACGGGCTTAAAAGCTTCACCGAGGGCGGCTATCGCTTCGATGAGAGCCTGTCTAAGGGTTCCGCTTGGGTGTTTACCCGTCCGCAGCCGGCTAAAAAGGCCGCTTAAGCCTTCCGATCCCATGCGCCTAGCGAAAGGACCCTCCCATGTTCGACCTTAGAGGCCACGTCGCCATCGTCACCGGCTCCACCTCCGGCATCGGCCTGGCGCTTGCGGAAGGCCTGGGCAAACGCGGCTGCAAGCTGGTGATTAACGGGCTGGGCGACCCCGACGAGATCGAGGCGACCCGGGCGAAGTTGGAAACCGATTGCGGCACGACCGTACGGTTCCATGGCGCCAATGCGCTCAAACCGGAGGAAACCGCCGATATGGTCGCCTTCGCCAAGCGCGAATTCGGCCGGCTCGATATTCTGGTGCCGAACGCGGGCATCCAGCATGTCAGCAAGATCGAAGAGTTTCCGCTGGAAAAGTGGGACCAGATCATCGCGATCAATCTGACCGCGGCGGTCCATGCGGTGCGCGCCGCCGTGCCGATTATGAAAGACCAAGGCCGGGGTCGGATCATCGCCATCGCGTCCGCCCATGGCCTCGTCGCCAGCCCGTTTAAATCCGCCTATGTGGCGGCTAAGCATGGCATTATGGGGCTGACCAAGACCGTGGCTTTGGAAGTCGCCGAACATGGCGTGACCATGAACGCCATTTGCCCGGGCTATGTCAAAACGCCCCTGGTGGAGAACCAGATCGCGGACACCGCGAAAGCCCGCGGGATTTCCGAAGAAGACGTGGTCCGCGACGTGATGCTGGCGGCCCACCCCACCAAGCAATTCGTCACCTATGACCACCTCATTGGCGCGCTGGTGTATCTGGCCTCCGACGAAGGCGCATCGGTCAATGGCGCGGCGATCCCGGTGGAAGGCGGCTGGACGGCGCAGTGAGCGGCGCGCCTCAGGGGGCTTCGGGCTAAAGCGACGGATCGGGCGCGACTAAAACAATCGCGTGCGTTCCACAGGCTCGATCAAGCGCGGCCCGTCATTCTTCGCACTGCCCACTTCGGCGCTGACTTCATAGGCGCGAAGCGCGCCATCGAGCGCCGGGGCCAGATCGAGGGGCGCCGCCTCGGGGTCGAGCCACGCCGCCCATTGCTCAGCCGCCAGGATTACCGGCATGCGGTCGTGCAGGTCCGCCATGTCGGCGTTGGCCTTCACGGTCAGGATGGCGAAACTGCGAACATCCCCGTGAGTTTTGTCCGACCACACCTCCCACAGGCCAGCAAACGCCACCGGTCCACCTTGGGCGGCGTGGATGAAATGCGGCCGTTTGCTCCGCCCCTCGCCGGCCCATTCATAGAACCCGTCAGCGGGAATAAGCGCGCGGCGCTTTTTTAACGCTTGGCGAAACATCGGCTTCTGCGCCGCCGTCTCCGCGCGCGCGTTAATGACCGGCTTTGTGTCTATCGCTTTGGCCCAGAACGGCACCAACCCCCAGCGCATCAGCGAGAGCCGGCGCAGGCCCGTTTCCGGATCGCGCCAAATTACCGGCAAGTCTTGGGTCGGCGCGGCGTTCCAACGCGGGGGATAATTGGGCCGGTCCTTAACCTTAAAGAGCGCCCGCATGGCGTCGGGCGGCAGGGTGACCGCGTAACGTCCGCACATTGGCTTTAATGTCCGTCAGCGCCTTGTTTTCGCCCCGCCCAGCCGGCAGCGTCATAGGCACTCTAAAGGATTCGGGCGAACAAACCATGGACGAAACGCGCCGTCCGATCGCGGCTGTGGGCGTGGTGTGCGTGCGCGGGCCTGAGGTGTTGTTGGTCCGGCGCGGCCGCCCGCCCCGAGATCAAGAATGGTCCATTCCCGGGGGTAAGGTGGAGTGGGGCGAACGGCTAGCCGAGGCGGCGTTGCGGGAGCTGCGCGAGGAAACCGGCGTTGAGGCGGACGTAAAGGGCCTCATCGATGTGGTGGACGGGGTGTTCCCCGCGCCCGGCCCTGACGCGCACCATCATTATGTGCTCATCGATTACGCCGCGCGGTGGATCGCGGCCGAACCCCGCGCGGGGGACGACGCCGCGGAGGCGGTGTTCATGCCATTGGATGAGGCGTGCGCTCGCGTGGCTTGGGACGAAACGGCGCGGGTGCTCAGAGCGGGATGGGCGCGGGTGCAATGCGCGTGATCGGCGTCGTCATTCTGGTTTGTGCGCTCGCGACCCCGTGGACGGCCGCGCAAACCGCCGAGCCCGAGCCGACGGCGCCGCCATCCCCGCCGCCGACATCGGCGCCACCGGAGCAATTGACCGAACTCGCCTTTCTAATGGGCGCGGCGCACTATTTGCGCACGCTCTGCCAAGGCCGGGAGGACCAGGCGTGGCGCGAACAAGTCCTCGGTTTATTGGACACAGAAGCGGCGGACATCGACGCGCGCAATCGATTGGCGCGTGCGTTTAACAGCGGTTGGGCCTCGCAGGAGCGTGACGGGCTAGCCTGTTCAGACGCAGTGCGGCAAGATGAGGCTGAACTCGCGCGACGCGGGGCCGCGCTTGCGCGCGCGCTCGCGGCGCGGTTTGAAGATCCGGCGGGTCGCGCCCTTCCATCCGCGTCCGCCGGGGAGCCCTAGATCAACCGCAACGGCGAAGGCCGGCTGCGCAGGAGACGATGAATATGGCCGCCAGCGTCCCCGCCCCTCGCAGCCTCGCTTTGTTGAGCGAAGGCGAACAGAAATCGATGGCCCTCGATCTGTTGCTTGAGGCTTGGGACGAAGCCTTGAATCAGGGTTGTGAGCCGGAACTGATCGCCACGTCGGCGATTTTCGCAGCGCTGACCGACATGATCGACGCTTATGGCGAAGAGCCTGTTGCGGAAATGGCGGAAAGCCTGCCCGAACGCATCCGCCGCGGTGAGTTCTCCATGCGCGAGGGCGACACCCACTAAAGCGTTTCCAGGCCAAGTGTGTGCGGTTGGTCGTTCGGAAACGCGAAAAAGCTAAGATTTAGAGCCGCTTCTCGATTCGGATTTAATTGAAGCGGCTGTGGCGTCCGGCCCCATGACCCATCACGGACCGTCGCAGCAAAACGGACCACGGGATCGGAGCGACCAAGCCCTGTTCCGGAGCCCGGAATCACCGTTTGGGCTGCGACCCAAAGGTTGAGATTGGTCAATTGCAGCCCTTCGCGTCAACGACAGCCTATGGCTGCTTTGCGGACAAAGCCGACCTTAGGACTGTGGTCTCCAAAATCCGCTAACGTTGCGCCAACGATCTCGACCATTGAGGCCCGTTGCATGCGACACATGCACTGCATACTTCTGCGTTTCGACGTCGTATTCCTGAACTCAAGGAACCCCAGTCCATGGACACATCTGGTCGGATAGCCGCTGTGCTCGGCCCAGCGTTAATGGTCGTAACGACATCGGAATTTCTCAATTTGAAGATCTGGGAAGATGTTCATCCCACGGTCGTCTATCTGAACGGGCTGCTTTTCCTATTAGGTGGCCTAGTAATCGTAACGACCCACAACGTCTGGCGTCCGGATTTCAGCTTGCTGGTTACCTTATCCGGTTGGCTTCTCGTATTGGCTGGAACCTTCCGCATGTTTTTTCCGACCGCACAGCAATTGTCTGCCGACGTCGGTACGTACCTTGTGATTGCATCGCTGTTCGCGCTCGGTGTGGCCCTGACAGCCTATGCCTTCATCAAACCATCAAACTGAGTTTCAACCGACAAAAGAAGCCGTTGGTCTCATTCGCGGCAGTCGACACTTTGGACTCAAACCCGTTGTTCGCCGCAGCGCCAACGATGACAGCCTTCGACGAATTTTTCCCGTTTTGCATCGTTTGCATCGTATTTGAACGAGACTGCATCCATAGGTTCGGGCCTTAAGCCGATGCGGCGGGCGCGTTCCAAATCTGGAGTGCGAATCCCCGGCGGGTAAAGGCGGTTCTGGGCTCGCCGGCCTCGGGGGCGGTGAAAAAAGCGGTCCCGAATTGCGGCGCCCCATGGGCGTCGAGGGCGAGCACGTCGCTGAGCCGGCGCGCAACGGCCGGGCCGGGATCGAACCAGGCCACGGGGCGGGGCGCGCGGGCGCGAAGCGCCTCCAACACCAAGGGAAAATGCGTGCAGCCCAGCGCGACCGCGTCCACGCGCGCGCCCGCCTCACCTGAAAACACCGCCTCCAGAGCGGGCGCGATGTCTGAGGCCTCCGGCGCACGACCCGCCAACGTCGCCTCGGCGGCGGTGACGAGTGCGGTCGATCCGACCCGGCGCACATGGGTTCCCGCGGCGAACCGGTCAATCAGATCGTCGATATAAGCCCGGCGCACCGTGGCGGGCGTGGCCAGAACGGCGATCACGCCGGATCGGCTAGCCGCCGCGGCGGGCTTAATCGGCGGCACCACGCCCACCACGGGAACGGACACGGCCGCGCGCACCCGGTCCAGCGCCAGAGTGCTGGCGGTGTTGCACGCCAAGACAACCGCGTCAGGGGCAAGCCGGCCCACCGCTTGGGCGATCAACGCCGGCACGCGGGCTTGCAAGGCGGCGTCGGGTTTGTCGCCATAGGGCAGCCACGCGGTGTCAGCGAGGTAATCCAGACGCACGGTGAGCTTGGCCTGAGCGATGGCGTCACAGACCGACAGCCCGCCCACGCCGGAGTCAAAAACCAACGCCTGTTTCATGGTTTACGACACCTTCGCTTCTGCGCTCGCCACAAACCCTTGGCGCCCGCCGTCGCACGTCTGTCACGGTTTTACGCCAAAACGGCGGCGGTTCGAGACTTAAGAGGTGTTTTGATGAAGCTGGTTTTCTTCGCCTGCGCCAGCACGGCCGTGATTGCCCTGGGGGCCCCCGCTTGGGCGCAAGCCGAACCCGCTGAGCCGTATTTCGGCAAAATCGAAGTCATCCCGTCCGAAGACGACGCGCCTCGGGATACAGTTACCGGCGTGGTGTTCGAGGATCTCAACCGCGACAGCATCCGCCAAGCCGACGAGCCGGGCCTGGCGAACGTCATCGTGTCGAACGGCCGCGACGTGGCGCTGACCGACGCGCAGGGCGCCTACGCCTTGCCCGCGCGCGCAGATATGTCGGTGATGGTCACCAAGCCGTCGGGCTATCAGACGCCGGTGAATGCGGACTGGATCCCCCAATTCGCCTATGAACATAAGCCCGCAGGCTCGCCCGAATTGCGGTTCGGCGGATTGGCGCCCACCGGCCCGCTGCCCGCGGCGATCAACTTCCCGCTGGTCAAATCCGGGGATGAAACCGATTATCGCTGCGCGGTCATCGGCGATGTGCAGACCTATTCGAACACGGAAGTCAGCTATTTCCGCGACGGCTTGGTCAAAGACCTCGTTGATGTGGGCGTAGGCGCCTATAAGTGCATGATCTATGTGGGCGATGTGGCGGGCGACGATCTGGGCTTGTTGCCGCGCTTGATCAATGTCGCCTCCGCGGTGCAAGCGCCGCAATATTTGGGCTATGGCAATCACGACATTGATTATGACGCCGAAACCGATGCGGATTCGGCGGACACGTGGCGGAATTATTTCGGCCCGAATTATTATTCCTTCATCATTGGCGATGTCGCCTATTTCGCGCTCGACAATATCGTTTATCCGTGCGGGGAGATCGACGCCGCCAATGGTCGGGATTTCTGCACTGAGCAGAAAACCTATAACGGCCGGGTCGACGCGGTTCAGATGCAATGGCTGCGCGAGAGCTTAGCGCTCGTGCCCGAGGATAAGCGCATTGTGGTGTTCCACCATGTGCCCTTCGTAAGCTTCGTGGACGCGACCTCCACCAAGCACCAGACCGACAACGTCACCGAAATCTATGCGCTCTTGGAGGGTCGCCCCGCTCTGTCGCTCTCAGGCCACACCCACACCATCGAGCAGCACCTGCAAGGCGAGGTTTATAATGGTTGGGAGGAGGCGGTCGGCGTCGCCGCCCTGCCGTTTCACCATATCGTCGCGGGCGCGGCTTCGGGCGCGTGGTGGCAGGGCGATCTGACGCTCAACGGTGTGCCCCATGCGCTGACCCGCCAGGGCGCGCCGCGCGGCTATGTGGAGTTGGTGTTCGACGGCGTCGACTACACCGACACCTATTACGGCGCGGGGCTGGGCCGGGACCGCACCATGTGGGTGTCCTTCTCCACCCCCGCTTTCCGAGGCTGGTTTGACACGCTGATGGCCTGGCGCGCGGAAGACGCCGAGACCCGCGATCCCATCCCGCCGGTCAATGTCAATGATCTCCCCGATCAGCACATGTTAAGTCCCGAGGAGTTGCGCCAAGGCGTGTTCGTGATGGCCAATGTTTGGAACGGGTCGCGCGACTCTGTGGTGGAAGCGCGCATTGATGGCGGCGCCCCCTTCACCCTGACCCGCACCCAAGAGGGCGCAGGCGAAGCCCCCCGCGTCGGGGCGGAGTACGCGGATCCCTTCGCCGCGGTGCGCCAATTGCAAACCGCGCGCTTCGCGTTCCAATCGCGCTCCGGCAATCCGCGGGCGCAAGGCTATGAGGCCTTCCGCGGCCGACAATTCGGCCCCGGCGCACCCCAGCCCATGGCGGCGGTCGCCGACCGGTCCATGCATTTGTGGCGCGCGCCCCTGCCCACCGACCTCAGCGAAGGCGTCCACGTGGTCGCCATCACCTCCACCGATCGCCATGGCCGCACCTCCACCGAAAACATCGTCTTCGAGGTGCGCGCCGAGAAGCCGGACCCCCACTGGCGAGCGGAGTTCTGGACGGAGGGTGAGTAATATCTTACCCGCGAGCCGGGCGCTTTCACCGGAAAGATGCTCGGCTCCCATGTGTCATATTTCTCTGACGCGCGATCTGTCATGTTGGCTAGACGTTTGAAGGCCGGGTCTATGGCTGTTAAGCGCTGTTGGCGATCACCCCCGTCACGCGTGCGAACCGGTTGTTGAATGAGCGCCAGCAAAGCCAAACTCGTCATCCGAAATGCGGTCCTGAGGGATGCGGAAGCCATCACCCATTTGACCCGGACGGTTTATGGCGAGGGGGAGGGTTACCCAGACCACGCCATTCGTGGGCAGATCAATAATTTCTCCGACGGCCAATTCGTCGCCGAATACGAAGGCGCGATTGTCGGCTATTGCGCCACCTTCATTATCGACGAAAAGATCGCGCTGGGACCGCACACCTGGTCAGAGATTTCCGGCGGCGGCTTCGCGTCCCGTCACGACCCCGATGGCGATGTGCTCTATGGTATGGAAGTGGCGGTGCATCCGGATTATCGGCGGCTCAGGATCGGGCAGCGGTTTTACAAGCTGCGTCGAGAATTGTGCGAGTATTACGATCTAAAAGGCATCGTGTTTGGGGGGCGCATGCCCGGCTACGCCCGACGCGCCAAGCAATTTCCAGACCCCAAGGACTATCTCGACGCGGTCATGGAGAAGCAGATCCAAGACCAAGTCATCGCCTTTCAAATCGCTCAAGGCTTCGAACCGTTGGGCGTTCTGGCGAAGTACTTGCCCGACGACAAAGCCTCTAAAGGCTTTGCGACCCATATGCTCTGGCGCAATCCCCTCGCGCCCCAGGGCAAGAGCGCGAAGACCACCCGGCCGGATAAACGCTTACCCCAGACCGTACGCATGGCGACCGTGCAGTTCCAAATGCGCCGGATCACGCGGGTAGAAGAGTTTGAAGAGCAGATCGAGTATTTCGTCGACGTCGCGTCGGATTATCGCTGCGACTTTGTGGTTTTTCCGGAATTATATACGCTGCAACTCTTATCTCTGGAAGAAAATAAGCTCGATCCCCTGCCCGCAATCGAACATATCTCCGAATACGCCGATCGTTATGTGCGGTTTATGGAGAAGCTCGCCGTCTCTTATAACATCAATATTATCGGCGGCACTCACCCCACTCGGGTGGAGAATGGCGAAATTCGCAATGTCTGCTACGTTTTCTTGCGCGACGGCGCGGTTTACACCCAAGACAAGCTGCATCCGACCCCGTCCGAAGCCCGGTGGTGGAACATCAAAGGCGGGGACCGGTCGCTGGTGATCCCCACCGATTGCGGCCCTGTCGGCGTCATGGTCTGCTATGACAGTGAGTTCCCGGAACTGGCGCGCCATTTGGTGGATCAAGGGGCGGCGATCCTGTTCGTCCCCTTCTGCACCGACGAACGGCGGGCCTATTTGCGGGTGCGATATTGCTGCCATGCCCGGGCGGTGGAAAATCAGTGTTATGTGGTGATGTCCGGCGTGGTCGGCAATTTGCCAAATGTGGAGGCCATGGACATACACTACGCGGAAAGTTGTATCCTAACGCCGTCGGACTTCCCGTTTAGCCGAGACGGGGTGGCCGCGGACACTGCGCCGAACACCGAAACCATCGCCATTGCGGACTTGTCGCTGTCGGACCTGTTGGTGAGCCGCCAACACGGCTCGGTGCAGAACCTCAAAGACCGCCGGTTCGACCTTTATCAGGTGCGCTGGCGGCGCCGGCCCAGCGCGTCTAGAGCCGGTTCAATTTAATCAGGGTCGAGAAGCGGCTCTAAGTCTACGGTTTATCGCGTTTTCGAACCGCAAAACCGCTTACACTTTTGCTGAAAACGCTCTAGGTCCAACTGAGCACGACCTTGCCAGAGCGGCCCGAGCCCATGGCGTCAAAGCCTTCTTGGTAGCGCTCCACAGGCAGGCGGTGGGTGATCACCTTGGAGACGTCGAGCCCGGATTGCAGCATGGCGAGCATTTTGTACCAGGTCTCAAACATCTCCCGGCCGTAAACGCCTTTGATCGTGAGCGCCTTGAGGATGATTTTCGACCAATTGGTCGCCGTTTCGCCCCCCGGCAGGCCGAGCATGGCGATCTTGCCGCCCATAACCATCGCGTCGAGCATTTGATCGAACGCCGGTTTCGCGCCGGACATTTCGAGCCCCACATCAAAGCCTTCGGTCATGCCGAGCCTGGCCATGACCGCGTTTAAGTCTTCTTGGGCCACATTGACCGGGCGCACGTCGGCCACTTGAGCGGCGAGATCGAGCCGGTAAGGGTTCACATCGGTGATCACCACATGGCGCGCCGCGCAATGGCGCGCGACGGCGGCCGCCATCACCCCGATCGGCCCGGCGCCGGTGACCAGCACATCCTCGCCCACCAGATCAAACGCCAAAGCGGTGTGCACCGCATTGCCAAGCGGATCGAGGATTGCGGCGAGATCGTCATCCTCCGCATCGGGCAGAGGCACCACGTTAAACGCCGGCAGCACCAGGTATTCCGCAAATGCGCCGGGGCGGTTGACGCCCAGGCCCGCGGTTTCCGGGTCCAAATGGAAGCGGCCGGCGCGCACCGCGCGGCTGGTGTCGCCCACGATATGCCCCTCCCCTGAGACGCGCATGCCTAAGCGCAGGTCTTTGCGAGTGACCCCGGGACCGATGTCGACAATCTCACCGGAGTATTCATGGCCGACAATCATGGGGGTGGGCACGGTGGCCGCCGCCCAATCATGACAGTCGTAAATGTGCATGTCGGTGCCGCAAATCGCGGTGCGGCGCACTTTGATGAGCACATCCCCCGGCCCCAACTCCGGAGCGGGTTCTTCACCCATCCAGATGCCGGGCTCGGGCTTGGATTTAATCAGGGCTTTCATGGCTTAGCTCACCACCCCCATTTCACGGCCCACCTTGGTGAAGGCGGCGATCGCCTGGTCGATTTGCTCAAACGTATGGGCGGCGGACATTTGGGTGCGGATGCGCGCCTGACCGTGGGGCACCACCGGGTAAGAAAAGCCGATGACATAGACACCCTCCTCCATCAGCCGAGCGGCCATCTCTTGCGCGGTTTTCGCCTCGCCCAGCATGACGGGGATGATGGGGTGTTGGCCCGGCAACAGGGTGAAGCCGGCCTCGGTCATGCCGTCGCGGAAGCGTTCGGCGTTGGCTGTGAGTTGGGCGCGCAGGTCGTCCCCGGCCCTGGCGAGTTCGATCGCTTTGAGGCTCGCCCCCGCCACCGCCGGCGCCAGCGTATTAGAGAACAGATACGGCCGCGCGCGCTGGCGAAGCCAATCCACCACCTCCTGGCGGGCGCAGATGAACCCGCCCATGGCGCCGCCGAGCGCTTTGCCCAGCGTGCCCGTCAGAATGTCCACTTGGTCTCGGACGCCAGCCAGATGCGGCGTGCCCGCACCCTGGGGCCCCATAAAGCCGGTGGCGTGGCAATCATCCACCATCACCAGCGCGCCATATTGCCGAGCCAGCGCGGTGATCCCCTCCAGATCGGCGATATAGCCGTCCATGGAAAACACACCGTCGGTGACGATGATCTTGGCTTTCGCGCCCGCCGTGTCCGCCTCTTGCAGCTTGGATTCCAAATCCGCCATGTCCGAATTCGCGAAGCGATAGCGCTTGGCTTTACACAGCCGCACCCCGTCAATGATTGAGGCGTGGTTGAGGCTGTCGGAAATAATGGCGTCCTCAGGTCCGAAAAGCGGCTCGAACACCGCGCCATTGGCGTCAAAACACGCCGCGAACAGGATCGCGTCCTCATAACCGAGATAATCCGCGATCGCGCGCTCGAGGTCCTTGTGCAAGGTCTGAGTGCCACAGATGAAACGCACCGAGGCCACGCCCGAGCCCCAGCGCTCCAACGCCTCGGTTCCCGCCTCGATCAAGGCCGGGCTGTCGGCGAGGCCGAGATAATTGTTCGCGCAAAAGTTCAGCACCGTGCGCTCGTCGCCGTTTTGGCGCACCCGGATCACCGGCGCTTGCTTGGAGCTGATAACGCGCTCGGGCTTGGTGAGGCCCTGAGCGTCAATATCGGCCAGTTGGCCGCGGACGCGGGCGTAAAACTCAGCTGTGCTCGGGGCGGCCATGGGCGCCTCCTGGATCAAGACCTCGGTTCGGGCAAGGGAGGTAGCCCGGCCTGAGCATTCAGAGCAAGAGGCTGCGGGCAGGTCGCGTTTACGATGTGATCACCGTGTTTATTCAAATGCGTTGCAATTGGCGGGCGAACACCCCATCTGCAGCTCAGAAAAAAAACCGGGCCTCGAGGACCCGGTTGCAAAAAGCAAGGTTTCTTGAGAACGAGCAAAGGCGTCGACAACAAAAACGCCACACGCTGTCATCTTTTGGCTAATTCGACCCCTACCCGTCTGTGACGATGGTCACGGCGCTGGCATGAACTGCAGCTCGCAGCGCCGATCTTAGCACCAACCCTGATTAAGCGTTAGACGAAGGCGCTCGCCGCCGCGCCGAACATCAACGCCAAGGCGCCGAAACCAGCGAGAAAAAGTTTCAAATCCGCTTTGCTCATGACGGCGCTCCTCCAAGATTTGGCTTTTGGTCAGAGGGTGACGGCAATGTCCTAAAACTAAGTTTTCAAAGCTGAAACGGTTTTAACCGTCCACGCTCAGGGCTTCTTGAAACCGCGCTGGCTCACCCAGGCCCGGAGCGACGATTTCGTCCTCCGCCATCACAACCCGTCCCCGGATGATGGTCATGGTCGGCCAGCCGGTCACCGTGCGGCCATGAAACGGCGTCCAGCCGGAAACATTGGCCATTTGCGCGTCGTCCAAGGTGCGGCGCGCTTTCATGTCCACCAGGGTCAGGTCCGCGTCATAGCCTTTGGCCATGCGCCCCTTCCCGGCCATGCCGAAAACCCGCTGCGGTCCATGGGAGGTGAGATCAACAAACCGCTCAAGGCTTAACCGGCCCGCATTGACGTGGTCGAGCAGGATCGGAACCAACGTCTGCACCCCCGGCATGCCCGAAGGCGAGGCGGGATAGGGCTTGGCCTTTTCCTCTAGCGTGTGGGGCGCGTGATCGGAGCCAAACACGTCGACGACCCCCGCCCGCACGCCCGCCCAAAGCGCGTCCACATGGGATTGTTCACGGATGGGAGGGTTCATTTGCGCCCGGCCTTTGAGGGTTTCATAAGCCTCCGGCGCGGCGAGGGTCAGGTGTTGGGGCGTCACCTCCACACTCGCGATGTCCTTGTTCTCCGCCAAAAGCGCGATTTCTTCGGCCGTGGTGATGTGCAGAACGTGGATACGCTTACCGGTTTTGCGCGCAAGCCGCAGCAAGCGTTGGGTGGAGCTGAGTGCGGCTTCCACGTCGCGCACCTCGGGATGGCTGGTCCAATCGCCGGTGCGCGCCAGCCCGCGCCGTTCGGCCAGCCGGTATTCGTCTTCGGAATGGAAGGCGGCGCGGCGGCGGATAGCTTTGAGCACCCGCTCCACCCCCTCGTCATCCTTGATTAACAGCGACCCGGTGGAGGCGCCCATGAACACCTTCACCCCGCAGCATCCGGGCAAGCGCTCCAACTCGCCCAGCTCATCGGCGTTCTGATGGGTGCCGCCCACATAAAACGCGTGATCGCAATGCATGCGGCCTTTGGCGCGGGCGAGCTTGTCCGCCAAGGCGTCCGGATCGGTGGTGGTGGGCTCGGTGTTGGGCATTTCGAAGACGGTGGTCACCCCGCCCAAGACCGCCCCGCGTGATCCGGCCTCGAGGTTTTCTTTCCACTCCAGGCCCGGCTCTCGAAAGTGCACCTGGCTGTCGACCACGCCGGGCAAGACATGAAGGCCCGCCGCGTCGATCCGTTCACCCGCAGAGGCTTGGCCTAGATCGCCGATCGCCGCGATGCGTCCGTCCTTAACGCCAACATCGCCTGGCCCCGTCCCGTCTTGGTTCACCAACACCCCGCCGCTGACAATCAGATCAAACGTCGCCGTCATTGTGCGCCTCCCTGCGTTTGAGCAGAGTGTCCGCGGCCTGGGCGACGGCGTCTACGGACAAATCGTCCAACAGGCCGCATTCGCCTAAGAGCTTAGGATCGAGCGCACGCGACGCCGCAAACCCGCGCGGACCGCGCAATGCGCGCGCATAAGGCCCCCACGGGCCATAAAGCCGCTCATCGGTGGGACCAAACAGACCCAGCGTCGGCGTTCCCGCCGCCGCCGCCATATGCATGAGCCCGGAGTCATTGCCGATAAACAGGCGCGCCCGCGCCAAAGCCGCCCCTGCGCCGAGAATGTCCAACGCATCGACCCCGTTGATCTGGCAGTCCGCCGGCGTCCCCGCCAAGGCTTGCGCGCCCAACGCCTGCTCGCCCGGTCCGCCCAGCGCGAGAACCCGCGCGCCGGCAAGCGCGCCGTCCGGTCCGGTCAGGGCTTGCGCCAGGCGCGCGAACCGATCCGCGGGCCAGAGCTTGGCCGCCCGCGCCGCCCCGGGGCCGAGCGCCAGGATCGGGCGCGGGTCCGGTCCTAACAGCCGATCCGCGGCGTCGCGCGCGCGATCATCGAGGAAGAGACGCGGCGCAGGCGGGGGGTCCGCCCCGATGGCGCTCGCAGCTTCATAGACTTTGTTGCGATCGCGCACCTTGGTGGAGGCGGTGCGCCGGGCCGCAGGCAACAGCCGGCTGGCGAAGGCGTTACGCAAATCCACGACCCAGTCCCACCGCCGACCGGAAAACCGGCGCAGAAAGTCCAGCCAATGGCCGTCAAACCGGCGCTTGATCAGCGGATGCAGCCGCACCACGCCTGGGGCCGCGCGAAACAGGGGCGTCGCCAGCGGACCGCACACCAAGGTGAGCCGAGCCTCGGGATAGCGCTCGGCCAACGCCCCCACCACGCCGGAGGAGAGCACCCCGTCGCCAATCCGCGTCCAACTGAGAATGAGGATCCGCTCCATCGCCGCAGGGGATAGCCAAGCCCGGCGCGCGCGCCTAGGTAGGATTTCACCATGGAGGTCCCCTCATGACCCATACGCCGCCGCCGCGACGGCTGAGCGATCGCGCCGTCATCGCCCTGCGCGGGCCCGATGCGCGCAGCCTGCTTCAAGGGCTGGTGACCCAAAACCTTGATCGCGTCAGCCCAGACCAGGCCGCCTTCGCCGCCCTGCTCAGCCCGCAAGGCAAGATCCTCGCCGAGATGGTGATCAGCGCCGATGGCGCGGACGGGCTCTGGCTCGACACCGCAACCCACACGGCCGCAGATCTCCATAAGCGGCTCAAGCTTTATAAGCTGCGCGCGACTGTGGAGCTGGCGGACTGTTCCGACACCCATGGCGTGGGCTGGACGGCCCCCAGTACGGACGGTTCAGGCGCGAACGGCGCGGGCTGGGCCGACCCCCGCGGCGCGGGGCTGGGTCAGCGCCAAGTCGCCCCGCTTGAAGCCCTGGACGCGTCCGCGGACGAGGCGTGGCGCGTGGCGAAGTTCGAGGTGGGTTTGGCCGAATGCGGGCCGGATTTCGCGCCCAACCAGCTCTTCCCCGCCGATGTGAACATGGATTTGCGCCATGGGGTGGATTTCAAAAAGGGCTGTTTCATCGGCCAAGAAGTGGTCAGCCGCATGAAGCGCAAAGGTGGGCAGCGCAAACGCACGCTGCTTTTGGATTTCGACCAGCCCGTCGCGCCGGGCGCGGCGTTGACGCTCGACGACCTGCCGGTGGGTGAAACCCTGACCACGTTGGAGACGCGCGCGCTCGCCGTGCTGCGGGTCGACCGAATAGCGGAGGCGCAGGCCTGGGGCGAGACGCTTAAAACCGCAGACGGCGCTCGCGGCCGGATTGTCAACGCCGATTGGTTGTTGGGGCAGGACGGTTAGAAACTCCTCCGGCTTGTTTCGCCATAGCGCCAGGCCTTGGCGGATCGTTTTCCGTGGGACGCCGTTAAGACCGCCCGTAATGGGCGCTGGCCCGCGACGGTCGCACGCGACCGATAGCGAGCCAGCCCACACGATCTTTCCGTCGTACGCTAGCCGCCAACCGGCTCTGGGCGGCGCGTGTAATCGGGCAGGGTAAACTTGTTTTCATCGCTCCCGCCGCCACTGAAAAGCGAGATCAGCGCCTGAACCGGAGCTGAGGCGGCAATGGAGGCTCCGGTGTTGATCAGGGCGACTTTGAACTTAGACTTTGCGTAGGCGGCGTTGGGAACACCCGGCGGCAGTTTCTGGGCTTCCTCAGCGAAGGGGCGAAAGGTTTGCTCATAGGCCTGGAAGGCGTCTTCGGGTCGATCATGAGCAGAGAGCGCTTGAGCAAGCACATAGGCCCCGATAATAGCGAGCGTCGTGCCCATGCCGGTATAGGGTGTTGGGCAATGCGCCGCGTCGCCGACCAGCGCCAACCGACCCCGGTGCCAGTGTTTTGCGTGGATTTGGGTCAACGGTCCAAGATAAACGTCATCGGCGTCCGCTAAGGCGGCGGCCATCCGTTCGCTTTCCCATCCGGCCCCCTCAAGGCGCTCGCGGATGATCCGCTTCTTATCATCAAGGGACAATTGTCCCGGATTGGGGTCGTCGCTCAGGAAATTGACGGCCGCCCGCATGGTCCCTTGATTATCGGGGCGCAAGAAGGCGACGACCCCTGTGGGGCTGGTGTACCAGCGCCACCAATCATTGTCCGCGTCCGTGCGGGGGATGGTGAAGTACGAGCCCCAACATCCGATGTACCGTTCGTTGTCGTCATTTCCGACGATTAGCTTACGGGTCGACGAATTCATACCATCCGCCGCGATGACCAGATCGAATACGTCGCTCGCACCGCTCTCGAACGCGACCTGGACCTTGCTGCCCGTGTCATTGAGCGCCGTGATACTGTCGCCAAACCGATAGGTGACCGTGTCTTTGGTCACGTCGACCAAAAGTTCTGCGAGATCGCCGCGTAAGATTTCGATCTCTTTGGTCAAAGAGCCCGCCTTACTCACCGGAAAACTCGCCCGCGCTTTGTTGTTGGTGTCGACGAATTGCAGGCCCTTTTCGCCGGTATGCCGCGCGCGAACCTGGTCTTCGAGGCCCATCATGCGGATGACGTCGCGCGCCGCGTCGGAGATATCGATGTTTTGGCCGCCGCGCCGCAACTGCTTCGCGCGCTCCACAAGGGTCACGTCAAAGCCATTCTTGGCGAGCCAATAGGCCGTCACTGGGCCCGCAATGCTTGCCCCTGCGATGAGAATACGTTGGGTCATTTTACGTCGTCCTTGAACTCAGATGTGTTGATAGGGTTTGGACGTCTAATTGCTCGCTAGAACAGACGAACCGCGACATTCATTCCGAAGAAGACTTGATTAGGCGACCCCTCTTCGGTGACGATGGGGCTGTCGGCGGCGTCACCGATCAGCCGTGAGTAACTCACGACCGAATTGAGCGACCATCTCTTCGACAACTGATAGGACAGGACGCTGGACAGACCGACATCTCGGAACCCGGCGCCCGCGTCGAACACATCGAGTCCAGAGGCGGCCGC
>JBHJGU010000119.1:0-6716 GCA_050331475.1 Maricaulaceae bacterium | reverse complement strand
CACGAGCTCAATCAATCGGCGGGCTACGCCATAACGAGCGGCGTAAACCCCGGTCGCCGCCTGGCCTAAAACGCCCGCGACTACGAACCGGTCGCCCATGTACAAGGTCAATTCAAACACCAACGACACCGACACCGCCGCACCATACCCCGCATAAAGCTTAAGGCGCCGGGGTTGGACCGCACCGCTGCGCGAGCGGCCGATTAACATCGGCGCTTCTAGCGCGAGCCCCGTCGCCGCCGCCAGCGCGAGGCCGGCGAACACCCCCGCTGCGCCAAGCGGAGTGAAGGCCACCAAACCTAACCCCACCACGAAGCCGAGCAATTGCACCCCGGCGTTGATCGCCGATCCGCGACCCACCTCGCGGGCGGCGCGTCGGGTTACGAGCGCGATCTTCAAGCCGCCCGCCAGGACCACCTTGGCCAAGGCGAAGCTCAAAGCGGCCTGATAGCCGGGGCTCAGCGGCAGGGCGGCGATCGCGCCGGCGCCCAGCGTCAAAAGCCCGAGCGCGATGATTCCGTAGGCCGCCAAAGCGGTCTTAAGATGGTTGGGCAAGCGCCCCTGCGCCTCGGCCCGGGCGTGAAACCGGGAAAGCGCGGACTCCAACCACGTGAAGGCCAGCATGTGCGCGAAATGGGTTCCCACTAGGATCAGCGCATAGCGGCCGTAATCTTCGGGGCTCAACAGCCGGGTCAGAGCGGCCACCGTGCCGAAGCCCACAAGCGCTTGGACAGCTTGCGCCGGCGCATAACCTAGAATGTGACGCAAGAGCATCTGCATTAGCCCCTCAACTGCGAGCAAACAATAACCAAGAAATCTTAAGAAGACTGCGCCAAACTAAGCCGGGTCGGGATGGAGTTCGGCTATGGACGTTGCGGTCAAACCAATTAACGCGCTGTCTGCGGCGGAAAAAGCCCGTTGGGATGCGCTTCAGGCGAGTCATCCGGGCCTGTCGAGCCCTTACTTCACGCGCGGTTACGCTGAGGCGATCGCGAGCGCACGGAGGGACGCGCGCGCCGCAGTGATCCGCGAAGGCGCGGAAATTGTAGGCTTTTTGCCGTTCCAACGCTCGCTCTCGGGCTATTGCCGCCCGCTCGGCGGTCCTATGGCGGACGTGCATGGTCTGATCGCGCCCCCCGACGCCGGGCTCGAACTGAAAACCGTGCTGCGCAAGGCGCACATCCCTGTCTTCGTTTATTTCGGCGCACCGGCGGAGCAGGCGGCCTTCGCCCCCAGCCATCGCAAACAGCAGCGGTGTCATGTCTGCGACCTCTCCGATGGCTTTGACGCTTACCATGCGCGCAAGAAAGCCAGCCATGGCTCCGCGCTCTCTCGGCTGCGCAACAAGCGCTCCAAGCTCGTGCGCCGGGTCGGCGAGCCGGTGATCACCCTGGATGACCGGCGGGAGACGGTGTTCGACACGCTCTGGGCGTGGAAGAGCGCGCAATATAAGGCGAGCGGCTATGTGGACCTCACCGAGACCCGCTGGGCCATGGCGGCGCTGCGCGCGATGTTTGAAACCCGCACCCCCGAATTCGCGGGCGTCCTGTCGACGCTGGAAGTCGAGGGACGTCCGATCGCCATCCATTTCGGCATCAAGAGCGGACAGGCAATCCATTACTGGTTCCCCGCCTATGATCCGGAATACGCCGCCTTCAGCCCAGGATTGATCCTGTTGTGGGCCATGTTGGAGGGGCATCAGCGCTTGGGCGTCACCGCGGCCCATCTGGGGCCGGTGGATTTGCGCTACAAACTGGAGTTTGCGGATACGGGCTTTGACCTCGCCAAGGGCTGGGCGCATAGCGGCAGGACCGCACAAGCGGGGCTGCGCGCTGCGGCGAAAACCGTGGAGCGCTGGGCGGAGGCCGCGCCCTTGGGGCCGGTGTCGCGACTGCCAGGCAAGGTGATCCGCCGGCTCGACCAGATGGCCGCTTACGCGGGCTAAGTCTCAAAAAACCGATGAGCTATCGCGTGTTAAGCTTATCGCCGAGCAAGCAGGGCACGGTGCGCGCCAAGATCAACAGATCCAACCACAGCGATTGGTGTTCGATATACGCAATATCAAGCCGCACCCGGCGCTGGAGCTCCTCCACCGTGTGCACCGGCCCGCGTGAGCCATTGATCTGCGCCCAACCGGTTATGCCGGGCTTCACACGATGGCGGTGGGCGTATTCGGCGAGCAGCTTGGCGGTTTCCGTCTCTCCGGTGCGCATGTCCACGGCGTGCGGGCGGGGGCCGACCAGCGACATTTCTCCGCGCAACACGTTCCAAATCTGGGGCAGTTCGTCGAGGCTGGTCTTGCGCAAGAACCGGCCCAGCCGGGTGACCCGCTTATCGCCAGCTTCGACTTGGCGCATCGGCCCGATGTCGCCCTGGGGGCTGTGACGCATGGTGCGGAATTTCAGAACGTCGATAATGCGATTGTTAAAGCCATGGCGTTTCTGGCGAAACAGGATCGGACCCGGGCTGTCGAGCTTCACCAACACAGCGATCAGCGCCATGATTGGCGCTGCGAGGACAAGCGCGGCGGCGCCAATCACCACATCCTCGACGCGTTTGACGATGAGCTTAACCTCATCCTGATGACCCCCGGCGATGCGCGCCATGGGCACCCGGGCCACCCGCGCGAGGCTCGCGTTCGCGTCGACGGCGAAGTCGGTCTCTAGGATCAAAGCGATCTCATGGGGGAGGGACCGCAGCCGATCGATCAGCTCGCGCACCCGCCGGTCGGCTTGGTGGGGCACGCAGATGATGATTTTGTCCACATCCGGCAGGCTGTCCCACGCCAGCAAATCATAAGTGTCGCCCAGCACTTGGGAGCCTGCAATCGCGCTGGGCGCGCGGCCTTTGCGATCGTCAAACACCCCTAGCACGGTCAGCTCATGGGTGGCGGCGTTGCGTTCGAGCAGGCGGTGGGCGTGCTCGGTCGCCCCTACAATCGCCACCCGTGGAGACAAACGGCCGTCTCGCGCTAGCCGGCGTAGGTGCGCCAGATACTGAATATGCAGCGCGATAATCAGCAGGCTCGCCGCACCGAGTTGGGCGGCGAAGGCTGGCCACGCATAAGCGGGCATGTTCGCGAGCCCGGCCGCGATCAAGGCGATAAAAAGCGCAGAGACCAAGCCGCCGCTAATCCGGCCCAACCGGTCCCAAACGGTTTCGGCGAATTCAAACCGCCAAGCGCCCGCAGCGCTTAAGCCCCAAACCAGAGCGAGCCACGCGGCGACAAACGGCGCGGCTAGTCCCAACGGCGTGTTGAGCAGGTCAATCGGGCTCGCCGCGGCCATCGCCGCAAGCGCCAGCACGGTCAAAACCGTGATGTCGGCAAGCTGGAACGCGCGCGCTAAGACCGCGGCGGAAGCGCGCGGCGGGGCGGCGACCGTTAGAGCGCCCGCGCGCGGGCGCTCGGTCGTTACCGCCAATTCGGCGACCGGCGCAAGGCGTTCGGCTTCGATCGTGCGCACGTCCATTGACGCTTCCTGCGGTGCTTTCATGGGCGCTAGTCTCCCCATTCAGCCGCGATAACGCCACAGTTTATTCAAGACGAGGTAAAAAGTTTCACATTTTAAGCGACGGCGTCGCCCAGAGGCCTCGACACATCCGCCAGAACATCGACCGCCATAACCGGTGGCTCCGATAAAAGTCGTCGCGCCGTCATGAAATCATGCGCCCGGTTGATGGCCTCCACGCACGCCAAACGCCCTGCGCGCAACCACACCACGCTCAAGCCGCCTTGGTCATCCGCACGAATGACGGACTTATCACCGAAAGACGACAGGCCGGCGATTTGAAGCTTCAACTCGTATTGGTCGGACCAAAACCAGGGCAGGGGGTCATAATCCTGAGCGCGGCCGCAAAGCTCCGCCGCTAAAGCGCGCGCCTGATCAATCGCGTTTTGCACTGACTCCAGCCTAAGCCGGGTTCCGTAGCGGGCGCTGGGAAAGTTCGCGCAGTCCCCAATGGCGTAGATGTCGGGCGCGGACGTGCGCGCCCGGGCGTCCACGCTTATGCCGCCCTCTACCGCCAAGCCGGCCGTCTGAGCCAGTTGCGTGCGGGGCGCCGCGCCCACGCCGATGAGCACCTGATCCGCAGGGAGGGCGTCTCCGCTGGCGAGCGCAACCGCCTCCGCCCGATCGGCTCCAAGGATGGCCGCAACGGTCGCTCCGGTTCGGATCTCAACCCCGGCCCGGGCGTGCCGCTCGGCCAGAGCACGGGCGATGGGCTCAGAGGAGGACCGCGCGAGAATGCGCGGCGCGGCTTCCAACACCGTGACCTCCACCCCGCGCTTGCGCACGGACGCCGCCGCTTCCAAGCCGATATAACCCCCGCCAATGACCACCAGCCGCTGCGCTGTCGCCAGAGCGTCCGATAGGGCGCGCGCATCGTCGATCCCGCGCAGACTATGGACGCCCATCAGGTCCGCGCCCGGCAGCGGCGGCACCCGCGCGCGGGCGCCCAGAGCCAGCGCGAGCTTGTCAAAACGCTGAACGCGTTTAGAGCGGAAAGTGACGGTTTTCGCGCTCGTGTCGATCGCCACGGCCGCGTCGCCGGTTTGTAGCGTTATCCCTTGGGCGGCGAGCGCTTCGGGATGGGCGAGCCAAGCGTCTTCTAAAGCGCCGCCCCCGCAGAGATACGCCTTGGAGAGCGGCGGGCGCTGATAAGGCGGGTAGGGTTCGTCGCCCGCCAGCGTAATGTCTCCGGAAAAGCTGAGCTTGCGCAGATGGGTGGCGAGCGTGAACCCTGCTTGGCCGGCGCCAAGAATTTATAAGGATGCGGTCGCGTCGGTCATGACGGGGGAGATGCGTCGCGGAGCCGGCGCGGTCAACGCCACATTGCTGTTTCAGAGCCGGCCTGCGGGGTTGCCGCGCGGGGCAAGGTTGGGTATCGAGCGCGGTTCCGGGGAGGTGGCCGAGAGGTCGAAGGCGCTCGCCTGCTAAGCGAGTATACGGTTAAGAGCCGTATCGGGGGTTCGAATCCCCTCCTCTCCGCCAGTCGTCGCCGAGAGTGCGATGTTTTTGCTGTTCTGTTCGATGACCGATTTGTGGACAATAATTGGCTTTCAATGTAACTGTACCAAGGTAGGTTTTTTAATTGGCTGGGGATCACTGTTAAAATCTAGTTTCACTTTCAAGGCAGGCAAAAGGTTCTTCAATATTTTCAAGTATTTTTTTGATAATTTTCCTGCGAAACCTGTTTCTTACAAGGCCTAGGTGATGACTAAACTAACCGATGAATTGAAAACCGACTTAATGAGAGAGTTCTTCCTCGTGCGGCGAGGTGCTTTTTGGGGCGGACTGATAGGCGTGCTCATTGCCGTTGGTCTAATCTCGTGGGGCTCTGCCCAACAAACGCTGACCACGTGGTCGCAAACGCCCGTTCTTGAACGACTTGATAAAGCCGACGCAATTGCGACAAGATTAATAAACGATTTTAATCTGACGCCAGTCCGGCTGTATCAATGCCCAAGGACAAACGGAAACAGCAAAAATGCAGCATGGATGACAACCGGTTGTAATGGTCAAGTTTCCTCCGAATATCAGTGCTTAGTTCAGTATTATGGGTACCCTGTGCAGAGATACGATTGCGAACAAATCACGCTTTATGGAGCAAATTAAACAACGCATGCCGCCGATTGCGAATTTCGTAGAGTTTCGGCAATAAATTTTTAAATGACTGGCACGACAAAACAGTTATTCCACATAATGCAGGGTCTTGCAAAAAGGGCTCAACGCGGTCGGGCGTGGTTCGACTATCGCTCTGGCGGGGGGGCCCGGTCGAGCCGCCAATCGAGGAAACCGCCGAACAATGCGACCGCCAAGGCGAGGGCGGCTAAACCATAGTCGTGCAGCAAAAACAAAAGCGTCGCCGCGGCGCCGCCACCATAGAGAAGGCACGCGCACATATAGCGTTTCAGGAAGCGCGCCATCATTGGTCCCGGATCTGGGTCACCGCCGATTGCAGCTCCCGGTGTGCGTCGACAAACGCATGATAGTCCGTCTGGTCCATCGGTAGAATGCACTGCCGGACCGCTTCGAACAGCTTGCGATACTGCGCGGACGTGATGATCGGTCCGGCGCGACCGGTGAAGATCGCGACCCACATATCGATAACGCTGACCCCAATCCCTTGGGTATGGATCGCAAGTTTCAAGAGCAAACCGACGCTGGCGATCACGGTGTTGGATAGCGCCACGCCGATTTTGGTCGCTCCGCCCATATTGCGTCGGCCGAGACGGCCGCCCGTCACCGCATATGTCGTAAACATGCCGCCTGCGGTTCGACCGCCAAACCGCGCCGCCGCGTTTGTGGCGGCGAAACCAAGACGCCCGCGATTGATCTCGCGCAAAGCGGTCTGCACAGGCGGGCAATCGGTGGTCTCTCCTGAGAACAAATACCGTAGCGCCGTCGATCCAACCTGATAGACCGTAGGCGTGGCCTGCAGACCTAAGTCAATCATGATATCGAGCCGCCGACCGAGGCGTTCACACCAAGCGCGCATCTCCGCGCCATAGACCCCTTGCACGCCCAAGGTCCAATGAATATGACCTGCTCCCCGAAAACGTCCTCGATTTGAGGTGGACCTGTCGCGGAATTGTTCCGCTCCTTTGACTTGGTATTTTGCCACAAAGGAGAGACATGATGACATCGAAACCAACCCCGGAATTCCGCGCCGAAGCGGTGCGCGTAGCGTTGACAAGCGGGCTACCGCGTAGACGG
>JBHJGU010000118.1:0-4923 GCA_050331475.1 Maricaulaceae bacterium | reverse complement strand
CGCGCGACGCGTAGCGCGAGCCACTCCCCGCGCACCGAGCCGATCTGCAAGCCAGCCGCGGTCTGGGACTGCGCCTCAGCGACGGCGTGGGGAACGGTGACGTCGGGGAACCGGCGGCGCGCCGCGCCCACGGCTTCGGGGTCCACCGGCCAGGGGTCGAGCGCCGACCACCGCATCATCCTCAAGTCCAAATCAAACGCCAAACGGTCCAAAAGCGCCGCAGGCGGCGCCTCGTCTTCAACGCCTTCGTCGAGCGCCAACACAGCGAACCGGGCGGGCGCAGCCTCAGCCGTCGCGCCGCGGGCGGGACGGACGGCCTGGGCGTCCATGGCCGCGGCGATCAAGGCCGCCGCTCCGGGTTCGATCCGCTCCGCCATGGCCAGCGCCAGAACGCCGCCATCGGCTTGGGCCAACACGCCCTTGGCGTTGACCGGCTTACCCGCGGCTAGGGTCGCGGCGAGGTCCAAACCACCGACCAGCCGATCGGTGTCGATCTGAGCGGGGGCTTTCACCCAAGCCGCGCCCGGGGGCAACAGCGCTTTGACCCGGTCGAGGAACACCGTGCGCGCGGGCGATGGGCTGGCCCGCAAGCGCACCCCGCCGAGCCCCGTGGGGTCAATCGCGAGCAAAGCGGCGATAATCCCGGCGTCCGCCCAGACCAAAGTCGCCGTGTCTGAGGCGTCCTCGACCGCCGAAGCGGGGGCGCTCACGCGGGGATCACCGCATCAATCACCCGGGCGACGCGCACGCCCGCGTCCGCATCATCAAGGGGGTCGCGGCGCAGCCTGTGGCGCAGGGCGAAGGGGGCTGCGTCGCGGATATGATGCGCGCTAACCGCGGGCGCGGCCTCCAAAGCCGCCAACGCCCGCGCGGCGCGCAAAACGGTCAGTTCCCCGCGCAGCCCATCCGAGCCCAGCTTCAGGCAAAGCTCCGCGCAGAGCGCCAAAGCCTCGTCCGGGGTCCCCACATCGTTGACACTATTGCGGGCGGTTTCGATCTGCCGGCGCAGCGCGTTGTCCGCCTCCGCCCACTCGGCGAGGAACCCTGCCCGGTCACGTTCATAGCGGTCCCGGCGGCGGATCACCTCCACGCGGTCCGCGACCTGGTCTGGCGTTTTGACATCCACCGCCAATCCGAAACGATCGAGCAGTTGGGGGCGCAAATCGCCCTCTTCAGGGTTACCCGAGCCCACCAACACAAAGCGTGCGGGATGGCGAATGCTCAAGCCTTCGCGCTCGACCACGTTTTCCCCCGACGCCGCGACGTCGAGCAACAGATCCACAAGATGATCCTCCAACAGGTTCACCTCGTCGATGTATAAAAACCCTCGATGGGCGCGCGCGAGCAGCCCCGGCTCAAAGCGCTTTTCCCCATGGGCGAGCGCACGTTCAAGGTCCAGCGCGCCCACGACCCGGTCCTCGGTTGCGCCCAACGGCAAATCGACGACCGGCGCCGGCACGGCCATTGTCGCCTCGGCCGTAGCTCCGCTTTGGCACGCTGCGCACAAGCCCGCGCGCCGCCCCGGCGCACAGTTATAGGCGCAGCCGGGAATGATCTCGATATCGGGAAGCAGATCGGCGAGGGCGCGCACCGCGGTGGATTTGCCGGTGCCCCGGTCGCCGAAAATCAGCACCCCGCCGACACTGGGGTCCACCGCTGCGATCATCAGGGCCTGTTTCATGTCGGACTGCCCGACAATCGCCGAAAACGGAAACGCTCCGCCCATATTCGCCACCTTAACTCGCCACAGACCATGACAGACGCCGCCAGGCCCCACCCGGCGCGACAAACCAACGGCTAAGCTAGTACAGCTGCCCCAGCCGGGTTGCGCGGCGAATGGTCCTAAGCGGGCGAGCGATCAGAGGCGCGGTCGAATGACGACCTCCGCCCTGTCAACGACGTGACCGCGGGCGTTCACCAAAGCCGCTTTGACCGGCTCCCCGCTCGCCGGGTCACGGATGTCCACCGGGCCCGGAGCGTTGAGGATATGGGCCTCACTCCATTGCGTCAGGGCCACTAAGGCGATCGCCAAACCTCGACCCTTATCGGTCAAACCATAGGCGTATCGGCGCCGGTCCCCGGCCTCTTGATAGGGTCGCTTTTCCAAACAACCGCACGCGACCAGCTTGGCGAGCCGGTCAGACAACATCGAGCGTGGGATACCGAGATCGGCGCGAATGTCGTCATACCGCATCACACCATAGAAGGCTTCGCGAAGGATCAGCAACGACCACCGGTCCCCGACTTCTTCAACCGCCATAGCCAGCGCGCACGCCTCCTTTGGGACGGGTGCGCGCCGACGAATCCCCTCAAGAGAATCTAGGTTTGACATAAAGACCCAGTTAGACGAAACCTACCTCAGTCGGAAATCTGAATTCAGACTGTCCCCCTCGCGGTCCTGCAAAAACCCGCCGCGATGGTGTGGAGAAGGAGAAGGAGACGGACATGACACCGAAATCCGCCACCCTCTTGCGCGCGGCGCTGAGCGCCAATTGTTTGTTTTCACTCGCGACTGGCTTGATCGCGATCCTGGCCGCCCCTGCGGTGGCGACCAGCCTAGGCCTCGGGTCCGTTGGGTTGATCCAAGTCTTGGGGTGGGGATTGGCGCTCTTCTCCGCGGGGATCGCTTGGACATTGGCGCGGCTGCGCTTGGGCCAAGCGGTCTTAATCTCGATGCTCGACGGGCTCTGGGTGGTGACGACCGCACCTTTAACCCTCCTACCCGGCTGGCTGAGTCCGACCGGCGCAGGCTGGGTCCTCGTCTTAGCCGCCCTTGTGGCTCTTCTCGCGGGTCTCCAACTTTTAGGTGTGCGTCGGGTGCTCCGTTCGGGCGCGCCGCGAGGCCAATATCGCCATTGCGTCCGCGTGGAGAGCACCGCGGAGGCGGACGCGCTTTGGCGTATTGTCCGGGACGTCCCGAACATTGCGCGCTACAGCGCGGGGTTAAGCGCCTCGCGCTTGGAAGCCGGTCAAGACCCCGCTCCCGGCGCGGTGCGCGTGTGTGCGGACATCAAAGGCCGGCAATGGGCGGAGGAGATCGTCAGCCTGGACGACGCGTCGCGCGCCATCGCGTTTCGCTTTCGTGCGGAGGCGGCGGACTTTCCGTTTCCCTTCACCGCCATGACCGGCGGATGGTCGGTCACGCCCAGCCCCCATGGCGGCGCTTATGTTGACATTTGGTGGATCGTCACGCCGAAGGCCCGCCGGTTGGGCTGGCTGGTCGTCACGCTCATGACCGTGGCGCTCGACACCGATCTGCCTCGCATCGTGGCGGCGATGGAGGCGGCCGCGCGCGGCGAACCCGCGCCAAGCTCACACAGGCGACCGGCGCTGGGGTACTGCTGACCGCGCGGCCGTGTTCACCGGAACACCCCGACGAACGCGTTTCGGGCCATGACGTCACACGACACCCAGCCCCATCGCAGGTCGGAGTTGGGTCTCAGTACTAAGGCCTGAGTGTCAAGATAAAGGCGAACGATCGTAAGTAAGACGCAGCGCGAAGAGTTCACAAACATCCGTTCGGGGTCGCCCGGTTCTAAATGCTCAATGACGCCGGCTTTCGAGTAACCACGCCTCACCAACAAGGCCTGCATAGGGCGATTGGACGAGTTCGTGGAGGTGAAGCGCCGAGCGGTGCGCATGAAGCGGTTCCGAGGTTGCCTCAATCGACCGTCAAAGAGGCTGAGATGCGCGCGTCGACCCTTTTCGCCAGGATGAACTCGGGCGCGCTGTCGAGCGCGCGCATCGTCGTTGCTTCGTTGAGCAAGCCCTTTTGCATCTTATGGCGGCGCTCCCCCGTCGCCTACCTCATCTAGGCCGCGTTTGAGGCCGTCAGCGGATCCAGTTTCACGAAGTTCACATATTTCGGCTGGCCTTGCGCTTGCGCTTCTTTGGCCCGACGATCCTCGATCGCCACCCGGCGGTGACGCTCACGGAGCGCGTCGAAATATTGTTGTTGTGACTGAACCCCGAAGCCCGCAACGACCCGCGTCATCATATTCGACACGCCGATGGAGTAAACGATGTCGGCGACGCCTTGCTCGGTCCAACCCGCCGCCAAGAGCGCGTCGACATCGGCTTTGGTCACCGTGTGCGGCGCTTCTGAGATTTTGCGCGTATAAGCGAGAACCGGTTTCATCTTGTCGCTCGCCGGCGGATTGTCGAGGTCCCAAAGCCCGTCGACCGCCTCGCGCGTGGCGCCGTATTCCTCCGCAAAGCAGGCATGCGCATTGAAACAGAACTTGCAGTCCTGCAGCGCCGATACATAGGCGAAAATGATCTCGCGCTCGGGAATGGTCAGCTCGGACTCGCCATGCATCACAACATCGATAAAGGCGAGCAACTCCGATACACCCTTCGGAAAGGTCGGCCAAACGTCTTTAATCAGGTGTGTGTTTTCTGGCAGAGAGGGAAGAAAGCTCATGGTGTTCTCCTGTAGAGATCAATGTTTGACAGTGTAATCGCGTCTAAACATTTTGCGGGAGCGGTTTACACGGATGCGGCTCAAATTGACATAGACGCATCGATCAAAAGGTGTTTATGAAAGTTATACAATCTTTGTGCGAAGATAAATTGTGTAAAGCTGTCCGAATTTGTCGAACGAACGGCATTTTAAATTATTGTTTCAATGGCTTATCATTAGACAGCGCTTTGAACTGTTTTGACGAGCCGGACGGGGGATTGAGCGCTGCGTGATGACGATCACAACCGCGATCACAATTCGCCCCGCGTCCACCCAGGTCGAGGCGGCCTATCACCAGGCCTCGACGGGTCGGCGGGGGGTTAGCCGCCCAAGAGGCTCGGGTCGAGCAGGTCGGCGAGGCTTGTGGGCTCGGTCAGCGCCGGGGTGGCGCGGGGGTCGTTGGCGAACCCGCCCGCAGCCTCGATAAAGCTCGCGAGGGTCGGCCCGCCCGCCTCAACGCC
>JBHJGU010000117.1:0-8804 GCA_050331475.1 Maricaulaceae bacterium | reverse complement strand
TCCGGGCGCGTTTTTTTCCGGCGTTTACTATCTGTCCGCCAAAACAACCGCCGGAGCCATTGAGTTTTACGATCCTGTAGCCGCGCGGACCATGACGCCGGTACCCGCCACGACTAAAACCTCTGATAATGGTGGGTCGGTGCAATTCGCGCCTGAGCCCGGGGTGGGGTTGATTTTTCCCGCTTGGTTGCAGCACGCGGTCCTCGCCAATGAGTCTGGCGAAGACCGCGTGTCCATCAGCTTTAATTTTCTGCACCAACGCAAACCGCCGAAAACGGCTTAACGGCCGACTTCGGTCGGTGTGGCCGGCGGGGTCAGCGGCGTCGCCAGGATGTTGGAGGTCTCCACCGCCGCCGAGACAGCTTTGATGGCGTAATCAAGCTGATTGTCCGCGCCATTGTTGGTGGCTACGGGGTCGAGGCGCACTTCGATATCCGGCGCGGTGCCTTCGTTTTCGATCCGCCATTCGCCCTCGGGCGTGAAGAAGCGGAAGTTCGGCACCGTCAGGATTCCACCATCGATCAAGGGCGGATTGGCGAAGATGCCGATCAAGCCGCCCCACGTCCGAGTGCCAATCAGGGGGCCGATCGAGCGCGCCCGGAACGCATAAGGCAAGTAATCCCCGCCCGATCCGGCGTCCTGGTCAATCAGCATCGCTTTAGGCCCGTAATGGGCGGCCGCGGGGGTGTTGTACGGCGTGCCCACCCGGTCGAGCCAACCGCTTAGGCGGAAGGGGCTCAGCACGTTGGTGAAATAATCCGCCGCTTGACCGCCGCCATTGGAGCGCTCGTCAAAGATCAGCCCCGCTTTATCGGCTTGGGCGAAGTACATCCGGTTGAAGAACGCGTAGCCCAGCCCGCCGGTGTTCGGCAGATAGACATAGCCGAGCTGACCGTCGGTCTGCGCCTCCACATAGGCCCGATTGGTCTCCACCCAGTCCCACAGCCGCAGGAAGCCCGCATTGTCGCTGGGCCGAATGACGATCTCGCGCGCGCCGTCCAGGCTCGGGGTGTCGTTCACGCGCAAAGTGACGATCTCGCCGGCGGTGTTTTGCAGAAGCGCGTAGATGTTGTCCCCAGCGGTGAGCTCGCTACCGTTTAGGGCGACGATGTAGTCGCCCTCCTCGACGCCCAAGCCCGGGGCGGCGAGCGGCGCGTCCACGAAAGGCGTCCACGGCGCGCCGCGGTAGATTTTGTCGACGCGATAGCGCTCTTGATCGACGCTCAGGTCAGCGCCCAAATGGCCGGGCGCGACGCCGGATTGATCGTAAAGGTCTCCGCCGTTGATACGGTTATGACCCACTTGGAATTCGCCAATCATTTCCGCGAGTAGGACATTGAGGTCCTCACGGCGCGCCACATACGCCAGGAGCGGCTCGTAGCGCGTGCGTACCCCAGCCCAATCGAGCCCGTGCAGGTCGGGATCGTAGAAATACCCTGCCTCCATGCGCCAGACTTCGTCGAAAATCTGCGCCCATTCGTGAGAGGGATCCACATAAGCGCGCATGTCCGCGACCGCGACGTCCTTAAGCTCCAACTCCGCGCCGAGTTGGGCGAACTTAAACCCGCCATTCATGCGGAGCAACACCGTGGTTCCATCCCCGCTGACCGTCGCCCCCTGCACGCCGCTAAGCAACTCACTCGCCGCGCGCTCTTCAAAGTCGAACCGGATGAAATCGTTGTTGTCCACGGGTTCCGCGCCGGGCGGTGTGGTTTCCCCGCCGGGTTGGGCGTAGTCGATATAATAAAGCGCCCCGTCTTCGCCGACCATCAAGCCGTCATAAGCCCGTTCGGGTACGGGCAAAGCGACCACGCGGTCGCTCAACCCCTCGGCGTCCACCGTGACCACGACCGCGTCTTCGTCGCCGTCGCCCTTGCCGTTGGTTTCGTCATCGGCCTCAGCATCAGCCGCGGTATCTGCGGTTTCTTCATCCGACGTTTCTGCGGCGTCCGCATCCTCGTCCTCCACCGCTTCGTCGCCCACATCCAAGGCGAGTGGCGAGACGCCGTTTGCGGCCAAAACCGCGGCGTAAATGCCGTACCGTCTTGGGCGTTCTTGGCTGGTCATGTTCAGCCCCACCTGGACGGGGCCCACATTGGTTGAGGCGGTGAAATAGAGGTATTGCCCGTCGCGAGAGAAGACCGGCGAGCCCAGATCCGCTTGACCGCGGCTGACCGGAACCCGTTCGCCGCTCTCGAAATGGTAAAGCTCGAGATCGCGCAAGAAGTTCGCCCGTTCCACCGTGTAGGCGACCCACGCCCCGTCCGGGCTCGTGGCGACTTGCAGGTCGTCGGGCCGCGCATCGGTGGAAAGCTTGGTCTGCGCCCCGGTCTCTAAATCGATCGCGAAAAGGTTAGAGAAATTGTCGGTGTAAAGAATGCGCTGACCATCGGTCGTCCAATCCGCTAACGCATAGAATGACAACGGATCATCGCCCAAGGTCAGGATCTCCGGGGCGTCAAAGCCGCGCTGATCGGTAATCGCGAGTTTTTGCACCCCGCCGTCATCGGTGAGGTAAGCGATCCGATCGCCTTTGGGCGACCAGAGGGCGGTGTATTCCCGCACCCCGTCGGTGTTGGTGAGATTGCGTGTGGAGCCTTTGTCGAGCGGGACCGTGAACACCTCCCCACGCGCGGTGAACACCGCCCGCTTGGCGCTCGGCGACAGGGCGGCGGAGGTGATGGTTTGGCTCGCGTCCACCCAACGCGGGGCGATTTGCGGGCCGGCGCCGGGCAAGGTGACGACGATCTCGCGCACCTCGCCGCTCTTTAAATCGAAGGTTTTCAGCCGACCGCCGGCTTCGAACACGATCGTGTCCCCATGCCCGTCCGCCCAGCGAATGTCCCAGGGCGCTTCGGAATGGACTTTGGTGATCGTCTCGCTGTCCGGCTCGAGCGTGTAAAGCGCAAGGCTCTCATCGTCCCGGTCGGAGAGGAAATAGACCGTATCGCCCATCCAGAAGGGCGCGATATCATTGATCCGATCGCTTTCAATATGTTGGGCGGTTTCGCCGTCCGCGGAAAGGATATGCAGCGTGACGGTCGCGCCGCCGCGATGGTTCCGCCAGCCTGCGGAGCCGCCATAAAGCCCGTTATAGGCAATGCGTGTGGGCAGATAGGCCAGCCGACCGTCCGGGTGCAGGTCGCCTTGAACAAAGCGCGCCTCCATCCGTTTTTCCGGCACAGCTTGGTCGGGCGTTTGGGTGAAAAGCTGGGCGGAGCGGCCGTGATTGACCCCGCGGGTTGAGGCGATCATCACCGCGCCGTCCGGCGTCCAGCCCACCGCACGATCATCGCGCGGGTGCCAGGTCATCCGTTGGGCGGGGCCGCCCGCGGTGGGAACGACATAAACGTCCGTGTTCTCTTCCACGTCGGCGGTGAAGGCGATGTATTGGCCGTCCGGGCTGATGTGGGGTTCGCGCTCGTCGGCGGGGTGGGTGGTCAACCGGCGCGGATTAGCCCCGTCGAGCCCGGCCGCCCACAGGTCGCCGCCATAGACGAACACCAACGTGTCGCCATGCACCGCGGGTTGGCGCAACAGCCGCGTGCCGTCGTCTTGCGCAATCGCCGTGGACACCGCGCCCAACGCGGCGCAGCCCAAAAGCCAGTTCCGGATCATACCCTCTCCCCTGTTTGGTGACCGCTCATACCGCGGACGTGATTGTGCGACGATAACAGACGCGATGAAACGGCGGGGCGCAACCGTGGGAATTTTATTTTTCTTTAACGAAGCCGCGACAGCGCAGAGCGGATTGATTCTGACCCATCCATGATCAACCCTACCGAAAACAGTTTGGGAGGAGGACCGCCATGGCGGACTTAGCATTGGGCGACGCGGCTCCGGACTTCGATCTGCCGGATTTGGATGGCGCGCGGGTGCGCTTGTCCGAAGCGATGGGGTCGAACGGCGCAGTGGTCGCGTTCATTTGCAATCATTGCCCCTACGTCAAACGCGTGATCACGGAGCTTGTGGCCGATGCGGCGACCCTGAAAGCCCAAGGCGTTGCGCTGTTCGCGGTGATGTCAAACGACTATGCGGCCTATCCGGCGGATGCGCCTGCGCGTATGGCCGAGTTCGCCCAGGCCCATGGCTTCGGCTTTCCCTATTTGCTGGACGAAGACCAATCCGTGGCGCGCGCCTATGGCGCCGTGTGCACGCCGGAATTCTTCGGCTTGGGTCCCGATAGCCGGCTACGCTATCGCGGCCGGTTGGACGACCGCGGCGGAGCGCCGAGCGCGGTCGGGACGCGTACGCCTGAGCTCGTCAATGCTATGACGCTGGTGGCAGAAACCGGCGCAGGCCCCGCAGAGCAGCACGCCGCTCTGGGCTGTTCGATTAAATGGCGGTGAGGCGGCGGTTCACGGGCCTGCTCAACCTTTAATGCGTAGTCCATCAAACCAAACGCCGCTAAGTCGTCGGGATGGCGCGAGCGGTTTTGCTTTTTGCACGTACAGTTGGTTTGGGAATAGCGCTGGGCGGCTGGGCTGAGCGGCCGGTGATCCCAAAGGGGGCGGCGCTTGTGATTACCGGGGCGGCGGACGCAGACACCTTGCATTGCCGGTTCGGCGATTGGTCCGGCCGATGTCGGATTGCCGATTTCGGCGCGCCCGAGGCCCGTCGCGGCCCCCATGGCGCTCGATGCGAGGCGGAGCTGACCTTGGGGCGGGCGGCAAAGGTTTGGGCGCAGACCTTAGCCGGAACCGGGGCCGTCACCTTCACGGCCAGCGGTCAGATTGATCCGTTCGGGCGTCCCCTGGGCCGCGCTCAATTGGGGCCGACGGACTACCGCACAGTCGCCGCCGCCTTCGGTTTTGGTCGAACCTATGTGTATGGCGAGGAGCCAAGGCCGGACTGGTGCCCGCCGAGTTAAGCCGCTGCAGGGCTGGGCGTCTTAAGATCCATGGAACCTCTGGATCAGTGCGGCGTTGATAATTTGCGGTATAATCGCCGACCCATCAATTCGTTTTACGGCGAACAGACAGATGTGTGCGGTCAACGCAATATCGGCGATAGACGCCTAAGCTCTGGACGATGAGGGTTAAACAATGGACTTAGTTCGAATAATACTGTCAATTTTGTTGCCGCCTGTCGGGGTCTTTCTTCAAGTCGGGTTTGGCGCGCAATTCTGGATCAATATCTTGCTGACGGTGTCAGGGTACATCCCGGGCATCGTCCATGCCGTGTGGATCATCGCGCGTCGGCGCGACGCGATCGCATAAACTAAGTGAAAAGGAGACCGTCATGGATAAAGAACATATCAAAGGGACCGCAGACAACGTCAAAGGCAAAGCGAAAGAGGCAGCCGGCGCGGTTACTGAAGACGAAAAGTTAAAATCGGAAGGCCGTGCTGATCAAGCAGAAGGTAAAGCGCGAAAAGGCTTGGGCGATGCTAAAGACGCGGTCAGCGACGCCGCCGATTAAAACAAGTTTCTCCACTCATAAACGGGCGCTTCGGCGTCCACTTTTTTTCGCCTGCCTTTTGCGTGTTTATTTATCTGGGTGCGCTCCGCATGTGGACGCTGAACCCCGGTTGCCAAAACGTGGCTTCCTAAGAATACTCCGCCCGCGTCGAGATGAGGATCGCTCGCCGACGTCGGGGAGGGAAGCATGATCAATCATTTGGGTCGCGCAATCGTCGCGAGTGTCTTAGCGCTGGGCGCGGCTCTAAGCGTGAGCGCGCAGGACTATGCGAAATACTCCGACGAGGCCTTGCGAGAGGAACTCGCCGAGCTGGCCGACGCCGAAGTCAAAGTTCTGGTGCCCATGCGCGATGGGGTTGGGCTGGCGAGCAACATCTACCGACCGAAGGACGCCGAAGGGCCGCTTCCGACGATCTTTTGGCGCACGCCGTACAATTTCAACGAATTGGCGGGAACGCGCCTGCGCCAAGCGGTGGAGGCGGTCTCCCGCGGTTACGCGTTCGTGCTGCAAAACGAGCGCGGACGGTATTACTCCGAAGGTGAGTTCGAGATCCTCGGCTATCCCCAAACCGACGGCTATGACGCACTCGACTGGATCGCCGAGCAAGACTGGTCGAACGGCAAGGTGGGCACTATCGGCTGTTCGTCATCGGCGGAATGGCAGCTTGCGCTCGCCGCTCAAGCGCATCCCGCCCACGCCGCCATGGTCCCCATGGCTTCGGGCGCGGGCATCGGCCGAGTGGGCGAATTCTACGAGCAGGGGAATTGGTACACCGGTGGGGTGGAGCGGAATCTGTTCTTCGTCTGGCTTTATAACGTGGACAACCCGCTGCGCGCGCAAATCCCCGGCGGTTTGGATCCGGAAACCCGGGCGCACATTGGCGGATACAATGATCTGGCCGCGACCAAGCCGGAGGTGGATTGGACGAAACAGATCAAGCACCTACCGGTGACGGAGCTCTTGTCGGATCTCGGCGAGCCGCCGGGCACGTTCGAGGCCTTCATCCCGCGCAAGCCCAATGATCCGGGTTGGTATGAGGGCGGGCTCTACCATGACGATATGGGTTGGGGCGTGCCGGCGCTGTGGTTCAATTCCTGGTACGACGTCTCGATCGGGCCGAACATGGCGCTCTTCAACCATGTGCGCGAAAACGGCGACACCGAATTGGTGCGCGACAACCAATATGTCGTCGCCGGACCCAATGTGCATTGCCGGTTTTTGGACTACGGCCCAGACTATGAGGTGGGCGAGCTTAATGTCGGTGACACCAGCTTTGATACGATCGGTCTGGTCTATCAATGGTTTGACCATTGGTTGAAGGATGACCACACCGCTTGGACCGCCGACATCCCAAAGGTGCAATACTATACGCTTGGCGCGGGCGAATGGCGCAGTGACGAGACTTGGCCGCCCCAAGGCGCCGAGGCGAAAAAGCTCTACCTCCACTCCGAGGGCGCGGCCAACAGTCATTATGGCGACGGCAAGCTCAGCTTTGATCCGCCCGAGGGCGACCAGCCGACCGACCGGTTCGCCGCGGATCCGCTCAACCCGGTTCTGACCATTGGCGGGGGCGATTGCTGCAATGGCGGCATCGTTCAGCCCGGCCCGCGCGCCCAGCGCTCGGTCTCCGCCCGGGCTGACGTGTTGGTCTACACCTCCGATCCGCTCGAGGAACCGCTTGAAGTCACCGGTTTTACCGACGCGCTGCTGCATGTGTCCTCGGACGCCAAGGACGCGGATTTCGCGGTCAAGCTGGTGGACGTGCACCCCGACGGCGCCGCTTACATCGTCGACGACACGATTCTGCGCGCCCGGTATCGGGAAGGTTATGACCAGGAGGTGTTCATGACCCCAGACGAGATCTACGCGCTCGATTTCACGCCCATGACAAGCTCGATCGTGTTCGACAAAGGCCACCGCATTCGGGTGGAGATTGCGGGCTCGAACTTCCCCAAATTTGTGCGGAATTTGAATACGGGCGGGGATGTCGTCGATGAGACCGAGGGCGTTGTCGCGACCTCCGCGGTCCATCACACCGCTGAGCACCCCAGCTATTTGGTGCTGCCCGTGGTGGAATAGCGGCGTGCGCTTTGGCTGGTCGCCTGAACGTTTGAGCCTTAACCCTAGGAGCCTCCGATGTCTGTAGAGGCGCGTCTTGAACACTTGGAAAACCGCTTTCGCTTAGCGATATTCGCATTTGCGGCCACCGCAGTCGCGCTGGTGTTTGTGCTGATGAACCATGGCGATCGGCTCGACGCCGCCTCATCGCCGAGCTTTTTGCGGTTGGAGGAGCTTCGCTTGGTCGACAAAAACGGCGTCGACCGGGTGATCATCGCGGGCGACCTGCCAGAGCCGTCGATCAACGGCGAATTACGACAGACCGGCCGGTCCATGGCGGGGATCTTGATGTTCGATGAAACCAACACCGAACGCAGCGGCTACGGCACCATGAACGGTTACGCCAACGCGCTGATTACGCTCGACGCCCAAGGCCATCAAACGTTCATGCTGCTAGCGGAACCCGGCGGCGGCTCATTCTTCCGCCAGTGGGAGGGTGATGCGTCGGTGACCTTGGGCGTCACGGACGCGCCCTTCGTGACGCTGATGGACGGCGAACAGGTGGTCTTCGCCGAGCCACCGGACAATGAATGGACGACGCGGGGCCTGAGGGGCGAATAGAGCGCCGAGTTTAGGCGGCCGCGTTTTTACCGGGCGCTTCGGCCGACGAACCCGGGCGGGTCGGGTCTGACTCCGAGGGACGCCGTTCTCTGGCGGCGTCCGCGCCTTGCCCTCGGGCCGTCCCCGGCCTATGGCGAGGCGCAGCCGAAACAGGAGCCGCATCCATGCGCGTCCAACTCGTCGGCGCGGGCGGGCGCGAACACGCGCTGGCCTGGCGTCTCGCCCAAAGCCCCAGCGTTGACACCTTGATTTGCGCGCCTGGCAATCCCGGTATGCGCCGTTTGGGCGACTGTGTTCCGGTCAAACCTGAAGATGTGGAGGGCCAAGTTGCGTTGGCGAAAGCGCGCGCGGTCGATCTTGTTGTGGTGGGGCCCGAGGCGCCGCTGGCGGCGGGTTTGGCGGATCGCTTGAGCGCCGAGGGGATCGCCGTCTTCGGCCCCTCCGCCAAAGCCGCGCGGATCGAGTCCTCCAAGGCCTATGCGAAGGCGATCATGGCGAAGGCCGGCGTGCCCACCGCTGGTTACGCCGTCTTCACCGATCGCGACGCGGCGAAGGCCTACATCGCCGATCGCCCGGGGCCTTACGTGCTCAAGGCGGACGGACTAGCCGGGGGTAAGGGGGTGGTGATCGCGCAAGCGCGCAACGAGGCCCACACTGTCATCGACGCCATGTTCAGCGGGGCGTTTGGCGGCTCTGGCGCGGCG
>JBHJGU010000116.1:0-28485 GCA_050331475.1 Maricaulaceae bacterium | reverse complement strand
CCGCGAACGCAAATCCATCGAGAGTGGTTGTCCCATCCATGCCAGCCTCCTTCACCAGCACGGATTCTGAATCAGAAATCATAGACCGTGGGAATCCCCTCGCGATTCATTCCGGTCGAAAAACGCTCTAAACGTTACGGGCGTTGCGGTTGGCGGGGGCGGGGCGGCGGCGCGTGACGGCGCAGGCAGGCGCGGCGGCGGGCTCACGACCGTTTCTAACAGCGCGACTTCCGTTAGGCGTTTTTCGGGATCCGGTCGGACTTGCCGGTCGGGGTTCGGCCCCAGTTTCGGCGACAAGGTCGCGCGGAGTGTCGGGGCCGGCGCCTCAAACTGGGACGACTGGATCAGCACGATCATGGTCAGCGCCAGAAACCCGGTGATCAGCAGCGCGATCGGCGTAACAACAAGCCAACGATAAAAGGTCGGCATCGGCGCGTCCCTTTCCACGTGTCTAAACAGCTGCTGATGACTGTATCGGCTAGTCGCGCCAAGGAAAGAACAAAATCAATGCGGAAATTTATAGGGAAAAACTTAACGATCGCGGGCGCGCCTCGCCCCTGGCGCCGCGGCTCGGTTCGGACTAAGCCCTTAGGGCAATGCGACAGATCAGAGGGGGCGCGCGCGTGTCGGCGAACTATGATGTGGTGATTATCGGCGGCGGTCCGGGCGGCTATAACTGCGCGATCCGGTGCGGCCAATTGGGGCTCAAGGTCGCGTGTGTTGAAAAGCGCGGCAAGCGGGGCGGCACGTGCTTGAATGTGGGCTGCATTCCATCGAAAGCGCTGTTGCACGCGTCTGAAGCGTATCATGCGGCGAAAACCGAATTCGAAGGTCTCGGCGTGATCATCTCCGATGTTCGCGTCGATCTGGAAAAAATGATGGGCCAAAAATCCGACGCTGTGGATGGGCTAACCCAAGGCGTCGAGTTCTTATTCAAGAAGAATAAGGTCGATTATATTCGCGGCGCCGGGCGCATCACCGGACCTGGTCAGGTGAGCGTGGATTTAATCGACGGCGGCGAGCAAACAGTAAGCGCCAAAAACATCGTCATCGCCACGGGGTCCGAGGTGACGCCGCTGCCTGGCGTCGACATTGACGAGACGCGTATCGTGTCCTCCACCGGAGCTCTGGCTTTGAAAACCGTGCCCGAGCGCATGATTGTTGTCGGCGGCGGCTATATCGGGTTGGAGATGGGCTCGGTCTGGAGCCGGCTTGGCGCGAAGGTCACGGTGGTGGAGTTTCTCGATCGGATCACCCCGGGCATGGACGGGGAAGTGTCCAAGCAGTTCCAAAAGATCCTTAAGAAACAGGGCTTGGAATTCCGGCTCGGAACCAAAGTCACCGGCGCGACGCGCGATCAGGACACGGTGCGCCTGACCGTGGAGCCGGCGCAAGGCGGGGAGGCGGAGACGTTGGAGGCCGATGTGGTGCTCGTCTCCATTGGCCGGCGTCCGTTCACCCACGGCCTGGGCTTGGAGACGGTTGGGGTGGAGACCGATCAACGCGGCTTTATCCAGACCAACAATTTCGCGACGAGCGCTCAGGGCGTTTACGCCATCGGCGACTGCATTCACGGTCCCATGCTGGCGCACAAGGCCGAAGAAGACGGCGCCGCCGTTGCCGAAATCATCGCCGGTTTGCCCGGGCATGTGGATTATCGCTTGGTGCCCGGCGTGGTTTACACCCATCCGGAAGTCGCCACGGTCGGGGAGACCGAAGAACAGCTGAAAGATCAGGGTCGCGCCTATAAGGTTGGAAAATTTCCGTTCACCGCGAATTCCCGCGCGCGGACAAACCATGACACCACCGGGTTTGTAAAAATCCTCGCGGACGCGGAGACCGACGAGGTGTTGGGCGTGCATATGATTGGCGCCGGGGTGGGCGAAATGATCGCCGAAGCCGCCCTCGCCATGGCGTTTAAAGCCTCCTCGGAGGACATTGCGCGCACCTGCCACGCTCACCCGACCCTCACCGAAGCCGTCCGTCAGGCTGCGATGGGGGTTGAGGGTTGGACCATGCAGATGTGACGGCCGTGGAGGCGTTTCGTTGGTCCGATGCGGTGGGGCTGCTCGGCGTCGCGTGCGTCGTGGGCGCTTATGTTCTGATCCAGACCCGTCGATGGACGGCCGCGGATTGGCGCTATTCAGCTGTCAATGCGATGGGCGCGATTTTGCTGCTGATTTCCCTCATGGTGACGTTCAACCTCGCTTCGGTGGTTATTGAAGTGGTTTGGCTGTCGATCAGTGTTTATGGGCTCTGGCGCGCGTTGCGGCGCGATCGGGCGTAAGGCCCTCCCTCAGATCGTCTGCGGCCAGCCGTCGCACGTTGTTCGATGTGATTTTTATTACAGCCAGTATTCGCGTTTAATCACTTTGTTGCAGCAGGAAAGGGCGAAGCCATAGCTGACTGGAAACGCTGCACGAACAAGCACGACGCGTTATCGCGCCGGAAATAGGGTCGGTTGACCTTAAGTCGATATTGGGCAATTGCTGCAATAGTCGATGATAAAAGCTCGGGCGACGCGTGAACCGCTCACGCGCCGCCCGCACGCTTTGCCAAGGCGTCGGATTTACTGATGGTGCTTTGAAAAACCCAAAAACCAATTCTGCGGTGGAGAGGCGCCCTCACACCGCCGCGGAGAGAGCATCGTCCACGCGCGCCGGTCTTGCGCCTGTCAATGTGTTCATGGCGGTGAACAAGGCGATCGGGTCGATTGGCTTTGGCACGTGCGCGTCCATCCCCGCCTCCAAATAGACCGCGACTTGATGGGTCATGGCGTTGGCCGTTAAGGCGATGATAGGCGTCGGCGCCCGCCCCTCGCTTCGCTCGATGTCGCGGATGCGGCGGCTGGCGTCCACGCCGTCAAGCTTGGGCATCTGCACATCCATCAAGATGAGGTCGAATTCGCCCGCCCGCCAGGCCTCCACGGCGGCTAAGCCGTCGGTCACCAAAGACAAATCCGAGCCGCTGGGTTCTAAAAGCGCGCGTAAAACCAACTGGTTTGTGGAATTATCTTCCGCAATAAGCACTCGCAAAGCCCGCTGAAGCTTTGGCGTCGCGTTCACTTCGACCGGGTCCGGGGACGCGGTTTGCGTCGCGGGCTGCAGTGGCAGGCCGAATTCGAACACGGATCCGTTTTCCGACGCGCTGCGCAAGCGGATCCAACCCTTCATTAACGCGCAGAGCTTTTTGCAGATCGCCAGTCCGAGCCCGGTTCCGCCGAATTTTCGCGTCGTAGACGCATCTGCTTGGGTGAAGCTGTCGAACAAACGCGCCTGGGCGTCCGGGGCGATACCTACGCCGGTGTCGCTGACCGTGAACACGATTTCAGCGGTGCCTTCGGGGGTGCGGCGGCGCCGGCCGTGGACCCGCACTTCACCGATTTCGGTGAACTTGATCGCGTTCGACACCAAGTTATGCAGGATCTGACGGATCCGTGCAGCGTCGCCTAAATACTCGCCGCGTGCAGCGGGCTCCAAATAGGCGCTGAAGCTTAAGCCTTTTTCATGGGCTTTCAGGGTGTAGAGATTTTCCACCGACCTGAAGACAGCGTCGAGGTCAAAGGGCGCATGTTCAATGTCCATGCGGCCGGCTTCAATCTTAGAGAAGTCCAAGACATCGCTAATAACGCTGAGCAACGCCGCGCCGGACTCGGTGATGACCGACACCATACGCTTTTGCGAGTCTGACAACGGAGTTCGAGCCAGTGCGCTCGCCATGCCGAGAACGCCGTTCATGGGCGTGCGGATCTCGTGGCTCATATTGGCCAGGAATTCGGACTTTAGTCGACTGGCGGCTTCGGCGCGTTCTCGGGCGGCGACTAAGGCCTCAATGTCGCTAATGGTGCCGGCGATCCGAACCGCGCGGCCGGTGTCGTTCCAAACCGCCTGTCCGCGTGCTCGGAACCAGCGATAATTTCCGTGCCGGTTTTTCATACGAAACTGAACGGCGAACGGCGCGCGGGTTTTGAAATGATTCACCGTTCGCGCCCAAACGTCTTGAACGTCGTCGGGATGGACCATTTCGCGCAAGTCGGCGGAACTGAGTGTTCCTAAAGATGCGTCGAAATTCAACAGTTCAAGAAAACGATCGGAACAGAACAGATTATCCTGAGGAATATCCAGTTCCCAATACCCATCCGACGAACCTTCCATCGCGAATTTCAAACGCTCTTGCGCGGCACGCAGAGACGCTTCGACTCGTTTTTGTTCGGTGATATCGACGGCGGCGACCAAAACCACTTGTCGGCCGGTCTGGGGGTCCGAATACGGTGTCTTATGGACCTGATGGAAGTCCACGGACCCGTCGGGTCGTTCGACGCGATCGATAAGGCCACTGAGCACTTGACCGCTCGCGAGGACGTCTCGGTCCGTGGCCTCCATCAGCTTGGCCTTCTCTGGGAAAAAGTCCGCGAGCAGACGGCCTTCGAACTGATCGGGCGTGCCGCCCAGAGACGCGGCGGCGGCGCGGTTGACGCGCAGCAAACGCCCCTCCGCGTCCTTCATCCAAACCCGGATCGGTATGTGATTAAAGATAAGGTCCAAATCATCGCGCGCGACTTTCAGCGCTTCAACAGTCTGCTGAAGCTGCTTGTTCAAATCTTGGGTTTGGCGGTCAATCGCGGCGACTTGTTCATAGGATCCGCGCACGCGCTTGGACAAGGTGTAAACTAACGCAGCGATGATAACGCCTTTGAGCGTGAGAACCGCCATCATGGACCAAAAAATCGTTTGTACCGTGCGATCGACCAAGGGCTCAAAGAGTTCTGAATTGCGGTTGAATTGAGCGCCCGCGGCGGGGAGGTTGATCATCGCTGCATTCAACGCATCCGGAGTTCGCGCCGATCGCAGCGCGTCGAGCGTTCGCGTCGCCAAGTCGACATCTTGCTGACACAGCTTGATCGCGCGCCCCGTGCCGATCACCGCCATCGCCAAACGTTGTGGCGGGCCGGCGGCGTCTAAACAGCCCTGCGATTGGTCGCCGATTAAGCCGACGAGGCGGATCGCATGGTCGCGATCAAACGCCGCTGGCGACATTGAGGCGACGTAGTCGTTGAGTTCGTAAGCGTATTTAACGTGCAGGAAATTAAGCTTGTGCAAGTACGCGCCGCGCGCGATCTCATACCCGCCCATCACCCCGATCAGCGCGGAGGCGATCACGAGGATATTGATCGCGCGCAAGCGTCGTTTGACGGAGAGTTCGGGCGAAGTCATGACAGCGATGATAACGACTCACAGTTTGACAAGGCTAACACCTTATCAATATCTCCCAAATAATTGACAGAAACTAAACTAAGCCGTTATCTCGACGTTTGCATATGGTAATCCGCTCTAAGCTCGCGGGTGTGTGCTATCATAAGCGTCAAGTAAGGCGTCTTGGTCGACTTTCGCGTACACTTGAGTGCTGGCCAAGCTTGCGTGTCCCAACAAATCTTGAATTGTGCGAAGATCTCCACCGCCTGCGAGTAAGTGCGTCGCAAACGCGTGGCGTAAGGCGTGCGGCGTCACCGTATCCGGCAGGCCTAACCCGGCGCGAAGCGTCTGCATCAATGTTTGCACGGCGCGCGGGCGCAGCGGACCGCCGCGGCGCGCCCTAAACAATGCCGCCTTTGGGGTTAGGGAAAAGGGGCACGCGGCGACGTAAGCCTCCGTGGCGTCGACGACCGCTGGCAGCAACGGCACCAGTCGGGTTTTGCCGCCCTTGCCGGTCACGCGGATCGCCTCGCCAAACGGATAATCCGCGCCGGTCAAGGCCAGCGCTTCGGAGATCAGCAAGCCTGCGCCGTAGAGCAAGCTCAGCACCGCCGCGTCCCGGCGGCGCACCCAGACGGGCGCGTCGGCGGTGTCCGCCGCGTCGATCAGGGCGAACGCCGCGGGGCCGCTGACCGGACGCGGCAACGGCGCGGGCGTCTTTGGACCCCGCACCAACGCCAAATCCTGCGGTTTGACCCCCCAGCGCCGCTCCGCATAGCGAAAAAACGCGCGCACGGCGCTTAACGCCCGCGCGAGCGTTCGGGGGCTCGGCGGGTCGGGCGCCCCGCGCCGCATGGCCAAATAGGCGCGCACATCGGCGGCCCGCAGCGCCGTGAGCTGGTCAAGCGTCAAAGGGTGCGCCCAATGCGCGGCCAAAAACGTAAAAAACGCCCGTACGTCGTGGCCATAAGCCTCCACCGTGCGCGGGGAATATCGGCGTTCCCCGCTCAGATGCGCTAAAAAGGCCCCGATGGCGGGCTCGAGCGTCACGGCGCCAACGCCCAGGGGCGGCGTTCCAGTAGTCGCGCGGTGACGCCCGCCAAAAACGTCAATAATTCTGTGCCTTGTTCCGCAGACAGGGCTTCGGCGTCTTTCGACCCGGCTGCGAACAAGCCCGGTCGGTCGCCGACACGTATTCGTAGCAACGCCCAAGACGCCAAACCGTCCGCCGCGTCACCGAAGATCGCCTCTGCGGCCGTCGTTACCGGTCCCAGACGCGCCGTTTCGTCAGCCATCACCGTGTCGATGAGCCCAGGCTGGGCGGGGAAAAGGGCGTGCGCGCCCTCAAGCACTTCGGCGCCCTCCACCAGAACAACCAGTGCGTCCATGCCCAGCCCGGCCTTGGCGCGCCCGGCGAGCCGGCGGTCAAGGCCGAGAGTGTCGTCCGCCTCCAACAGCGCCAAGATGGCCGCGTGGGTCTGGGCTTGGACCGCAAGATTGTCCCGCGCGGTGGCGATGAGCGCGCGCCGCGCGGTCTCGCAGCGCTGCAGTTTGGCGTCTAAGCGAACCCGGGCGGCACGGTGCAAGCTCACCACCCCAAGCTCCTCGGGCGCGTTCACCAGGGCCGCGGCGAGTTCGGGTTCGTCGCTCAGAAATCCAGGATTGGCGCGCAGAAAGGCCAAAACCGCGTCAGGGGTGAGTGCGGCGGAGTTCGTCATGGCGGCCCCCTTACAACACGCTTTGTCCCGTCGACGCCCAATCTTGCATAAAGGCGTCGAGCCCCTGATCCGTGAGTGGGTGCCGGTAAAGGGCCTCGAAAATCTTGGGCGGTATGGTCACTGCGTCTGCGCCTGCGATCGCGACGTCGCGCACATGCAGCGGATGGCGGATCGAGGCGGCGAGCACTTCGGTGGAGAAGTCATGGACGTCGTAAATCGCGCGGATCTCGCGGATTAACTCCAACCCGTCCTGGCCGAGATCATCGAGCCGGCCAATGAATGGGGAAATATAGCTCGCCCCCGCTTTTGCGGCGAGCAGGGCTTGGTTCGCCGAAAAGCACAGCGTCACATTAACCGCGACGCCCTCTTCCGCCAGCGCGCGGGTCGCTTTCAGCCCCTCCACGGTCAAGGGCGCTTTGACGACCACGTTTGCGGCCACGGCCCGCAATTTGCGCCCCTCCGCGATCATGATCTCAGCGTCCGTCGCCGTGACTTCGGCGCTGACGGGCCCGCCGATCAAGTCGCAAATCTCCTCTAAAACCGCGAGAAAGGGTCGCCCGGATTTGGCGATCAGGCTAGGATTAGTGGTCACTCCGTCGATCAGTCCGGTTTCGGCGGCGGCGCGCAACGCGTCAAGCTCCGCTGTGTCGAGAAATATCTGCATCCGTATCCTCTGTCTTGGGCCTTCGCTCCGAGACCTTTTAACCTGACGGCGCTATCCGCCCTAGGGGAGTGAACCGTGTCGTTTGGCGAGCATGCGCGTGTAAGCGTTTTGTTTCCGTTGCCATTGCCCGAACCCTTCGACTATGCGCCACTTGTGGGGACCGAGCTTGTCCCCGGCGACCGGGTCGTCGCGCCGATCGGCGGTCGTCAAGCGCGCGGCGTTGTCTGGGCGGTCCATGACGAGGCGGGCGCGCGCGCGCTCAAACCCGTCGCCGACAAAATCGACGCGCCCGGATTGCCCGCAATCTCTCGCCGGTTTGTCGACTGGGTTGCGCGCTACACGGCTTACCCCCCCGGCGCGGTCTTGCGCATGGCGTTGCGCGGCGCGCCGTCTGGGCCCGAACCTCAATGCGAAACGCTCGCGCCCGCGCCCGGCGTCGTGGTCCGAATGACCCCGGCGCGCGAGCGGGTGCTGGCGGCGGCTGCGAAGCGCGCGCTCACCCGGGCTGAGTTGGCGCGGGCGGCCTCGGTCTCCCCCGGCGTTGTCAAGGGTTTGATTGAGGCGAGCGCGCTGACGGTTCGATCGGTTCCCGCTGAGGCCGCCTTCGAGGCGCCCGATCCGGCCGGGCGGGGTAAGGCGCTCAGCCCCGATCAAAGCCGCGCCGCGGACGCCTTGGCCGCGGCGGTGCGGACCCGCGGGTTTGCGCCGGTTCTGCTCGACGGCGTCACCGGGTCGGGCAAGACGGAAGTGTATTTCGAAGCGATCGCGGCCGCGCTCGCGTTGCGGCCGACCGCGCAAGCCTTGATCCTGTTGCCGGAAATCGCTCTGACCCAAGCCAGCGTAACGCGCCTGGCGGAGCGCTTTGGCGCCCAACCGGCCCAATGGCATTCCGATATTTCCGAGCGCGAGCGCGTCCGGGTGTGGCGGGCGGTGGCCGAGGGGCGGGCGCGTCTTGTCGTCGGCGCGCGCTCGGCGCTGTTTCTGCCCTTTCCGGATTTGGCGGCGATCGTGGTGGATGAGGAGCATGACGGCGCGTTCAAGCAGGACGACGGTGTGATTTACCACGCCCGCGATATGGCGGTGGCCCGCGCCAAGCTGGGTGAGGCGGCGATCATTTTGGCCTCCGCCACGCCGAGCTTGGAAACCTTGGTCAACGCTCAAACAAGGCGGTTCGGCTATGTGCGCTTGCCCGCCCGCCCGGGCGTTGCGGAATTGCCATCCATCACGTTGGCGGACTTGCGCGCCCGGCCGCCGGAGGCGGAGCGCTGGCTGGGCCCGGATTTGGTCGACGCCATGGCGGACACTTTGGACCGGGGCGAACAGGTCTTGTTGTTCCTCAACCGCCGCGGTTACGCGCCGCTGACGCTGTGCCGGGCGTGCGGTCACCGAATGCGCGCGCCCGACACCGATAGCTGGCTGGTCGAGCATCGCTATTCCGGCCGATTGGTGTGTCATGTGACCGGGTTTTCCATGACCAAGCCCGATCGATGCCCCGAATGCGGCGCAAAAGACGCGTTGACGGCTGTGGGCCCAGGGGTGGAGCGCGGGGCGGAGGAGGCCCGCGCCCGGTTTCCTCAAGCGCGGGTGGGCGTGTTGTCCTCGGACGCAGCACCCGATGCGGCGAGCCTGCGCGCGCTGATTGACACCATCGCGGAGGGTAAGATCGACATTATCGTCGGCACTCAAATGGCGGCAAAGGGGCACAACTTTCCCAAGCTCACCCTGGTGGGCGTCGTTGATGCGGATTTGGCGCTGAAAGGCGGCGATCTGCGCGCCGGCGAACGCACGGTTCAATTGTTGACCCAAGTGGCCGGGCGCGCCGGGCGTGCGGACCGCCCCGGCCGCGCGATTTTGCAGACTTACGCACCCGATCATGAAGCCCTCCAAGCGATCGCCGCTGCCGATCGGGACCGGTTTCTCGACGCGGAGTTGGCCGTCCGCGACGCGCTGGGGCTGCCGCCCTTTGGCCGGATTGCGTTGATCGAGCTCAACGCCCCCACCGCGGACCGGGTTCAGGCCGCCGCGCTCGACTGGCTCGCCGCGGCGCCTAATGCGGACGGGGTGGAGCTTTGGGGCCCCGCAGCGCCGATCCCGGAAGTGATTCGAGGCCGCTGGCGGCGCCGGCTCACGGTGCGCGCGGACAAAGGCGTCGATCTGTCCGCCTATGTCCGGGCGTGGCGCGAGCGCGTGCGCACGCCAGCCTCGGTGCGCCTTCGCGTCGACATCGATCCCGTCCGATTTGACTAGACGGTTCAGCTCTCTGGGAAGCTCATGTGAAAGACATTGAGCTTGTTGCCGTCGGGATCGCGGAAATACCCTGCGTAAAACCCTTCGGTGCGCGGTCCCGGCGCGCCCTCATCCGTCGCGCCGAGCTCCATGGCTTTGGCGTAGATTCGGTCGACCTCGGCGGGGCTTTTTGCTTCGAACGCCACCATCACGCCATTGCCGACCGTGGCGGGCTCCCCGTCAAACGGTTTGGTCAGCCCAATACCCGCGCCACCGCCTGGCTCGCCCCAGGCGATAAAAGTTTCCTCCTCCATCATGCGTTTGACGCCGAACTCGGCGCATAACGCGTCATAAAATGCACCCGCGCGCGCCAAATCCCGAGTTCCCAAAGTCACATAACCAATCATGGATCATCCTCCCGTATTTCTAAGAACAATAGCAGAACGTATTTGGGTAACAACCAGATTCCGAACCGCTTTTCAGTTCGCCGCATCGTCTAACCGAGCAGTGGACGCCTCGCAGAGCTTGCGCAGCGGCGTTCGCGCGAAACGCTGTGCGCGCTTTCCGGCGCCGGTCGGCTTGCGAGGCTAGAGGCGGGGTGGTATCAGAGCGCCGACTTGGGCTGGGGGCGCGGCGCCAGCACGCAGGCTAGCGCTCAAAAGGCGAAATAACCCAGAACTTTGGTTGGTCGTAGCTCTGTTATGGGAGCGCGCCGGCCACACAGATCGTAAGAGGGGCGAGTGGCGAGCGAAGACTCCAGGGCGGCCGGCGCCAGCGAGCGCTATGCGCAGGCATTGTTCGATCTCGCCGATGCGAACAAGGCTTTGGACGCTGTGCGCGATAGCCTGAACGCGTTCACCAACGCTATGAGCGATAACGCCGATTTGCGAGCGGCGGCCTTAGCGCCAACCCTGTCGGCCGATGATAAAGCCAAAGGCCTAACGGCCGTGGCGCGGGCCGCGGGCTTGCACGATCTTGCGGTGAAATTTATTGGCATGGCGGCGCAAAATCGGCGGGCGGCGGGCTTGCCGGCCATGGCGAAAACCTTCAATGCGTTGGTGGATCAGCGCAATGGCGTCACGCGCGCTCAAGCGATCGTGGCGACGCCGTTAAGCGCGGAGCAAACGGATGCGTTGAAAGCCGCGCTCGCGCGCGCCCTCGGCCGAGAGGTTGAGGTCGATGTCGAGACGCAGGCGGACCTCATTGGCGGTCTGATCGTGAAGATCGGATCGCGCATGTTCGACAACTCCCTTCGCGCCAAGCTCGAAGGAATGACACTCGCGATGAAAGAGGCTTGAGCCCCATGGACATTCGCGCCGCGGAAATTTCGGCCATCCTGAAAGAGCAAATTAAGGGCTTCGGCGAGGCGGCCCAAGTCACCGATGTGGGTACGGTGTTGTCCGTCGGCGACGGCATTGCGCGCGTTTACGGCCTCGACGACGTCCAGGCTGGCGAAATGGTCGAGTTCCCTGGCGGCGTCAAAGGCATGGCCTTGAACCTGGAGCGGGACAATATCGGCGTCGTGATTTTCGGCGAAGACCGTGGGATCAAAGAAGGCGACACGGTCAAGCGCTTGGGCGAAATCGTCGATGTACCGGTCGGCAAAGGCTTATTGGGCCGGGTGGTCAACCCGCTCGGCGAGCCGATCGACGGCAAAGGCCCCTTGGTGGACGTCGCCGAACGCCGGCGTGCGGACGTTAAAGCGCCGGGCATTATTCCGCGCAAATCGGTGCACGAGCCGATGGCCACCGGTATTAAAGCCATCGACGCCCTGATCCCCATTGGCCGTGGGCAACGGGAATTGGTGATCGGCGACCGGCAGACCGGTAAGACGGCCGTGTGCCTGGACACGATTCTGAACCAGAAAGAGACCAATGCGGCGGCGGCGTCGGAAAGCGATAAATTGTTCTGCGTTTACGTCGCGATCGGGCAGAAGCGGTCCACCGTGGCGCAGATCGTCAAAACGCTCGAAGAACGGGGCGCGCTAGACTACACCATTATTGTCTCGGCGACGGCGTCTGAACCCGCGCCCTTGCAGTTCCTCGCGCCGTTTTCGGCGTGCGCCATGGGCGAGTGGTTCCGCGACAACGGTATGCACGCGCTGATCATTTACGATGATCTTTCCAAGCAAGCGGTGGCGTACCGGCAGATGTCGCTCTTGTTGCGTCGCCCGCCGGGTCGGGAAGCTTATCCAGGCGACGTCTTTTATTTGCACTCTCGCTTGTTAGAGCGTGCGGCGAAGCTGAACGAAGACAATGGCTCAGGATCATTGACCGCGTTGCCGATCATCGAAACCCAGGCCAATGACGTGTCCGCTTATATCCCCACCAATGTCATCTCGATCACGGACGGGCAGATCTTCTTGGAAACGGATCTGTTCTACCAAGGTGTGCGGCCGGCCGTGAATGTCGGTATTTCGGTCAGCCGGGTGGGATCGTCTGCGCAGACTAAGGCGATGAAGAAGGGCGCGGGCAAGATTAAAGGCGAGCTGGCGCAATACCGCGAAATGGCGGCGTTTGCGAAATTTGGTTCTGACTTGGACGCGGCGACGCAAAAACTGCTCAATCGGGGCGATCGACTGACCGAACTCCTCAAGCAACCGCAGTTTAGCCCCTTGAAAACCGAAGAGCAGGTGGCGGTGATCTATGCTGGCACGCGCGGGTATCTCGATGCGATCGAGACTACGGACGTTCGCCGGTTTGAAGAGGAGCTGTTGCGCTTCTTGCATGCGGAGCACGGCGAATTGCTGACGTCGATCCGCGACCAAGGCAAGCTTACGGACGAGGTCGACGCCGGCTTAAAAAAGGCGATTGAGGCCTTTGCGGCGAAGTTCGCCTGAGCGGCGATGAGTTGAGGAGCGGGAGCCGGCCATGCCGAGCTTGAAGGACCTTCGCGCGCGCATCAACACGGTGAAGTCGACGCGCAAAATCACCAAAGCCATGCAAATGGTGGCTGCAGCGAAGCTCAAGCGCGCGCAAGAAGCGGCGGAGGCCGCGCGGCCCTATGCCGAGCGCATGGCCTCTGTGATCGCGAATTTATCGAACGCTATGGCGGACAAACCTGGCGCGCCAGAGCTCTTGGTGGGTAATGGCAAGGACGACACCCATCTGGTGATTGTCGCCACGGCGGATCGGGGGCTTTGCGGGGGATTTAACTCCTCAATTGTGCGCAAAGCGCGCGAGTTGGTGTCCGACCTGATCAGCCGGGGCAAGACCGTCAAAATCCTCTGCGTCGGCGTCAAAGGCCACGACCAGCTCAAGCGGCTTTACGGCGAACACATTATCGATGTGATCAGCTTTCGCGAGGTCAAGGCGATCAGCTCAGCGGAGGCCGCGGACATTGGTGTGCGGGCGACGCGCGGTTTTGAAAACGGCGACTTCGACGTGGTCACGTTGGTGTACGCGCAATTCCAATCGGTGATTAAGCAAGTCCCAACCGCGCAAACTTTGATCCCGGCCATCCAATCGGTGGACTCGGACGCGGAACTCCCCGATTTGCAGGGCGCGATTTACGATTACGAACCCGATGAGGAGGCGATCTTGCGCGACTTACTGCCGCGCAATATCAACACGCAGATTTTCTCGGCCCTTTTAGAGAATGTCGCCGGCGAAATGGGCGCGAAATTGACCGCGATGGTCAATGCGACGCGCAACGCTGGCGAATTGATCAAAAAGCTGTCTTTGCAATACAATCGCGCGCGTCAAGCCAATATCACCAAAGAGCTTATCGAAATTATTTCCGGGGCGGAGGCGCTTTAGCGATGCGCGGGGCGATCATCGTTTTCGGCGCAGCCTTGGTCGCGCTGAGCGCCTGCTCGGACGCCCCCGCGCCGTTCGACCCGGAGGCGTATGCAGACACCTGCGCTTTGGCTGAAAACGGCTTAAGCGTGCAAGCGGGGTCAGAGCGGGTGTTCTGCTCGTTTGAGGACGAGGTGATCACTGTCGCCTTTGACGGGCTGGGCCGCGCGGACTTGATGTCCGGCGAGGCGGGTGCGTCGATCATCACCGACGAAACCGCCGGACGTTCGGTGTGTCGCATGGACCGGTGGGGCCGGGGTGGGTGCGCCGCGTGCCCGGCGCCGGGACTGATTGAAAGCGACTTCGCCCAAGCGATCGTCGCGGCGCGCTTGGCGCCGGGCGAAAACCTCGCGGGCGTTACCGATGCGCCGCCGCCGGCGCGCGATCCGGAAGCGGAGTTGGCCACACTTAAGCGCGCCTGCGAGACGGAGTTGGTCGAGCTGATTGTGGCCGGCTTGTTTCCGAAACCGGACCGGCGTCCGCGCGCCCAACGTATTCCCGTTATTGAGCCGGGCGTCCCCGGGGCGACCATCCGCGACGACTTCCCAAGCGGAGATGCGCGTCGGGTGTTTTTTACCGGCGCCAGTGAGATGGAGGCCGGTTGCGGGCTCGAGCAACAGCAGCGGTTAACGTGGGGCACGGGCGTGACCGGAACCGGTCAGCGACCCCTCGACACGCGTGCGGCGCTGCCCAATCATCCTGAGGATGGAAAAATCATGAATTTGCGGGTTTGGTCAGAGACCGGCCGGTCGAACGTCATCGATGACGGCGTGCTGACGGCTTCCGCCCAAGCGCCCGCCTGGTTTGCTGTCCAGCACGCCTCGGTCATCCGTTTTCTGCATTTACCGGAAGGCGAGGTCACCCTTCGGCTGAGCGAAGATCGGTACACCTGCGAGCCGGGCTTCCTTCCGTCCGCCGACACTCGCGCGGGCGACGCGCCCACCCTTTTACAGACGGACTAACAAAGATCGGAAAGCCGCCATGACGACGAACGTGAAAGGCCGCATCGCGCAAATCATCGGCGCTGTCGTGGACGTCGAATTCGACGATCACCTGCCCGACATTCAAAACGCGCTTGAGACCGAGAACCAGGGCAAGCGCCTGGTGCTCGAAGTCGCGCAGCATCTGGGCGAAAACACCGTGCGCACCATCGCGATGGACGCCACCGAAGGGCTGACCCGCGGCCAAGACGTGTCGGACACCGGCGCGCCGATCACGGTGCCGGTGGGGCCGGCGACCTTGGGCCGGATCATGAACGTCATCGGTGAGCCGATCGATGAAGCGGGTCCAGTAGACACCCCGCACCGCGCGCCGATCCACCGCTCCGCGCCGGCGTTTACCGAACAAGCCACCGAGGCGGAGATCCTCGCCACGGGCATTAAGGTCATCGACCTTCTGTGTCCCTACGCCAAAGGCGGCAAGGTGGGCCTGTTCGGCGGCGCGGGCGTGGGCAAGACGGTGCTCATCCAAGAGCTGATTAACAACATCGCCAAGGCCTATGGCGGGTATTCGGTGTTCGCCGGCGTCGGCGAGCGCACCCGGGAAGGCAATGACCTTTACTGGGAAATGATCGACTCCAAAGTGAACGAGCAAGGCGGCGGCGGCGAGTCGCGGGCGACCTTGGTCTATGGTCAAATGAACGAGCCTCCGGGCGCTCGCTCGCGGGTGGCGCTCACCGGTCTCGCCCAAGCGGAGTATTTCCGCGACGAAGAGGGCAAGGACGTGTTGTTCTTTGTGGACAACATCTTCCGCTTCACCCAGGCCGGTTCGGAAGTGTCCGCCCTTCTGGGCCGTATCCCCTCGGCGGTGGGCTATCAACCCACTTTGTCCACGGATATGGGCGGCTTGCAGGAGCGCATCACCTCGACGACCAAGGGCTCAATCACCTCGGTTCAGGCGATCTATGTGCCCGCCGATGACTTGACCGACCCGGCGCCGGCGACCTCGTTCTCGCATTTGGACGCGACGACGGTGTTGAACCGGGCCATCGCCGAGAAGGGCATTTACCCGGCGATCGATCCGCTCGACTCCACCTCGCGTATCCTCGAGCCGCGTGTGGTGGGCGAGGAGCACTATGCAACCGCTCGGCGGGTGCAGGAAATTCTGCAGCGCTATAAATCCCTCCAAGACATCATCGCCATCCTTGGCATGGATGAGTTGAGCGAGGACGACAAGCTAATCGTGGCGCGGGCGCGTAAGATCGAGCGGTTCTTCTCTCAACCTTTCCACGTGGCTGAAGTGTTCACCGGCTTCCCAGGCTTGTTGGTGGATGTCAAAGATACGGTGTCGGGCTTTAAGCGCTTGTGTGACGGGGAGTTCGACCATTTGCCCGAACAAGCGTTTTACATGGTCGGCACCATCGATGACGCCGTGGCGAAGAGCCAGAAAATGGCCGCCGAGGCCGCTTGATCGTGACTGGAACTGCGGTCGCGCCCTATTCCGAGTTTCACGCCTTCGAAGTGACCTCGGAGCGGCGCGAACGCAAATTCGCTTCGGTTAGTTTTTTCGCCTCCGTGGTGTTGGAAGTGCGTCTCGACGCGTCGAGCCCCGGTGGCGTTGAAATCCGGGGCAGCGCGTTGACCGAGTTTGTCGATTTGCTGCCCGGCGAGTCGATCATTTTGATGGGGTCCGAGCCTCGGGCGAAACTGTTGCGGCGCGCGCCCAGGGCCCATGGCGCTTGGCGCTTTCTTGGCGCCCCGGGCGCTGGCGGCCTGCTGGGCGCCGGATTGGGAGTTTTGGGATGAGCGGGAAGCTGAACTTTTCTCTGGTCTCCCCGGAGCGGGAGCTGTTCTCCGGCGCCGTCGACCAAGTGGTCGTCCCGGGCGATGAAGGCGATTTTGGGGTGCTGCCGGGCCATGCGCCTTTTATGTCGACTGTGCGTGCGGCGGCGCTTGTCGTGCATGACGGGGACAGCCGTCGTCGCGTTTTCGTGCGCGGCGGGTTTGCCGAAGTTGGCCCGGACGGACTGACTGTGCTCGCCGAGGAAGCGATCGACGTAACCGATCTCGACGCGGCGACGCTGGAACAAGCGCTTCGCGACGCGCAAGAAGACTTGCGTGACGCCGAAGACGACGATCATCGCCGCCGGGCTGAAATCGCGGTCGCGCGGGCTGAGGCGATGTTAGCCGCGCTGTCGGCGACCGGTTACTAAGGCGCCTCGCGCTTCGCGCCCCAAAATGTCAGACACCCCGGAACCGACGCACCACAGCATTAATTACGTTGAATTGCCTCTGCGCGACGCGGCCGCGACTAAGCGGTTTTTCGGGGCGGTTTTCGGCTGGCGGTTTCAGGACTGGGGACCGGCTTACATCAGCTTCTCCGGGGCTGGGTTGGACGGCGGGTTCGACGCTGCGACGCCGGTGGCGACCTCGGGCCAAGGACCCGCTCATTGATGTGTACTCCAATGATCCAGAGCGTTTTCAGCAAAAGTGTAAGCGGTTTTGCGGTTCGAAAACGCGATAGACCAGAGGCTTAGAGCCGCATTTCGGCTCGGACGAAATTGCGGTTCTAGAAGCCACCTACGCCAAAATCGAAAACGCCGGGGGGATGATCGTGAAAGCGATCTTCGACTTCCCTGGCGGCCGGCGCTTTCACTTTCGCGACCCCAATGGCAATGAATGGGCGGTTTGGTCGCGATAGAGTGCGTCGCTTAAGGGGGCGTCACGGTCATTGGCCGCCTGTGCACCGCTTTCTCAGCATCTGGGGTCACATCGTCGCTGCGCACGCGTGCAAAGCAATACCCGTCTCGCGTCCTAAATTCCGAACGGATCGAACCGAGCAAGCGCCTGTTCTCTGTCGAGCAGTTTGGTCACGGTCGAAAGCAGATGCGAAATGTCCGTGGTGAAATAGGTCGTGGGCAGAACGTGGACGCGACCGGCATGACCGCCTCCCCACCAGGACGACGAGACCACGTCCCACTCGACCCGGATATTCAAACCTAAGTCCGGCGCGATCGTGCCGACGCTCCACTGGCCGATCTTCGCCAAAGCGGCGTTCCACGCCAGATTGGCGGCCCAACCGACACCTGTGGCCGATAAAACCCGTGACCCGACGGATCGCAGGCTATGCACCCATGTTTGCCGAAGATTGGTCGCCATGGGCGGCGCGTTGAAGGTGACGAAATTCACGTCATTGGCGTATCCGACAACTTGGCAAAGCCCGCCACCTAGCGAGTGGCCGGTGAGCGAGATGCGTCGTCCCCGCGCGCGCGCGTTCGCCCACTCAAAAAGCTCAAGTGCGTTACGCGACTGGCTGGGGACCATGCCTAAAGCGAGTTGAGCGTCGGCGAACAAATCACCAGCGCTTGTCGGATCTGTTCCGGCATACGCAACAACAATTTCGTTCGCTCGGGAAAAAACGCAGTCTTGGAAGCCGTTTCCTGCCGCCACCATGCGGGCGCACGCCCACCCCCCGACCCGAGGACTGGCGTCATAGACCGCTTCCGATAGTGTTAAATACTCTCGGATCGTTGCCATGGCGTGTGTCTCCGCCCCAATTTCAGGGCTGAACTTCGGACGATGAAAAGTCTAACACAGGCGCGCGGTCGGGCAGTTAAAGGTTATTCCGCTTGAGCCGGCCTTTATCCGTCCGCCGTGGGCGCAAGGTGGCCAAACGCCTGCACAAGACGCTCATAGATATGCCGTTTCCAAGGGATCACGCGCGCCGGAACGGCCGTAAGGGCCGCCCACTCCCAGGCGTCGAATTCTTGGGGCGGATGGCGGGTCAGGTCGATGTCCGCGTCGCTTCCTTTAAGTCGCACAGCGAACCATTTCTGTTTCTGACCGATCCATGACCGTCCCAACGCTTGGGATTTCGCCAGGATGTCGGGTGGAAAATCATAGGTGAGCCATTCGTCAAGCGCACTGAGCGGCGCCACCTGGCGCGGTGCGACGCCGGTTTCCTCTTCAAGTTCACGCAGCGCTGCGGTTTGAAGGTCCTCACCCGGGTCGACCCCGCCTTGGGGCGCCTGCCAGCCATAGACCGCGCCCGCGTCCACCCGGCGTCCAAGCCAGACCCGACCCGAGCTGTTGAACATCATCACGCCCACATTCGGCCGATAGCGGCTTAGATCCCGGTTCAATGTGCGCTCTTATCTTTCGACTTGGCGTCGGTGTCGCCGTCAGCCTTTTGCTCGCGCTTAAAGGCGCTTTCGCCCGCGACGAACCGGGTGCCCTTGGGCGCCGTCTGCACAGGGCGCGCGACCTCGCCAGAGGCCAATCGTTCGCCGCCCAGCGCTTCTTGACGCTCCGCCCGACGGGGCGCTTGGGCGCGGATCACCGCAGACGCTGGCGCCAAGGTGTAACCCTTCAATTCCAGCGTTTCGGCCCAGTCCTTAATCTGGGTGACCGAAATCGGGAACCCGAAGGCCTTGCCAATTGCGGAGCCATTCTGGATCGCCAGCGCTTCGAGCTGCAGCAATTGGTCATCAATGGCGTTGGCCGAGGGCGCGGCGTCTAAAATACGATCCGCCTGAGACCACACCACCCCGGAACGATCCGCCGCGTCGCGGAGCACCGTGCGGCGCGACGCGCCGTCATAGACGAACGCCAGACCGCGGCCATGGAGCGCGGAAAACAGCCGTTCCAGGGCGCCCTCCGCCGTCGCCAGCTTGGCCCCCTGGTAATTGGTGACGCCGAAATAACCGGTCGTCCGGGTCAAAAGCCATTCCAAACGCCGTTGGTTCTCTTGGGCGGACGCGTCGGACAGAAGTGTATGGGGTCCCGGATCGGTTTGCGGATAATCGAACGGCTCCATGGGCAATTCGATCAGCACTTCGTGGCCGGCGGACCGGGCTTGATCGACCCAGCCTTGGAGGTTGGAGGCGTAGGGGGCGAAGGCGAGCGTAACTTCCGGGGGTAAGGTTTCGATCGCGCGCTCAGTGACCTCCGCGCCATAGCCGAGCCCGGCGATCACCACCGCGATCATCGGCGCGCCCGTGGTGTTGTCGAACGGGCGGGCGTAGGCGACCGAGGCCCGGCGCCCGTCTGAACTGATCACCGGCAAGGCTCCGTTGGGCCCGCCCCGGTGTAACCCGTCTAGAGGTGCAGGCGGTAAGCCCGCAGGCCGAACCGCCGGCGCGGGCCCGTCCAGGGACGCCGCAACCTTAGCCGTCACGATCGGCGTCGCTTCCGCATCCAGGTCGGTAACGCCAGGCAAGGTCGGCTCGTCGGAGGCGGTCTCGGGCGGCGGCGCCAGCTGATCTAACGGTTCCGATGTCGCCGCTTCACGGCGCAGCGCTAACCCGCCCGTCAGGGGCGCCCGCTCTTCCGGTTCAGGCGCGGGCAGGGACGCGGAGAAATACGGCGCGCGACCGTTGGGGTCGCCCAAGAGCTGGATGGCGCCCGCACTGGCGCTAAGCACGACGAACACGGCCCCCGCGCCGATCCAATGGGGGTTCAGTCGCCGCTGCGGGCTTGGTTTGGGCGGCGCGTACCGCGCGCGAGACCGACGAGATCGAGCCATGGACACCAGACGACGGATTAAAGGTCTAACCCGTCGTGGTGTAGCCCCAGTCGGTAAAGGTCAGGTAACCATAAGCCGAAGCGCGGCCGATTTATTCCACCCCTTGCGGAGACACCGCAGAGGGGCGACCCGCGGCAACCCCTGGGGGAGAGCGTTTCGCGGTTTAGCGCGCCGAGCGCGCCCGGATCGACGCGGCGGCGAGTTGCTCGGTGTAGCCCGTTGACCGAATGATCTCTAACGCGCGATGGAGCTGATAATCCTCGCCTTCGGGCCAATCCTCGGGCGGCTCCTCCGCCACCAGCGCCGGGGCGTTGTCATTCGCCGCCGCCAACGCATCGAGCGTGTCGCCTTCGCCCGCGGGTTCCGCAGCCTCTTCCGCGGCGAGCGCATTGGGCAGATCCGCTTCGGTCGGCCGGCTCAAAAGTTCGCCATCAGCGTCCACGGGTCTGCGGAGCGCGGCCACCGCGACGTCCGGTTGAATGCCCGTTGCCTGGATGGAGCGGCCTGAGGGCGTGTAATATTTGGCGATCGTCAACCGCAGCGCACCGTCGCGCCCGCCGCGCAAGGGGAACACGGTCTGCACCGAGCCTTTGCCGAAGGATGTCGTGCCCAAAAGGACCCCGCGTTCGCGATCTTGGATCGCGCCGGCGACAATTTCCGCCGCCGACGCCGTGCCCTCATTGATCAAAACAACGATGGGCAAACCGTCGATTTCTTCACCGCGCCGCGCATTGTAGCGCTGGATATCACGCGGGTCGCGGCCGCGGGTGGAGACCACCTCCCCGCCGTCCAAAAACGCGTCCGAGACCGCCACCGCTTGGTCCAACAGGCCGCCCGGGTTGTTGCGCAAGTCCAAAACGAAGCCGCGTAACGACGAGCCCAGCTCAAGCTTTAGGTCGTCGATGGCTTGAATTAGAGACTCGGCGGCTTTTTCGTTAAACGTCGACAGACGCAAATAACCAATGTCACCCTCCGCCCGGGCCACCACCACAGGCGGCGAGATCGTGTCGCGCACCAGCGTCACTTCAAAGGGCTCCAGCGCCTCGCGAACGATCGTGATGGTGATCGGGGCGCCCACGGGGCCACGCATGCGGTCGACCGCTTCGTCAATGCCCAAGCCCTGGATCGACTCCCCGTCAATGGCGGTGATGAAATCGCCCGCCGCGACGCCCGCCCGGGAGGCTGGGGTTTCGTCGATCGGGGCCACAACCCGCACCAGGCCACGATCGGGTACGACTTCAATGCCAAGCCCGCCATACTCGCCCCGGGTGTCGACCTGCATGTCCCGGAACGCGTCAGCGTCCAGATAGGTGGAGTGCGGATCGAGCGCCTGCAGCATGCCGTTAATGGCGCTGTCGATCAGCTCGGCGTCGTCCGTCTCGGTCACGTAGTCGGCGTGAATGCGGCTGAGTACATCGCCGAACAGCTCCAACTTTTGGAACGTTTCACGCCGGCTCGTTTCATTATTTTCGGCCGCCACGGCGAGCGCGGCGAGCCCCAAGGCGGCGGCGATCGCCCGGGCGATCAGCAAACGGGCCAACAACTTCATACGCTCCTCCGCAAAGTTCGGCTACGCCGGGGCGTCCGCTCGAAACCAGGGGCCGGGGTCAATGGGTTCCCCACGCCGTTGTAATTCAACATATAACTCCGACGGCGGATCAACACGGTCGGGCATGCGGCCGACCGGCTCTCCGGCACTGACCTGTTGTTGCACAACCACGGACATCTCCGCCATCCCTCCTAAGATAATAACGTAGTCTTCGGAGGCGAACAGGATCAAGAGATTGCCATACACCGGAAACGGTCCAGCGTAGCCCACCCGCGCGTTGACGGGCGCGATCACCTGGGCCCCGGGGCGCGTGGAGACCGTCAATCCCTCCCAAACGCCGCCGCCGGGACGCGGTTCGCCAAAGCGAACCTGACGCGGACCTTCGGCCGGGGCGGGCAATCGGCCGCGCAATTGCGCGAATGCGCCCGGAGGCGTTTCGGCTTCCGCGGGCGGCGGCTCCGGCGCGGTTTGGGCGATAACGGGTTGCGGTGTCGGCGCCGGTATCGGTCGCCGTTCCGGCTTCAACCGCGGGCGAACCGTACGCGCACGTTCGGTCAGCGCGGCGACAAGCGCGCGCAGGCTCTCGGCTTGGTCGACCAAGGCGCGCGCCTCGCGGTCCGCCGCCCGGGCTTGATCGCGCAGGGCCGCCGTCTCGCGCTCGCGCTCGGCCAGTAACCGCTCCACAGCGGCTTGTTCGGTCGCCAAGCTCGCTTCGGCTTCAAGTTGAGCCCCGCGTTCGGCCTCGATCGCCGTTCGAGCCTCCACCAGGGCGAGCAGGTCGGCCTTCACCGCTTGAGTGCGTTGGGTCAGGCTCGGCGTCGTCTCCGCCAACAAACCCGCTGCGCGCGCGGCTTTTAACGCGTCATCGGGGGAGACGGCCAACGCCGGCGGGCGTCCGCGCTCAAAGCGCTGAAGCGCCGCCAAAACGTCGAGCAGCGCGGTCTCATTCGCCGCCAAACGCGTGAGCCGTTCGGCTTCTTGGGCGCGCAATGTCGCAAGCCGGGCGTCGATCCGATTGAGCGCGGCTTCCTGGGTCGACACCGCTTCCGCTGCGGCGACAAGATCGGCGCGAATGCGCGCTAAGCCGGCCTGTGCACGATCGGCTTGGGCGGCCAGCGCTGCGCGCCGATCTTGGGCGGCTTGGGCGGCTTGTTCGGCGGCTTCGAGTTCGGAGGGGTCAAACGCTTGGGGGCTTTGCGCCTGCGCGGTCGCCGCTAAAACGACCGCTGCGAGCGTCGAGCGGCGCCCAAACCGCCAAACCGTGCCCCCGAGACAGCCGCGCACCTCAGCCCTCACGATGATAGGGCGCGCCGGCGAGGATCGAGAGCGCCCGGTAAACCTGTTCGGCCGCCATGGCCCTTACCAAGCGATGTGGCCACGTGGCGCGCCCATAAGCCAGAACAAGACTGCAATTTTTCGTTAGCGTCCGGTCATGGCCGTCCGCGCCGCCGATTAAAACCCAACACGCGCGCGCGCCATGGTCTCGCCACGCCGCCAGACGGTCAGCAAACGCGCGGGTGGTCAGATCCTCGCCCTGTTCGTCCAGCGCGACGAGTTGGGCGCCGTCAGGCGCGGCCTCTAGCAGCGCGCGGGTTTCAGCGCTCGGGCGGGATTGGCTAGGGATTTCGCGCACAGGCTCGATGTGTACGCCGACCGGAGGCCCCACTCGGCGCGCGCGAGCCCAGTAATCCTCGACCAAATCGTGTTCCGGTCCCGCCTTTAACCGACCGATGGCCGCCAGCCCTAGACGCACGACGCGACGGGGGTCAGTGCGCGGCCGCCTGGGTCGGCTCCGCCGGAGACGGCTCCGCTGGTGTCGGATCCGTCAGAGGCGGCTCCGCGTCGTCGACCGCTGGCGTCAGCCACATCTTCTCCAGATTGTAGAACGCCCGCACCTCGGGACGGAACAGGTGCAAAACCGCATCCCCGGCGTCGATCAGCACCCAATCGCACGCGGGAAGGCCCTCCACCTGAACCCGACCGTAGCCGGCTTCTTTCAGACGCCGCACCACATGGTCGGCCACCGCGCCAACATGGCGATGAGACCGGCCTGTGGCGACGATCATGGTGTCGGTCACCGAGGATTTGCCTTCGAGATCAATCAAAACGACGTCTTGAGCTTTATCATCGTCCAAGACCGTCAAGATCAATTTATCGAGCGCGCGCGTCGCGGCGGCGAGCGCTTGAGCGCTGGTGGGCGCGTCGGGGGACGGTAAGTCCTTGCGCGCCGATACGATGTCGAACGACAGCGTGCCGATCCTTTCCTTCAAAACCAGCGCTATTCATACCACCGTTTGGCGGTTTGCGACAGTCCTCCGAGGGCCTTCGGTGATCTAGACCGCCGCGAGGCGAAATAAGGAGAAATACCCCCGTTCATCCTGGTAATCGGCGTCTAGGGACCATCCGGCCGGAGCCGCCTCCGCCGCGATCATCGCGTTGGTGAATTTGTAGGAGTATTCGGTATGGATACGCTCGCCGGCGGCAAAGTCGAACACGGCGCCTGCAGCGCGCACGCTTTGAGCCTTCAGGCTCTCAAGATATAATTCCATCCGTCCGCTTTCGGCGTTGTAAAACGCCCTGTGGGCGAAGGTGTCGAGGTCAAACTCGCCCTCAAGCTCCCGGTTGATCCGCGCGAGCACATTCAAACTGAAAGCGGCCGTGACCCCGGCGGCGTCGTTATACGCGGCGTTGAGGACCGCAGGGTCTTTGCGTAAATCCACCCCAAGAAGGAGGCCGTCGCCCGGCCTGACCAGTCCGCGCACAGCGGACAGGATTGCCTTGCGTTCCTCGGCGTCGAAATTGCCCAACGTGGAGCCGGGAAAGAACGCAACCCGTCGACCTTCGGTCCAAATGTCTGGGTCAACCTCCAAAGGCTGGGTAAAGTCCGCGCAGATCGCGCCGACGCGCAACCCGGCGTAATCGGTCGACAACGCCTGAGCGGCGTTAACCAAATGGGCTTTGGAAATGTCCACGCCCAGATAGAGCTCCGGCGCATCCAAAGCGTCGAGCAGGATACGGATTTTCAGACTGGAGCCGGAGCCCAGCTCGATCACCTCAGCCCCGCGGCCGACCCAACGAGCGATATCCGGCGCGGCGTCGCGTAAAATCGCGGTTTCTGTTTCGGGCACATAGTACTCAGGTTGTCGGCAGATCGCGTCGAATAGGGCTGAGCCTTGGGCGTCATAGAGGTATTTCGGCGACACGTGCTTTTGCGCAGCCGACAGGCCCGCAATGACATCGGCGCGAAAATCCGAAACCGGGGGATGCAAATCGATGAATACGTCCAGTCCCGGAGGGGGCGCGTCCGCAAGCGCGCTGCTGTCGGGCATGACGGGTCCTTTACTCTGGGGCCTGTTGACGCGCTGTGACCCGGTCCACGCGCAACGCCGTGGAGGACGCCGCATTCATGGGCGCGGTTAAATACACCCAAGCCGGCGGGTCAAGCGCCGCTAAGCCCGCCGCGGCGCTTTCCTCGACCCTGTGATGGGCGTAAATCCGCGCCGCCGGGCCGAGCCGGGCCTTCAGCGCGGCCTCAAGCGGAGGACGCGCAACTACGGCGATCGGCGTGGTCGCGAAAATGTCCCGCCAGCCGCGCCAGCGGTGGAACCCCGCAAGATTGTCGGCGCCCATAATCCAGACGAACCGGACATGGGGCAGATGTCGCTTTAACGCGGCCAGCGTGTCGCTGGTGTACTGAACGCCAAGGCCCGCCTCCAGTGCGCTGACCCGCATGGCGGGCGCCGTCGCCAGCTGAGCGGTTTTCGCAAGCCGTTCCGCCAGGTCGGAGGTTTGCGAGGGATTTTTTAGGGGGTTTTGCGGGCTAACGAGCCACCAAACTTGATCGAGGTTGAGCCGCCGAAGCGCTGTGCGCGCCACATGCAAATGGCCCTCATGGGGCGGGTTGAAGGACCCGCCAAACACGCCGATCCGCACCGGGCCCAAGCCTTTGGGCAATCGCAGCCGGGCGGCGGGACCTGTGACGTCCGCAAGGCGGGAGGTTGTCAAACGGGCGGGAAGATCGAGCACGGGCGCGCCGAACAATGGAACAGGGCGCGCACAAAAGCACGCAAGGCGGGCGAGGTCACGGGCTATGCGCTGTCCGCATCGGCGTAGGCGCGCGTGATGAGCACCAGATCATCGCGATGGACCAAGGCGGCGCCGCGTCGATACCCCAGCCGGGTTTCAATGTCTTCGGTTCGCACACCGATCAGCTGGCGGGCCTCCCCAGCGTCGTAAGCCGCAAGACCGCGGGCGAGATCGGTCCCGTCGTCCGCGCGAATCCGGACGCACTCGCCGCGGTCGAAGCCGCCGTCCACCGCCAGCACGCCAACCGGCAAAAGGCTCGCGCCCTGCATGAGCGCGCGCGCCGCGCCCGCGTCCACCTCGATGGCGCCCGTCGGCTCAAGCGTACCCAGGATCCACTGTTTTCGCGCAGTTTGCGGGTTCACATGGGGCGGAAACCAAGATGCGCGCGCCCCGCCCGCGAGTCGGCTTAACGGTCGCGAAGCGGCGCCCGATGTGATCGCGACTGCGCACCCCGCAGCCGTGGCGATTTGCGCGGCGGCGAGTTTTGAAGCCATCCCACCGGAGCCGAGCTGTCCCGCAGCGTTCGGTCCCCCCGCCATGGCGAGAATCTCGGGCGTGATGGCGTCGATCCGCGGTAGGAAGTCCGCCTTAGGGTTCGACCGCGGATCGGCGGTGTAAAGCCCGTCAATGTCGGAGAGTAAAACCAACCGATCCGCGCCGATCATTTGCGCGACGCGCGCGGCCAGCCGATCATTATCGCCATAGCGGATTTCTTCGGTGGCGACGGTGTCGTTCTCATTGATGATCGGGACGACGCCCGCGGCGAGCAGACGATTAAGCGTGTTGCGCGCGTTGAGCCATCGGCGTCGGGCTTCGGTGTCCGCCAAGGTCAACAGCGCTTGGGCGGGCATAAGACCATGGGGCGAGAACGCGTCCGACCAGGCCTGCATGAGCCGGCTTTGACCCACCGCGGCGGCGGCTTGTTTGTCTTCAAGCCGGCCGCTGCGAAACGCGTCGCCGGTGAGCGACCGCCCGATTGCAACCGCACCTGAGCAGACAATTGTCACCTCAACCTTTGCGCGGCGCAGGACGGCGATGTCTGCGGCGAGATCGCCAAGCCGGTCCGCATCGGCCCCGCCTTCGGGCCGCGCCACCAACGCCGAGCCCAGCTTGACCACGAGCCGACCGGCGGCGGTCAAATCCGCCTCAGCGGGCGTCACGGCGACCAACCCGAGGCGGACGCCGGGTCCTTGGGATCGCCGTCGAGGGGACCATCGTCTTGGGGCGCGCCGCGAACGACCTTTAAAACTGTGAACAACAACGCCCGCACCCCGTCCCCGGTCGCCCCGGACACGTGTCGAGGCCGTTTGCCGATCTGGGCCGCGAGCGCCTCCGACCGCCGGGCCAATGCTTCGTCGTCCACGGCGTCGGTCTTGTTCAGCGCGACGATTTCGGCCTTGTCCGCCAATCCGCCGCCATAGGCGAGAAGTTCCTCGCGGATCGTGCGGTAGGCCGCAACCGGGTCCTCCAGCGTCGCGTCGATGAGATGGACGAGCACGCCCGCGCGCTCCACATGGCCCAGAAAGCGCGCGCCCAGGCCCGCACCCTCCGCAGCCCCCTCGATCAGACCGGGAATGTCGGCGAGCACAAACCGCTCAGCCGGACCAAGATCCACAACGCCCAAATTGGGATGCAAGGTGGTGAAGGGATAGGCGGCGGTTTTCGGCCGCGCGCGGCTGGCCGCAGCCAGCAGGGTCGACTTCCCGGCATTGGGCAGCCCAACCAGGCCAGCGTCGGCGATCAGCTTGAGCCGGAGCCACAGCCAACGTTCCTCCCCAGGCAGGCCGGGGGTGGATTTACGCGGCGCCTGGGTGACAGAGGATTTGTAGCGGGTGTTGCCCCAGCCGCCTTTGCCGCCTTCGGCTAACAGCGCCCGATCGCCGACATTCACTAAGTCGATCAGAACGCGTTCTCGGTCTTCGTCGAGGATCTGGGTTCCGGCGGGAACGGTCAGCACCACGTCGTCGCCGTCCGCGCCCGTGCGGTTTCGCCCCATGCCATGGCCGCCGCGCGGCGCCTTGAAATGCTGGCGATAGCGGTAATCGATCAAGGTGTTCAGCCCCTCGACCGCTTCGACGTAGACGTGCCCGCCGCGGCCGCCGTCGCCGCCATCGGGGCCGCCGAATTCAATGAATTTCTCACGCCGAAACGACACGCAGCCCGGACCGCCGGCGCCGGATTGGACGAAAATCTTGCATTGGTCGAGGAACTTCATGGCCGGCTCGCGACAGGGGCGGGGCGCCGAAATCGTTTCGATGCAACAGCGTGGGACCGCGCCGCCGGCGTGACAATGTGAATGTCGCCGGTGAATTCGAAACCGTTTTTCTCCAGCACCCGACCGGAGGCGGGGTTGTCCATGTAATGGCCCGCGCAGAGCGCCTCCGGCCGGAATTGGTCCAGCTCCGCCAAGAAGCCTTTAAGGGCCGCGCTGGCGTAGCCGCGTCCCCAGTGATCGCGGGCGATCCAATAGCCGATTTCCGCCTCACCCTCTGCGTTACGAAATTGGCCGACTGAACCGATCACCGCGCCGCATGGCGTTGTGAGGATATAATTGTAAGACCCTCCGCTCGCCCAATCGGCGATCGCGGTCTCCAACCAGGCGCGCGCCTTTTGGATCGGGTGAGGCGAGCCGATGGTCAAGGTCATCCGCGCCACGGCGGGATCGCTTAACAGCCGCGACAAGGGTTCGGCGTCGGCGACAACCGGTTGACGCAGGCGGAGCTGATTAAGCGCGAGGGTGGGGCGCATGGGGCGCTCCTCAGGGACGCCGTAATGAAAAAGGCGACGCGCC
>JBHJGU010000115.1:0-9537 GCA_050331475.1 Maricaulaceae bacterium | reverse complement strand
CCCGCGGCGCGGGTGTGCGGCCGGGCCGCCCAAGTCGCCCACCCAACCGGTGATCTCGCCGCCGCCCATGAGTGGATCCACCGCGCCGGCGCGGCGCGCCGCGAACCCGATTGGTCGGATCTTGATCCCGAGGGCCCCGCTTTCGCCTATGAGCCGGGGGACTGGGCGCGTTTGGTGTATTCCTTCGGCGACAGCGGGGAGCTGATCCATCCGCGCCATGAGCGATACGAGCCGGAAAAGGACACAGTGCCCAGCGATCCCGCCGTCGGCTTGCCGCCACCCAAAGGGCCGGTGGAAACCGAGGCCGAGTATGAATCCGCGCCCGCGGGTCGAGCGCCTGGTCCCGAGGACGCGCCGGTGGCCGACGACGAGGCGAGCCCGGACGCGACCGAAAACGAGGCCACCGAAGTCACCGCAGAAGAGGACGACGCCGGAGGCCGCCGGCGAGGCGTTTTCCGCCGACGCTAAGGCTAAGCCAGAACCTTCGCGCGATTGCGCAAACCGTCTTGAGCCCCATCACCGGGCAGGATACATACCGCGTGTATGGGCGCGTCGCCAGGCGACGTGCGCGGGCCGCTTTAGCTCAGCTGGTAGAGCAACGCATTCGTAATGCGTAGGTCGCGTGTTCGAGTCACGCAAGCGGCACCATCTCATAATTTTTGCTGTTCATTTGCCCTAAGAGCTTGAAGGGTAATGAAAAATTGGCGGTTCGAAAGCCGCTATTCCGGCTGTAGGCGAGTTGGTCGGCGAAGGTGAGTTTCAGCACGGCGCGCTTGTCCTCTAGGCGATTAGAATTCCATAGATTCAATGGGTTGGACAGGAACGCCATAGCGGTTCGAAAGGTTTGCTCGAACCCCTGGCGCGGCTCGGGGTTTCGGGTCGTTTTTTCGACGAGCACGGCTTTTTGGGTCTCTAGATCGCGGATGCGCGCTTCATAGCGCGGTATCAGCGTCGGGCTGCGGGTCTCCAGCGTGCGATCGACCAGCATTTCAATTTGCGCATCGAGGTCTTTGAGCTGCTTTGCGAGCGCGCGGCGCTGGTCGGCGAGCTGCTCGGATTGCCGGTCCCACAGGTCTTTCAGCATGATCGACACGAAGCGGAAGAGCCGCCGCGTCGGGCTGAGTCCGCCGAGGAGCGTTTCGAACGCGCCTTCAATGTCGGCCTTGCGGATCGTCTTGCGATAGCTCGCACAGGCTTTGTTGTGGCATTCGTAATAGACGTAATAGGCCTTGCGCCCCTTGCTGCGCCCGCCCGTGAGCGGACGCTCGCAGTCGCCGCAAAGCACGAAGCCGCGCAGCGGCATGTCCGCGCGCATATCCTTACGCACGGCGGCTTTCGGCGCGGCTACGGCCCGGCCCGCGAGCCGGTCCTGAATACGCTTGTAGGTTTCCAGGGTGATCAGGCCGTCATGTTGCGCCTCGCGCAGGCTGACGCCCCATTCCGGACGGTCGATATAGCCGGCATAGAGCACTTGGGTCAGCCAGCCTTTAATACGCTGGATCGGCACCTCACCGTGCTGGGTGTCGCGCGGAAAGTCCGGCTCGGTCTCCAGGTAGCGTTTCACTTCTGAGAGGGTTTGGAACCGGCCCGAGGCGTAGCCTTCCAGGGCGGTCTGCATGATGGTGGCAAGCGGTTCGTCGCGCACCAAGAGCTTGCCGTGCGCGCCAACCTTCTCATAGCGATAGCCGCGCGGGGCCTGGAACACCCAATAGCCGTTCAGCATCCGCCCACGCATGCGGTTCTGGGTCTGCTCGGCGTTCTTATTGCGTTGGTATTCGGCGACATTGACGAGCATCATCTCGACCATGCGGTCGTCAGCCCCGTCGCCAAATTTCTGGGTCGGAGATTCAAAGCGCGCGCCCAGCTCTTTGAGCCGTTGCCGGAATAAAAGATGGACTTCCAGCGATCGGGAAATCCGGTTGATATCGTCCACGATGACGATGAACGGCTCGCCGCGCTGGGCTTTCAGAAATGCGAGCATTTCCAGAAACTGCGGACGGTCGGAGACGCCGCCGGAGGCGTCGTCCTTAAACACCTTGACCATTTCATAGCCGCACCGGTTGGCATATTCGCGGCAGCGAGCTTCCTGGCTTTCCAAGCCATGGCCCTCAGTCTTTTGCTTGGTGTCGGAGACGCGGCCATAAAAAACCGCTTTCTGGGGAGGCTCATTCATGAGATAAATCCTTTCTTATTGTTTTATATATGTATTTTACCTCAAGCTGATCCCCGGCGCCAGAGTCCTGCGCCTCTTTTCCTTCGATTTTTTGCACCGGATCAACGCCATGCGCCCGCTCGACAAAGCTCGCCAGCAACGACCACATCACATCGATGAAGTCGTCCTTTTGCGCCTCGGCGAGATTAAACGCGTCGAGTAACGGGCGATATTTGTCGTAGTCCGGTCGCATTAGTTCACGGCCTTTCTTAGTACAACCGTGAACATCCCATACTTCAGTATAGCACAACCCGTGGTAGTTATGTCAAACTTGAAGGTGACAGGGTCCGCCCCGTCTTGCGACGGGGCGTTTGTGAAGCGGTTCGATTTGGTCGTGACTGTATAGGGCATGGCTTACAGCCCCGGCTTCGGGGTGAAGGCCATGCCGGCGGCTTCGGCCCAGTCCGCCCAGGCTTTCACGAGGCGGCTGGTGAGCATGGGCGTCGCGCCCTGGGTGATCTGACCCACGCCGAGCATAACAAGGGCGCAGCCCTTCAGCCGGTCATCGGAGACGGCGGGCAGCAGCGCCTCGCCATTCATCAGCTGCAGCCCATCGACCCGGTCGGAGCTTTCAATGCCGTCCGAGATCACGACGAACACCGTCTCGGTGGTCGCGCAGTCGACGCTATAGCCGGCAAGTTCAAGATAGCCGACGATATTGGTGCTTTGCGCCCGGTCGATGCGCGCGCCGGTGACGAGGCTGGGCAGGCCGGCGATGAGTTGCTCGGTGGAGCGGCGCACTTTGATCGGCGGGGTGCGGCGCGACAGCATCGCCTCCCAGGGCTGAAGATCGCTGGAGAGGCCATACTCGCCGATATAGCCAAGGGTGAAGCGGTCACCGGTCTCAAGGTCGGCGAGATATCGGTCCACGGCTTTGGCGGCGCGCGCGGCGAAGGCGCGGTTGGTCACCAGCGGCGTGCTCGCGGAGATATCGAGCGCGACGATGACATGCTTGTCAAAGGCCGACGCCGGCGCGGCGGTTACGGTGAACACCAGGGCGGCGAGTACGTTACGGATCGAGGTCATGGCGATCAGTCCTCAAGATCGGGGGCGGTGCACAGGGCGAGCAGCGCGCGCTCCATGGCGTCATGGCTGGTCGCGGCTTCGATGCTGGCAATGGTGTCGGTGAGGGCGGAGAGCTTCAGGCGCTCCAGACCCTTGGTCTCGCGGATGACGGTGACGGCGATAAGCTCGGCGGCGTCCGCCAGGTCCTCCACGCCCTCAAGCCGGGCTTTCAGGGCGATGCGGCGCAAAGGCCGGATCGCCTGATCCCGCGCGGTGATGATCGCGCCTTTGGTCTGGCGAATGATGTCGGCGGGTGTGGTCGCGCCCCCGTCGGCCGCGGCGCGGGCCGTCTCTACCACGCGGGCGTTCTGCGCGCGCACATCGGCGAGCAGGTTTCGCGAGCGTCGGCATACCGCGCCCGCCTCTAACGCCGCGCCTAAGATCGCGAGCGTCTTCGAGAGGCACGCCTGGCCCACATAGACCGACAGGATAAAGAGACAGCTCAGCGCCAGGCCGGTGAGGATGATCGCCACGGGCTCGGCCACCGCGGTCACTACCGACAATACCTCCACCGCCAGGGCGGAGACCGTCGCGGCGATGGACCCGCCGGCGGGAAAGAACGGGATGCCGCCGCCGCCGGCGACATATTGCAGCGTGGCGAAGGCGAGAAGCACGCCGAAACCGATGAGATAGAGCGGGATCGCCCGGCGCACCGCGGCTTCGAGCCAAGCCTTAAGGCGCTGGCCGACCGGTTGTTCCGCCAGGAAGTGAAACGCGCCGATCGCGACGAGGAAGGTAAGCGACAGCACGACCGGGTCCTGGCCCGTCCCGTCGAGCAAGGGCGCGAGCGCGCCATGCACCAGGGCGAAGTCGAACGCCAGCGCGCCCACGAATGAGAGCACCAACACCGGCAGAGCCGGCAGCTTGGCGCGCGCCATGAGCCGATTTTGCTCCACCGCGCCCTGCAAACGCGCGAGCACGGCCTGATCGCCGGGCTGTAATCCGAAGGCGGGCTTAGTCATGCTCGCCTCCCACGGTTTTGAGGAGGCGGGCGAAGCGCTCGCCGTTCAGCCCGGCGTCGTCATAGGCCGCCGTGCCCTTATGAAAGCCGAGAAACTGCTCCACGGCCTCCACCAGCGCGAGCTGGGCGTCATTCGCCGCGGTGTCGAGCCGGCCTTGCGCGCCGGCGTGCGCATCGAGCGCCTCGCCGAACACGTTGGTCAGCACCGCCTCTTGCGGCACCTCGAACTCGCTAAACCCTTCGGCGAGGGTATCAAAATGGGTAGACCTCATACGGGCGCTCCTTTCGCGCTGGCTTAACCAGGACAGACGGAGTCCCGGTTTCAAATCAGCGCGTTGTCAGAGGTCGTTGTCTTGAAGGGGTCTAATGAGGATCGGATCAACGCAACGCGGCGTCAATCGCAGCTCGGGAAGCAAACGCTCGCGTGATGACGCGTAAACGCTTATAAAACCGTCCGAAATGAACGCTTCAAAAAGCCAAAAAGCGAAAGCCCGGAAGAACCCGTACTTCCACCGATCCAAGATATCAGAGCATGTCTTTTTGCGTGCTCTGCGCGGTTTTGCCGATGACGCGCCCGCGGATGAACACGCGAAAACCATACGCTTGTCCGCCAAGAGCATCCGCGCGCTTTATGGACACTTCCGCGCTCGGTTCTTGCCGGCGATGGTGTCTGATCCGCTCGCCTTTGGCGGTCTCGGCTTTTTCCTGGTCCCAGATGGGGAGCTCAGCGAGCGCGGCACGCTGCTTTTGACGGAAATCATCGAGCATCCGGCGTTTGAACGGCATTTGCAGCGCCATAACCCCCGCGCCAAAACGCCCGAACAGCGCCGCCCCCATTTATTCGAAGTCGCCGTGCGTCTGTTCTCAACACTCGCGCTCGAAAAGTCACCTGAGGGGCTTTACCCCGATGAGACCCGCGCGGCGATCGCCGATTATATGAGCATTATGCGGTGGGTGTCGGAGCATCGCGATGATCCGGGGTTCGTCGACCAGTATCAGGATTTTCTCATACGCCTGGCCAAAGTGTCCGAGGCTTTGCCGCAGCTGATTTCCCAGGAGGAAATGCGCGCCTTCATCACCCAATCGACCGAACACCGCTTTGCGAACGACGTCATCTATAATGACCTTCGGCGCTACTTAAGAAAGAATCCCATCTCAACATCATAAATTTGTATAACAACGCGCATCTATGCAAATAATCAAGCGCGTCTCAGTTCGGCGTTTGAGGGTTATTGATTACATCGCGCCAATAATGCTCGTGTTTTATTGTGAATTCCATAGAATTTTGCTGACTATTCAGATCAAGGCGCTCAGAAAGGAAGAGAGTATATAAACCGTTCAAAACACCGCTGGATTTTGGAATATCCAGAGAAGGGAGGGGAAGCGGTTATTTGATGCTCCACGTACGAATGTAATCTCGGCAGACGTTGCTGTTGTTAAGTTTATCGGTTTCGATGCCGGCTTTTACCGAACAGCGGCAAATAGCTCAAATACCCGCATCCGTTAAATACATCACAAAAATGGACTGTTTGCGCAAACTTCGATATAAAAGAATACACCATGATTTATGCAAATCTGGATTATCCACGGGCTTCCTGCAATAAGGAAACCCAGGCAACAACAATTTGTTGTGGCCGTATAACTTGCAAGTAAGAATGCAATTATTTTCAAGGGAGCGACGTTGATGGAGAGTATTTTCAATGTAATAGATGATGTTCTGGCAACCTTTGAATCAGATGAGCTTCGCATTATAGCTTTAATTGTGCTGACTATATCAGTGGTTGGCTACCTCTTTTTTCGTGAAGGTCCATTGTGGGCGAAAATGATATGTTTTGGCTTGCTTTTGTCTGGTGGTGGATTATTAATATTCTCGCTTTCCGTGGGTTCAAGCGATGGGCAAAGCGAAGAGCATAGAAACCCTCAAGAATCGCACGGCTCAAAAAACGTAAGCGAGACAGGTTATCATGATGAGCAGAGCGAGGAAAAAAGCGATGTTTGGGAGGAATTTAAGAATGCAGTTGAAGAGCGGGATTAATCTGAAATATTTCCGGAGAATCGCTAAAGCATTTAGTTTAATTCTTGGCTTTAGTTTTCTACAAAATGCATCAGCTTTTGCAGATGACTCTGTCTCGTCATTTGAAAATGACGACTGCGCGAAAATTTCTGAATATGATGCGGACAACAGAGTGGATTTGATAGTTTGGTGTGTGGAAACCTTAGCTGAATCCACTCTTATTTCATCGCCTCGAAGTGTCGAGTGGCACAGTCTAACTGTTAATGAGCTATCGAGCGGGTGGACAAGATACAGTCCTTACGAACCGTTCCGCTATGGGTATGACAAAGAAAAGAAAATTGTTTACTTAGATGGCATGATGTCAGGATGTCCCGATCCGTCTGGAGCGATTTTTACTCTGCCAGAAGGAATGCGGCCGGCGAACCGCTTGATTTTTGACACGCAGGCTAATTCAGATACGGCAAGGGTAGATATTCATTCAAATGGAATAGTGCAGTATCACTGGTCGGCTGTTTTCGGGCAAGTCGCAGCAGATTGCGATTCGCTATCAACACCACAAAAATGGCTTTCCATATCAGGAGTTTCTTTCCCGGTGACTAAGTAGTGACCTACTTCCCTGCTTGTCCACGTTTATAAGTTAGCGCTGTTCCGGTTTTGGTCGTCTTCTGACCGGATTGCGAACGCCCAGGGTGTTAACCCGTCGAGGCTCGAGTGCGCGCGCTCATGGTTTTAGTCGAGCCGCCACGCGCCGATCAATCGGCGGGCGTCGGGCAGGTTGTCGAACAGATGCTCGTTGAGACACTGGTCGCGGAGCCTGCCGTTGAAGCTTTCCACGAAGCCGTTCTGCATGGGCTTTCCCGGCGCGATGTAATGCCACCCGACCTTTCGCTCCTCCTGCCAGCGCAGGATCGCGTGTGTCAGCGCACCGGCTATCCAGCGACGATCCGGGTCGACCAAGGGAGCGAGTTCATCTCGCGCGACATGGATCTCTGGGCCTATCAGCGGGGCGTCACGCTCGACTTCTCCAGGCCGGGAAAACCGACCGACAACGCCTTCATCGAGGCCTTCAACGGCAGGTTCAGGGCAGAATGCCTGAACAGCCATTGGTTCATGAGCCTTGCCGACGCCACAGAAAAGATGGAGGCTTGGCGTAGAGACTACAACGAAGAACGGCCGCATAGCGCCATCGGGAACAAGGTCCCCGCGGCGCTTATGAAATCAGAGCATGCATCGAGCCCTTGCATCTGATCAAAGTGCGGAAACTCTGACGACGCGCGGGGATGCGTTGGGGAGCACATCAGTCGAGGAACAGACTAACCTCAAATCGTGGATGTTTCCGGGGAGCAGGTCGGTCAGTTGGTCTGACGGTCCGCAATTGGCCGTTAGCGGCGAAATTGGCGGCTAGCCTGAGGTCCTGGGAGTGTTCAATGTCGACGTTTGCATCGCTCGCTACAAGAGTCAGCAATCGACCGTTCATCTTATTTGTGGCTATCTCAATTAAAGTGACCAACTGACACATGAGAGTGAAACTAATGAGTAAATGTAAATTGACATGAAATATATGTGATATCACAGATTCAAATCAACTCCGAAAGTGAAGTTTCAATTTCTGATTTATGAAAATATAATATTATATTTCAACCATTAATTAATAAAATTTGCACAACAACACCTTTCTATGTTACAATAAAGAAGGGTGTGATATGGATTTTAAAACAAGTGATAAAGAGCCAACGGATTTAGATAAGTACAACTGGGCGATTCAGGACGCCGAAGTCGGGATTGCATTGCGCGGTTTTGAGTCTCTGCGCGATCAGTCGACAGACGCCGGATCGGGGAAGAAGGATAAGGCGGCGCAGGCCTTAGCGGACCTTGCCGAAGTTGAACGCCAAAGGCGCGCCGAAATCCTCAACGAACAAGCGTTGGCCCTATCCATCGAGATCGAGCAACGCTTAGCCGAGATGCGGGCGAACGCCGCCCGCACCCATGACGGTCGGGCGGTGTTCCGCTCCAATCGTGACGGGCGGTGGTATGACCAGAACGGCGAGGCGGTCGCCCCGTCCGATATCGACCAGTCCACCGTCAATCCCGACGCCAATCCGAGCTATGAGGATTATCACGCGGCCGCTGAACACGGCGAAAACGTAAAAGCCGTTTTGCGTCGGACCGATGACGCGCAATCAGATGCCATACGCGCCGACGCGTTAGCGGATGTTGAGGTAGAATTAGCCGCGTTGGAACGCATGTTCGATGCCCCGAACTCGACCGCCACACATGCACAAGATCACCAGCTCCACCCTGACGTTAGTCAAGATGCTCAGTTCGACGTCATTACTGATGCTCATTTGGTTAAATTTCGACTTTGATTGAATTATAGACACATAATTTGTAGTTAGTATACATTGAGGTTTAAATGATTGATACATTACTGGCTGTTGAACAATTACAGGACGCCGGATTTGACGCCAAGAAAGCCAAGGCGTTGGTTGGCGTCATCGCCATCCGAACGGATGACTATCCGACGCGAGATGATATGAAGGCGGGCTTTGAAGCCGTGCGCTCTGAAATCGCCGTGTTGCGAAGCGAGATGACGGCGGAGTTTCGGGCGATCCGGAGTGAGATAGCATCCGAAGCGCAGTTCGTACGATCGGAGTTCAAAGCGATCCGAACCGAAATGCGCGCCTTGGAAGCGCGCTTGATGATGAAGCTCGCCGCCATGCAGCTCGCCTCCGTCGGCGTCGTCATCGCCGCCATTCGCTTTCTTGGAACATAGGGCGCTTTAAACGCGATTGAGCGCGCGGCGCACCGTAATCGGAGCGACGCCATAACGTTCAGCGAACCGCTCAATGGCGTTTCGATCCGCAGCATCAATGGTGCGCAACGTCTGGAGCGCCGCGCTCCCCAACTTTCGGGGCCGCCCGAGCGTCGCGCCGCGCGCGCGGGCGGCGCAGAGGCCGGCCTTTGTGCGCTCGCTGATCAGCTCGCGCTCAAACTCGGCGAGCGCGCCCATCATATGAAACACGAACCGTCCGCCGGCGGACTCCGTATCGATATGCTCGCGTAACGACCGGAACGCGACCCCTTGCGCGCCAAGATCGGCGAGCAAGGCGATAAGGTGTTGAAGGGATCGTCCCAACCGATCTAAGTGGACCTGTCGCGTTTTTGTACCGCCCCAGATGCTCGTTTAGGCCACTTTCCGTTCGAAGGCGAGCGGGCTTTTCCAACCGAGGGCTGAGTGGCGCCTGCGCGGATTGTAGAAGCCATTGATGTACTCGAAGATGGCGA
>JBHJGU010000114.1:0-10233 GCA_050331475.1 Maricaulaceae bacterium | reverse complement strand
GCGGCACGGGATGCTGCCGGAATTCCAAAGGATGCGCACGGCGATGCAGACCGAATTACAAAGCCTGCGCACCGCGTTTCAGGCCGAAATACAATGCCTGCGCACCGTGTTTCAGACCGAAATACAAAGCCTCCGCGCCGAGGTGCAGACAGAGACGCAAAATGTCCGCAATGAAATGTACCGGTTGCATTCAGAAAATCAGGCTGAAATTCAAAGCCTGCGCTCCGAGATGCAGACTGAAATTCAAAGCCTACGCAACGACATGCAGACTGAAATTCAAAGCCTCCGCTCCGAGATGCAGCGCCTCGACCACAAGATCGATAGCCTGCAATTGCGCATGACCGTTCTCATTCTCGGCGCCAGCGGTTTGCTCGGCGCCTTCCTGAAATTCTCCGGCTAGAGGGAAGGGACCTCCGCCATGTCCGTGCTCGTGAATAAAGACACCAAAGTCATCTGCCAGGGGCTGACCGGTAAAAACGGCACCTTCCACACCGAACAGGCCATCGCCTATGGCACCCGGATGACCGGCGGTGTCACGCCCGGCAAAGGCGGGACCGAGCATTTGGGGCTGCCGGTGTTTGATACGGTGCTCGAGGCTAAAGAGCGGGTCGGCGCGGACGCCAGCGCGATCTACGTGCCCCCGCCCTTCGCCGCGGACTCGATTCTGGAGGCGATCGCCGCGGAGATCCCGCTCATCGTCTGTATCACCGAAGGCATTCCGGTGCTCGACATGGTGAAGGTCAAGCGCGCGCTCGACGGCTCAAAGTCCCGCTTGGTCGGACCAAACTGCCCCGGCGTGATCACCCCGGACGCCTGTAAGATCGGCATTATGCCCGGTCACATTCACCAGCGGGGTTCGGTGGGCATTGTGTCTCGGTCCGGGACCCTCACCTATGAGGCGGTGTTTCAAACGACCCAGGAGGGGCTCGGACAGTCCACCTGTATCGGAATTGGCGGCGATCCCGTTAAAGGCACAGAGTTCATCGACGCGCTGGAACTGTTTTTGGACGATGAGGAGACCCAATCCATCATCATGATTGGGGAAATCGGCGGATCGGCGGAAGAAGACGCCGCCCAATTCCTCAAAGAGGAAGCCGCCAAGGGTCGGCGAAAACCGACCGTCGGCTTCATCGCCGGCCGAACCGCGCCGAAAGGCCGCACAATGGGTCACGCTGGTGCGATTGTCGCGGGCGGCAAAGGCGGCGCAGAGGATAAAATCGAAGCCATGCGTTCGGCTGGGATTGTCGTCGCCGACAGCCCGGCGCGCTTGGGCGCCACCTTAGCCGGCGTTTTAAACGGCTAACCTGACACGCGTATCCGGCGGCCGGGGCGGGCGAGGTTCGCGCGCCCCCTCCGACCTCCGGCTTTGCACGGAACGGACACCCTATGCCGGACGACACTCGCACACCCCAACCCGATCCCGCCTTGCGCGACGCCTCTTATTTGGACGGCGCCAACGCCTCGTATCTGGAGGCCATGGCGGTGGCCTATCGCGATAACCCCGCGGCCGCGCCCGAAGGCTGGGGCGGCTTGCTCGACGGGGCGGACAGTGTGGCGGACGGGCCGTCCTGGGCGCGTGCGGATTGGCCGCCTAGCCCGCGCGATGAGCGCATCTCTGCGCTTGACGGCGATTGGGTCGAGGACGCCCCCGCCAAAGCGGAAAAGAAAGTCGCGGAGAAGATCGCCGCTCGTAATCCCGAATTGAGTGCGGAAGCGGTTCGTCGCGCCGCGCTCGATTCGATCCGCGCGATCATGATGGTTCGCGCCTATCGGATCCGGGGGCATTTGGCCGCCAAGCTCGACCCATTGGGCATCGCCAGTTTCGGTGAGCAGCCGGAATTGGACCCCGCCTCCTACGGCTTCACAGAAGCTGATTACGATCGGCCGATTTTCATCGATAACGTTTTAGGGCTGGAGACCGCGACGGTCCGGCAAATGCTGGAGATCTTGAGACGGACCTATTGCTCGACCCTGGGCATTGAGTTCATGCACATCTCGAACCCGCAGGAAAAACGCTGGGTTCAGGAACGCATTGAAGGTCCGGATAAGGAAATCGCCTTCACCCAAGAAGGTAAGAAAGCGATCCTGCTCAAAATCATCGAAACCGAGGCGTTCGAGAAATTCCTCCACAAGCGATATCCCGGCACCAAGCGCTTCGGCATTGACGGCGGGGAGGCCATTGTTCCCGCCCTTGAGCAGATTATTAAACGCGGCGGCGCCTTAGGGGTTGAGGATATTGTTCTGGGCATGCCTCACCGGGGCCGGCTTAATGTCCTCGCTGCGGTGATGGGCAAGCCTTATCACCAAGTGTTCCACGAATTCCAAGGCGGCTCGACCACACCCGAAGACGCGGGCGGCTCGGGCGATGTGAAATACCATCTAGGCGCCTCCTCGGATCGCGCCTTTGACGGCAATAATGTGCACCTTTCGCTCACCGCCAACCCGTCTCACCTCGAAGCGGTCAACCCTGTGGTGCTGGGTAAGTCGCGGGCGAAGCAGGCTCTTGATTGCAAGGTCTGCCATGACGTTCTGGAGCGCACCAAAGTGCTGCCGCTTCTGCTCCACGGCGATGCGGCGTTCGCGGGCCAAGGCGTGGTGGCGGAGTGCTTCGGTCTGTCAGGGCTCAAGGGCCATCGCACGGGCGGGGCGATCCATGTGATCGTCAACAATCAGATCGGCTTCACCACAAGCCCCAAGGATAGCCGCTCCTCGCCTAATCCGTCCGATGTCGCTTTGATGGTGCAAGCGCCGATTTTACACGTAAATGGCGACGATCCCGAAGCTGTGGTGTTCGCGGCCAAGGTGGCCACTGAGTATCGGCAAAAATTCGCTAAAGATGTCGTCATCGATATGTTCTGTTATCGGCGGTTCGGTCACAATGAAGGTGATGATCCGTCTTTCACCCAGCCCCTGATGTATCAGCGGATCAAAGAACAGCGGACGGCGCGCGAAATTTACGCCGAACGCTTAATTGAGGAGGGCGTCGTCAGTTCGGAAGACGTCTCGACCTGGTTAAAAGAGTTCGATGAATTCCTGGATCAAGAGTTCGAGGCCGGCAAGGATTACCGCGCCAACAAAGCGGATTGGCTGGACGGGCAATGGTCGGGTCTAGGCTTGCCTGAAAGCGACGATCGGCGCGGGGAAACGGCCGTGGACGCTGGGCGGCTGACTGAACTTGGCCGCGCCTTCACCCACATCCCCGACGAGATCAACTGCCACCGCACCTTGCGCCGGGTGATCGAAAACCGTCGCAAGGTGATCGAAGCGGGCGAAGGCATTGATTGGGCCACCGCCGAACATTTGGCGTTTGCCGCCTTGTTGGACGAGGGCTTCCCGATCCGCCTCTCGGGGCAGGATTGCGGCCGGGGCACGTTCTCACAGCGTCACAGCCATATCATCGATCAGCAGACGGAAGCGGGCTACACCCCGCTCAACCATGTGAGCGAAAGCCAGGCGAGCTATGAGGTCATCGACTCCATGCTCTCCGAATTTGCGGTTTTGGGTTTTGAGTACGGTTATTCGCTGGCCGATCCGAACACCCTAACCCTATGGGAGGCGCAGTTCGGCGATTTCGCCAACGGGGCTCAAGTCATGGTCGACCAGTTCATTTCGTCAGGCGAGCGAAAATGGCTGCGCATGTCCGGCTTGGTCATGCTGCTGCCCCATGGTTATGAGGGCCAAGGGCCGGAACACTCCTCCGCCCGGCTTGAGCGCTATCTACAAATGTGTGCGGAAGACAATATGCAGGTTGCAAATTGTTCGACGCCAGCGAATTACTTCCATATTCTGCGACGGCAAATTCATCGAAATTTCCGGAAACCGCTGATCCTGATGACGCCGAAGTCTTTGCTGCGGCATAAAAAATGCGTTTCTAAGCTTTCGGACTTTGGCCCCGGATCGTCCTTCCACCGGGTGTTGTGGGACGACGCGGAGCACCCACAGGAATTGACGGAGACACGGCTCAAGCCAGACGCGGAGATCCGCCGGGTGGTGATGTGTTCGGGTAAGGTTTACTTCGATTTGCTGGACGCTCGGGAAAAACGCGGCGTTGACGATGTGTATCTTTTGCGCGTTGAGCAATTCTACCCCTTCCCCGCCATGTCCATGCTCGCCGAACTCAAGCGGTTTCCCAACGCCGACATGGTGTGGTGCCAAGAAGAGCCAAAAAACATGGGCGCTTGGACCTTTATGGAGCCCAATCTGGAATGGGTGCTTGAAAAGATTGAAGCCAAGCACCGTCGCCCGCGTTATGTCGGCCGGCCCGCATCGGCCTCCACCGCCGTCGGCTTAATGTCGAAACACCTCGCTGAACTGGAAGCCTTCCTCGAGGAAGCCTTAGCCGAATGATTTTCGGGCCTGGAGAGAGATTGATCCGATGACGAATATTGTCGTGCCTGCGTTGGGCGAATCCGTGTCCGAAGCGACCGTGGCGGGCTGGACCAAGAAAGCTGGCGACGCGGTCGCCAAGAATGACGTGCTCTTGGAGCGGGAGACCGACAAGGTCACCTTGGAGGTGTTCGCCGAAGCCGATGGCGTTTTGGCGGAAATCGCCGCCGATGAAGGCGCGACCGTGGGCGAGGGGGCGGTCTTAGGCCGAATCGATGCGGCCGCCGGCAATGGCGCAAGCCATGGCGCGGGGCAAAGCGGGCCGGCCAAGGCGCCGGGCAAGCCCGCCTCTGGCGGCGGGGACCAAGCCCAAACCCAAGCCCCCGCCGCGGTGGAGGCGACCCTCGATGTGGTGGTGCCGCAAATGGGGGAAAGCGTCGCCGAAGGCACCGTCGCCAATTGGCTCGTCAAACCGGGTCAATCCGTGAAAAAGGACGACGCGTTAGTCGAGTTGGAGACCGACAAGGTCAATATCGACGTACCTGCGCCCGCCGACGGCGTCGTGGCGGAAACGCTCGCAAACCCGGGCGACACGGTGGCGGTGGGCGCGGTCATCGCGCGGCTGTCCGCGGCCAATGGCGAGGCGATGGCGTCCGAACCCGCACCGGCGGCTCAAGCGGAAGCGCCTGGGGGCGGCGCAGGGACGCCCACTTTGATGCCCGCCGCCCAGCGGGTGGTGAGCGAGCACGGGCTCGATCCAAGCGCCATTAGCGGCACCGGCCGGGACGGGCGGATCACCAAAGGCGACGCCCTGGCCGCGCTTGCGAACCAATCCGCGAAATCCGCCCTCGCCATGACCCCGCCTGCGGTGGCGCCTGCGCGCAGCGAAGCGCGCTCGGATGCGGGGCCGCGTGAAGAGCGCGTGCGTATGAGCCGGCTGCGCCAGACCATCGCGCGCCGATTGAAGGAAGCGCAGAATTCCGCCGCCATGCTCACCACCTTTAACGAGGCGGACATGAGCGCGGTCATGGCGAGCCGGGCGAAATACAAAGACCTGTTCGCGAAAAAGCACGGCATCAAACTCGGTTTCATGAGCTTTTTCGTCAAAGCCTGCGTTCAGGCGCTCCAAGACATTCCCGCCGTCAACGCGGAAATCGACGGAGATGAGATCGTCTACAAGAATTACTACGACGTGGGCATCGCCGTGGGGACGGACAAAGGGCTGGTCGTGCCTGTGGTGCGGGATGCGGACGCGAAGTCCTTAGGGCGCATCGAGCGCGACATTGCGGATTACGGCCGACGGGCGCGGGATGGCAAGCTTGAGCTGTCTGAGCTGCAAGGCGCCACGTTCACCATCACCAATGGCGGCATTTACGGCTCGCTGATGGCCACGCCGATTCTGAACGCGCCCCAGTCCGGCATTCTCGGCATGCACAAAATCCAAGACCGGCCCATGGTGGTGGATGGTCAAGTGGTGGTCCGGCCCATGATGTATCTCGCGCTCTCTTATGATCACCGCATCGTTGATGGCAAAGAGGCGGTCACCTTCCTCGTGCGCGTCAAAGAGTGCTTGGAGGATCCGGAGCGTCTGCTGCTGGATCTTTAGATCGCCGGGCGATTAATCGATATCGCTCGACCGTTAAGGCGCGCGAAGGACCTTCGGTTTGGGGGACAGCACCAAGGGTCCGCTAAAGCGGGGTCGCATGGTGTCCGCTAAAGCGGCCGTGCCAGGTGTCGCGGGTACTACCGTCCCAGCACCTCGCCAAAGGGGGCGGGCCGCCCGTTGTTGGATACCCCCTGCTAATGGTTTGTCCGTGCTCCCTCGATTTTCACCGTCACCAGCCCTCTTGAGCGCCGATCATCCTTGATGAGGGCGCGAGAGGGCCGTTCGGCTACGAGGCTGACGGCACAGCAATTCGCTAACGTGATAAGTAGGTATAGGCCAATATTAGGCAAAGTTGAGACGAAAATCGCAATCCAATCTACATCAGCATTGATCAAAAATGCACATCCTAAATACATGCACAATGAAGTGTTAAATTAAATCTCGAAACAGGTCATCGCAGCATTCGATATCGCAGAGATTCGTATCTAAATAACTGATGCAACGAGCTTTCTGTGTCAAACTGCCGCAATTTTCTAATCCATTACGGGTTGGTTGACCGAACTCTACGCTGATAAAAAAATTCGTGCAGAGCGACAACACGCTTTAGCTGAGCGGAGGACTTGATTCTTTAGGCTGAAGAAGAGTTGTTGGCGGGTCGTCAAAATTAATTTGAGGCTGCGATGGGTGCCAACAATTCTGAAAACTTATCTCGCATTAAGCTCCGTCAATGGCGGCAGTTCGATGAGATCGATATTGAATTTCATCCACGACTTACCGTTCTCACTGGGGCGAATGGGACCGGAAAAAGCACAATATTATCGATATTAGAAAGTAATTTAATTGGTGGCGAACGGGGAAACTACTTAGCAACGCCTGTGGAAAACGAATCGAAAAAGGAAACTCGTTATTCCGTGAGCACGATTTTCCAGCGGTTCAATCCGTTCAGAAAATCGCCGAACGAAGCCGTCGAACAGTTTGAACCGCAACAAATCGGGAGTGTGGTGTTTAACGGTTTTGAAACGTGCAACCTGAGTCTGCCACCGCCTCAAAAAATCGAGTATACACTCATGTTCTCACGCCATCCGGAGTTGGCAGGTTTCAAGATAGGCTCGCATAGACCTGTTCCTAAGTATCAATCCGTTAGAGATATTCCTGTTGCTGGCATTAAGCCGATGGAAGCCTTCGAGTATTTTAAACAAAGCTGGTCTAACTACGAAGTTAGCCAAGTGTTGCGTCGGGGAAGCAGTCATATAAAAAATCCGATCTCCCCATTAAAGCAAACTTTAATTTCCTTTGCTATGCATGGCAGTAATAATAAAAATGTCCGAGCAGTTCCAGAAATCGTCGGTCTATTTGATGAATTTCAATCGACGCTTAAAAATATTCTACCTAAAGAAATTCGTTTTAAGCGACTTCAAGTGAGTCCACCAGAAGTTCTAGTCATAACAGAAACGGGTGATTTTCCAATTGATGGCTCATCAGGTGGGCTGATGTCATTGATTCAGACATCATGGCAGATATTTTTGTTTACTCATGCTAATAAAGGGCCATGCGTTGTTCTAATAGACGAGCCGGAAAATCATTTACATCCTTCGCTCCAGCGAGAATATTTATCGCTGATTGTCAACGCATTTCGATCTGTTCAGTTCGTAGTTGTGACGCATTCACCTTTTATTATTTCATCAGTCAAAGATTGTGTTGTGTATGCGCTTCGATTCAAACAATTGCTAAATGAAGATGATGTGCAAAGCGGTCCTCACGCAGTCATTTCTGAGCGTATAGATTTGAATAACAACGCAGTAACTGCTGCAGAGATATTAGATGAGGTGTTAGGGGTTTCTGTCACAATGCCTGTTTGGGCAGAGCAGAAGCTTAGAGATATTGTTGATAATTTCAACAAAGACTCGCTCGATGAAATGGCAATGGAAAAAATGCGTGCTGACTTAAGAGTTGAAGGATTGGGGGATTTTCTGCCACAAGCAATAACAAGGCTTCTAAAGTGATCCGGTTGCAGAAGTTGGAAGAGCCTGAAAGCCTCAAACGAAACCGTAAAAGATGGACTAAAGAACTACTCGAAGCTATCGAAGCTGGCAACAAAAAATTGGTCAATCAACGAAAGAAAAAGTACAATCAAAAAGACGTAAAAGAACAGTTGAGGCGAGAAACTAAAGATAAGTGTGCATATTGTGAGTCCCGTGTGACCGTTGTTGCTCATGGTGATATTGAACATGTTACACCAAAGTCAGTTAAGCCTGAACACACTTTTGAATGGAATAATCTCACCTTTGCTTGCCAAATATGTAATCAAAATAAATCTGACAAAGAGAATATTTTTGACCCCTACAATGACTCAATGACAGAAATTGTATTCTTGGCACCTCCGTATCTGATTGGTCGCAGTATTCAAACGCAAAGAACGATAATACAGTTAGATCTTAATCGACCCGCATTGATTGAAGATCGAGTGGCCCACACGAAGGATTTTAGTCTGGCTTTGGAGGCAATTGATCGTGAACAGAATGATGAACTTCGTACTCTACTCATTTCACAGTTAGAACGCGAATTAGATTATGGCGAAGCTGAATATATTTTAATGAAAAGATCATTATTAGATGGTTATAAAAAGCAATGACAATTATGCGGTAACATAAGTTGATTTATTACAGCGTAGGGCATAATGAATTTCACAATTAATATAATTTTTGAATTTGAGATAGATTTAAACATAATTTGATTTCATGAGTAATGATAAGTTTGGGTGCAAAACAATGAGAAATACTTTCATCTAATTGGGGATCGAAATGCTCGACTACGTTTGTTTATGCCGTTCAAGGGATGTCGATCATGGTTCATGTTACCGTGCGAACCTCGTTTCGAGGTTAAGACCGTAATGCACCCCTTGTCTCTTCCGGCATGGAAGCGATCACGTTCAGAAAGGCCGCCGCTGTGGCGTCGGGTTGTCTGCGCCCTTGCTCCCAGCCTTTCAGCGTCGGTAGGGGGATGCGGTAGGCTTCCGCGAACTCGGCCTGCGACATAGCGAGGCGCTGGCGCAAGGCTTCGACGTCCGGCGCTTCAAGAACATGTTCTTTCGCCGTGGTTTTGTCGCCCTTCGCATGCGCGACGGCCTCGCCCAAGCTTTCAATCAAGTCTTTTCCAAAGTCGCTCATGACTCGTCCTTTCTCGGCGGGTGCAACGCTTCCAAAGCCGCCGTTAATGTGGTGACCGCCTTCGTCTCATCGAGGGCATATCGTCCTGTCCGGCCTTGGCGTAGGCGAGCCGCAAATAGAGCGGCGCATCCCTATGGTGGCAGAAATACACCACGCGGGCTCCGCCGCGTTGGCCCGACCCTTTGCGCGATCAGCGTATCTTTCGAACCCCGCCTGTGCCTTGGAGGATGTCGCCCGCTTCGGGGTTCCGCGCGATAGGATCGATAAAGGCGGTGCGGTCGGTCTCATCCCAAATATTATCGGCCTGTCGCACGAAGCTTTGGGTTTCAACAACAGTCAGGCGGATCGTCCGTATCACTTTTCATGATACGTCATTGACGCCTCTTTATACAAGAAATTTATGCGTTAATGGCGTATAGCAAATTATGAGGAACCGCTTCAAACCCTCCCAAGCAACAGCGGCTTGGAAGCGCGTGGCGGGCGCAGAGTACGGCCATGCGGTGTGTCGCTGGGCTGTGCCGAGACCAGCGCACACCGTTAGGTTAGACCGGAGAGGGTTACTGCGGATCGCTCAGCCGAAACGCGTGACGCCATTGGAAGAAACGGTTCGGATCGGTTTGAAGCTTGGCCAGTTGAGGCCGGGTCGAGGGGCGCTCGAGCACCCGCTCCATCGCTTCTGCGAAAAGGGCATGATCGCACTGTACGGGTCGGAAATCTTGTAGCTTCGTCGCTTCGCTGAGGCGGAATTCGACAATGCAGTCGCCCTCAACCCCTCGCTGTCGCAGGCGGAACGGATAACGGGCGTTCGGAAGCGTGATCCGGCCACGGCGCAGACCAGCGCCGGGCCCCGCTTCTCCAAAGCCCGAATCCGCCGCGGCCTCGCCAAACTGACCCGGCCCTTGGGCCATGTTCGGTGTGGGCTGAGCGGGGCGTCGGCCTGCGAGCGGACTGGGCGCGGTGAGAACAACAAGGTCTCGGACCTTAAAGGACGGTTTAGAGCGGTTTTCGATCATTCTGGATCATAACCGCAAGAGCTGAAGTAGTTGGGGCATTCGTCTGGCTGGAAGATGTCGACGAGCCTGCCGATCAGGTCCCACAGTCCGCTGACGGTTCGTTCGCCGATCTTGCGGAGTA
>JBHJGU010000113.1:0-23997 GCA_050331475.1 Maricaulaceae bacterium | reverse complement strand
CACACAGCCTTCTGCCGGCACTCACCCACCTGCGTGACGCGCTTGCCGCGAAGGCCGAAGCCTTTGCCGACATCATCAAGATTGGCCGCACCCACACCCAAGACGCCACGCCGCTGACCCTGGGCCAAGAATTCTCTGGCTATGTCGCCCAGCTGGATTTCGCAATCGGCAAGATCGAGGCGGCCCTGCCGGGGCTGTGCGCGCTCGCCCAAGGGGGCACGGCCGTGGGCACAGGGCTCAACGCCAAGGTGGGCTTCGCTGAAGCCTTCGCCGAACAAGTCGCCGCCTACACCGGTCTGCCGTTCGTCACTATGGCGAACAAGTTCCAGGCCTTGGCGGCGAATGACGCCTATGTGGACGCCCATGGCGCACTTAACACCACCGCCACCGCGCTCTTTAAAATCGCCAACGACATTCGGTTTCTCGGCTCCGGCCCGCGCTCAGGCCTGGGCGAATTAGCCTTGCCGGAGAACGAGCCGGGCAGCTCCATCATGCCCGGCAAGGTCAATCCGACCCAGTGCGAGGCGATGACCATGGTCTGCGCCCAAGTGTTCGGCAATCACACCACCATGACCGTGTGCGCCAGCCAGGGCCATTTCGAACTCAACGTCTATCGGCCCGCCATGGCCTACGCGATGATGCAGTCGATCCGGTTGCTGTCTGATGCGAGTGTCAGCTTCGCGGAACGCTGCGTGGCCGGCATTGCGGCCAACGAAGCCCGGATCACCGATTTGATGGAGCGCTCGCTCATGCTGGTGACCGCGCTCAACCCAAAGATCGGCTATGACAACGCCACCATCGTCGCCAAAACCGCCCACAAGAACGGCACGACTTTGCGCGAAGAGGCGGTCAAGCTTGGCTTCGTCACCGAAGACGAGTTCGACGCCCTCGTGAAGCCTGAGACCATGATTGGCCCGAAGGCTTAGCGCGAAATGCGCGGCGCTGCGGCTGTTTTCACAACTCCCCCAAAGTCAGGTCGTAGTCCCGAGCCGCCCGGCGCAACCAATCAATGAACGCTTCCCCGGCCGCGGTGAGCGGTCGGTTGGACGGGTGAACCACGTAATAGCTGAAATCGAGCGGCGTTGAGCCGTCCGCGAACGGTGCGACCAAGCGGCCCGCCTCTAGATCCGCCTGGGCGAGGGAGCGTTTGGCGAGCGCGACGCCGCGACCGGCGACCGCGGCCTCGATCACGAGGCTCGATTGGTTGAAGCGCGGGCCGCGTTGAGCGTCAACGCCTTTGACCCCGCGCGCCTTGAGCCAAGCGTCCCAGTCGGGGCAGCTGGGGTCGACCTCCGGGCTGCCGTCATGGAGCAAGGCGTGTCCCGCTAGATCGCCCGGCCGAACAAGCGGAGGGTCTCCGCTCGGCAAGCCCGGCGCGCAAACCGGCAACACCGTCTCGCTGAGCAGGCGTTCACTGACCAGCCCCGGATACCCGCCCGCGCCATAGCGCACCGCAATGTCAACATCGTCGGCGTCGAAATCCACCAGAGCGGTGTCCGCGGACACCCAAATCTCCACATCCGGCCGAAGCGCGTGGAAGTCCGCAAGGCGTGGGGCGAGCCATTTCGCGGCGAACGACGGCGCGGAGGAGACCGCCAAGCGGCCGCGGCGTACGGGCTTGCGCATCAAGGCGGCTCCTTCGGCCAGCCGGTCGAAGCCGTCGCGAATGGCCGGCAGGGCGGCGCGGCCGGCTTCGGAAACCGTGAGCCCGCGGCCGGCGCGTTGGAACAAAGTCGCGCCGACATGCTCCTCAAGCAGCTTGATTTGTTGGCTGATGGCGCCGGGCGTTACCGAAAGCTCCTCCGCAGCGCGGGTGAAATTCATATGCCGGGCGGCGGCTTCGAAAGCGCGCAAGGCGTTGAGCGGGGGCAAGCGGCGACGAGACATGGCGTGGTTTAGCTTTGCTAACAATCGGCGTCAAAGGAAATCGTTTGAAACCCGAGGGCCGGGCGCTGACCTTTCCTCAAGAATTCGACGACGCGTCAAGGGGAAGGCTGCGCTTTAGGCTCAGTTTTTCTCAACGCGCTTTACAGTTGGGCTAAAAGACGGACCTATGGGCGTGATCACCGCATTGAATTCCCCTAAACCTCCGCCGGGCGGGCCGGGCCGGGTCGCCCTGGAGGGCGCGGGTCCGGGCGATCCGGATCTCTTGACCGTGAAGGCCGCCCGACTGATCGGCGCCGCTGATGTAGTGTTTTACGACCGTTTGGTCGGGCCCGGCGTTCTGGCGCTGATCCGCTCCGGCGCGCGGCGGGTTTATGTGGGCAAGGTCAAGGGCGCGCACGCCGTGCCCCAGGGCGACATCCAAGACCGGTTGATCGCGGCGGCGCGCACGGGCGCGTTTGTCGTCCGGCTTAAGGGCGGGGATCCCTCGCTGTTCGCCCGCGGCGGGGAAGAGCTCGACGCGCTCGCGGCGGCGGGCGTGCCGGTCGATATAGTGCCTGGGATCACGGCGGCGCAGGCGTCCGCGGCCGCGGCCGGGTTTTCGCTCACCCACCGGGATTGCGCCCAGGCGGTTAGCTTTGTGACCGGGCATGCGCGCACGGGCGCCGCGCCGGATTTGGATTGGGCGGCGCTGGCGCGACCCAACCACACGCTGGTCGTTTACATGGGCGTAAGCACAGCCGGTGAGATCGCCGCCGCCTTAATCGCGGCCGGACGCGCGCCGGACACCCCGGTCGCGGTGGTCGAAAACGCCAGCCGTGCCGATGAGCGCGTTTTAACCACGGCGTTGAACGGCTTGGCCGAACTGGTGGGGTGCGCGGCGATTGACGGGCCCGCTTTGTTGATCATTGGCGAGCCGGCGGCCAAGGCGCGGTCCAAAGCCGCCGCTCAGATTGTAACCGGAGCTTCGGCTCCCCGATTAAAGGAGGTCGCGGCATGAGCGAGTTTGCGCTGACCGGATGGGATTTACGCACTGGCGAAGGCGTTTACCGCACGCCCACCGGGGGTTGGAGCGTTTGGTTTGACGAGGCGGCTCTGTTTGACAAAGCGGCCGCAGACGCTCTCGCCGCTGACATCGGGCGGACGGAGACCGAGATCGTCGTGAACGCCTACCCGATCGCGGTGGAGGCGGGTCGACCGGCGGGACGGGCGCGCTTGCGCGAAGCGATCCGGGCTGCGGGTCCCACCGTTCGGCTCGATTTGGGCAAGCAGGCGGACGCGCGTACGACGCCGGCTCGGGCGGCGTAGACCGATGTACCGTTATGATGAATTCGACGCGGATTTGGTCCGCGCGCGCAGCGCGCAATTCGCCGAACAGGTGAAGGCGCGGCTGGCCGGTCAGCTCACGGAAGCGGAGTTCAAGCCCCTCCGCCTGATGAACGGGCTCTATCTTCAACTGCACGCCTATATGTTGCGGGTGGCCATTCCCTATGGCTCGCTGGATGCGGATAAGATGCGCCGGCTCGCCCATGTGGCGCGGACCTATGACCGAGGCTATGGGCATTTCACCACCCGGCAAAACATCCAGTTCAATTGGGTGAAGTTGGTGGACACCCCGCAAATTCTCGCCGCGCTCGCCGAAGTCGAGATGCATGCGATCCAAACCTCAGGGAATTGTATCCGTAATACAACGACGGACCAATTCGCGGGCGCAGCTTCGGACGAGCAAGAGGACCCTCGGCCGTGGTGCGAATTAATCCGTCAATGGTCCACGCTGCACCCTGAGTTTTCTTTCCTGCCGCGCAAGTTTAAAATTGCTGTCACAGGCGCTGAACAGGATCGCGCAGCGATTCGCGTGCACGATATTGGTTTACAAATGCGCGCCGGACCCAATAAATCTTTGGGCTTCGAAGTCATAGTTGGCGGAGGTCAAGGGCGATCGCCTCACATCGTCGTTACGATTAGGTAGTTTCTCCCTCAAGCCGAGTTGCTTGGCTATTTAGAAGCGATCATGCGAGTCTATAACCGCTATGGTCGCCGAGACAACAAATACAAAGCCCGCATCAAGATCCTCGTTAACGAGATCGGTGCGGACGCTTTCCGCCAAGAGGTGGAGGCCGAATACGCGGCCCGTCCGCCTCTGGATGTCGCGGTCACCCAAGACGAACTCGATCGGATCGCCGCTTACTTCCACGGTCCGGCTTTGCCAGATCGCTCGGATCGGTCAGACGCGTTTGACGCCGCAGCCGCCGCTGACCGCGGGTTTGCGCGCTGGGCGCGGGTCAACACCCGCCCCCATAAATACGCGGGCTATGTCAGCGTGATCGTTTCGCTCAAACCCGTGGGCCGCCCGCCGGGCGACGCCAGTGCTGAGCAGATGGACGCGGTGGCCGATCTCGCCGAACGCTTCGGCCATAACGACATCCGCGTAGGCCATGATCAGAACCTGGTGTTGCCCCACATCGCCAAGGACGATTTGCCGGCGGTTTATCAGGGCCTGGTGGATGCGGATCTCGCGACGCCGAATTTCGGGTTGATCTCGGACATTATCGCCTGTCCGGGGCTGGATTATTGCGATCTCGCCAATGCGCGCTCCATTCCGATCGCGCAGACGCTGAGTGAGACGTTCCAAGATATGGACGCGCAAGAAGCGATCGGCCCGCTTCAGATTAAGATATCGGGCTGCATCAACGCCTGCGGCCACCACCATGTGGGCCATATCGGCGTGTTGGGCGTCGATAAGAAAGGCGAGGAATTCTACCAGATCACCTTTGGCGGGCGGGCGGACAACGCCGCCGCTATTGGACGGATCGCCGGGCGGGCCATGAGCGCGGACGAATTGCCTGACGCGTTCGAACGGGTGATTGCGCGCTATCTCAAAGTGCGCGCGCGTGAGGACGAAACCTTCGTCGACACGCTCGACCGCCTGGGCGACGAGCCGTTCAAGGAGGCGCTTTATGCCGCGCATTAACGTGAATGACGGCCCGATCGGGGCGGATTTCGCGACCGCAGAGACGCTCGACGCGCTGGCCCCTGGAACGGTTTTCAGCCTGGAGCAGTTTTTGGCCCTCCAGTCCGAGGGCCGTCAACCGCCCGAACCGTTTGCTGTCCAGCTGTCCGCTCAGGACGATCCGGAGCGTTTGGCGGGCCATTTTGAACGGATCGCGGTGATCGCTGTGGCCTTTGACGCCTTCGCCGACGGGCGGGGCTTCTCCACCGCCGCCTTGCTGCGCGAGCGCTATGGCTTTTCCGGCGAGCTGCGCGCGGTGGGCTCTGTGATCGCCGACCAATTAGGCTTTCTCAAGCGGGTCGGCTTTGACACCGTTGAGCTTGATCCCCGCCACATGGCGCGCGCGCAAGCGGCGCTTGAAGCGATTGACGTTGCCTACCAACCCGCCGCGGATCCGTCCGATCCGTTCATCCCCGCCATGGTCGCGCGAAGACGCGCTCAATCCCTCCCTGAGGGGCAACCCTAGGAGTCCGCCCATGCTTGCCGCTGCTCAAATCGACACCGCCCCGTCGCTGAACGGGTTTAACGACCAAGACGCCCCGGACGCTGGGCTTGGCGAAAAAGCCGCGGCCCTGAATGCGCGCCTGCGCGGTCTGCCCGCGGAAGACATTCTCCGCACGGCGATTTTGGAGGCGTTTCGCGGTGAGATCGCGCTGGTGTCCTCCTTCGGCACCGAAGCGGCGGTGATGCTCCACATGGTGTCGTTGATCGACCGCACCATTCCTTTGGTGTTTTTGGACACGGGCATGCACTTCCCCCAGACGTTGGATTATCGCGACGAGCTGATCCAGCGCCTGGGCCTGAGCGATGTGCGCTCGATCGAGCCGAACCCGGAAGAGCGCGCGGAAAAAGACCCCAAGAACATGCTCTGGAAAACCGATCCGGACGCATGCTGCGGCTTTCGCAAAGTGACCCCTTTGGACAGCGCGCTGGCGCCGTTTAGCGCTTGGATCACCGGGCGCAAGCGGTTCCATGGCGGCTCGCGCGGGCGGCTGGCGCCGATCGAATTCAATGCGGGCCAGGTCAAGGTCAACCCGTTGATCGAATGGGATCCGGAGCGGATCGACGCCTATTTCACGGCGTTCAACCTGCCGCGCCACCCGATGATGGAGATGGGCTATCGCTCCATTGGCTGCTGGCCGTGCACCCAACCTTCCAAAGACGGCGAGGGTGTGCGCTCGGGCCGTTGGCAGGGCCAGCAGAAGACCGAATGCGGCATTCACAAATCCCCGGCGTTTTCCGACGGCGCCGGCATTTAAGCCCGGCGTTGGGGGCTGGACATTGCCCGACGGCGGGGGCGAACCATGCCGCCGACGCCCACCACCCAGGCCGCGGTCGATATACGACCCGATACATTAGGATCGCCCGTGCTCTGGCGAACACCGCGTGACGCCTCCGGATCCACAATTCGGCGCCCCCATTCCTGGGCGCGAACACCGTCGGCGACCCACCGCACACGGTTTGCTGCTTGATCCGGCGGGGCGAATTGCGATCGCGCAAATCAACTTTGAAACGGGCGAGATTGAATACGATCTGCCCGGTGGCGGGATCGAGCCGGGCGAAAGCGCCGAGACGGCCGCCGCGCGCGAGTTTGAAGAAGAGACCGGCTTACGGGTCACGATCGGCGAAGGCCTAGGCGCGGCCTGGCAGTATTGCACCGACCAGAATGGGGATTGGAACAAGCACGCCCACGTATTCGCGGCCCAGCTTTTGCCCGAGCCGGGGGTCAAGGTCGAAGACGACCATGAATTAGTCTGGCTTGAGCCCCACGACGCGCTTTTAAAGCTGCGTTACGAGGCTCAAGCCGTGATCGTGCTGCGCGCGTTGCGTAGCGGTTAGCCGCGCCTAAAACGCCACTGTTGAGAAGCGCGCGGAAATCGACCAGAAATCCGTGTCTTCATCGGCGAAGTTCGCCGCCCCGCCCACTTCAAAGCGCACTTGGCCAGGCAGGTTAAAGCCAACCCCGCCTTCAATGCGGGCGAAAGACCCGTCTGTGGGATCGCTCACCAAGGTTCGGACGACCTCTTCAACGGTGACGAGATTGGTTTCGATGGTTTGGCTGTCGCTCTGCGGACGCCCAGAAAACAGCCCCGCCACGCGCCAATCCAAGCCCTCCAACACGGTGAACCGACCGCCGAGTTCCGCGCCCGCCTCGGCCAAGACGGTGGCGAACGATCGATCGGAGACGAATTGGTCAAGCCCCGGGGCGCCGGTCTCGGTGAAAGCGTCAATATCGAGGTCTAGGGAGATCACTCGCGCGATCGGCGTAACGACCAGCGTGTCTCCGAACACGGGTTGGGTCCAGCGCGCCTCCGCCGACCGGAACACCGTGTCGCCCGAGGTGTTGGCGAAGGTTTGCCGGTCAACAAACCCGGTGTTGCGGATAATGTCGTCAAAGTCCGTGCCCGTGAAACCGGCGGTGAAGGTCGCCGAAAACCGCCCGATTTCCGCGCCGATCAAGCCGCCCGCCGAAAGTGACCGCGTTTCGAAACTCCCCAGTCCTCCGGCCAAAACCGAGTCGCCCGTACCGTAATTGATGAACACCCCGCCAAAGAGCTGGTCAGTGAAGCGCACGGTCGTGCCTAAGACGAAGCTGAGCGCGTCGAAGTCCGAGCCCACCGTGAAGGGCTCACTCTCTCGGCTGCCGTCTAAGAAGGTCACGTCAAAGAAAGGGCGAAGCTTGCCGCCGTCCTGGTCTGCGGACAATCGGCCCAGGCGCAGGATCTGGCGGTTCAGCTCTTCGCCATAGCGAGCGGCGAATTCGCCGGTCGCAGGCGTGGTTAAGGGCGCGATGATGGTGTCGGCCACCGCATTGGCCAACTCCGCTTGGATGTTGGCGGTGGGGTGGACGCTGTCGAAGAACAAAAACGCGTTTTGTTCCGCGGTCGGTAACGCAATGCAGTCCGTTAAAATACAAGGTGTTGTGGTATCGGTAATGCCGAACTCGGCGGGGTTGGCCAACACCTCGTTGAAGAGCGTGAAGGTGTCCACCACGGTGACGTTGAGCCCATCATCCGCGAGACCGCCCACGGCCGCCTCAAGCGTATCGTTAAAGGCGATGGTGCCTGCGGTCGCCGCCGCACTGACAAACGGGTCGCTCAAGGTCAGCGGGATGATGCCGAGATCGGAGAGGTTGAAGACCGCGATCTGTTCGATCCCTGAAGCCGCGAGCGTTTCCGCGGCGAAGGTCAGATTGGCGACCCCTTCAAACACCACCGCGCCCAGAAGCGCTTCTTGCTCAGCGGCTGTGGGGGGCAAGGGACCGCCCAGCGCGCCAAAAAAGTCGTTATTGCCCGCAAACAGAATGCCCAGATCGTTGGCGCCGCCGCCATTAAACCCGCTCGCCGCGAAGCTGCCCAATTGGCCCAAAACGCCCGTGGGGATATCGGGGGGAATATTGGGGTCCACATTGCCAAACCCGGTGGTCGCCCCACCCACGGCGAAGTTCAAGCTCATGTCGAACTCCGTGCCCAGAAGCCCGGGCAGCAGTTCGGAGAACACTAAACCGTTGGAGAACCGATTGCCGAAAAACGGTGGCGAGGGCGGGAAATCGATGCCGCCAAACAAAAGCGGAATATTGCCCGGGTCGGACAGGCTGTCCCCAAACACCACCACATTGTCGACGAATTGGGCTTGCGCCGGGGTCGCCAGCACGGTTGCGCCGAGCAGGGCCGCAGCGAGGGCGTAAGTCTTTGTCATGGTCATCCTCCCGGCCGCCGGCGACTCAACCCAGGCGGCGCTTGTTAACGCGCACTCTAACCGGTTAGCCCGCGCGCGAAAGTGACATCGGCGCCACGCTTGTGAAGGAAGGGGAGGGGAAGGCCAGCGGCGCTCCCGCATCGGATCGCCAACGCCGCCCAGGATAGAGCCTTCGCCGCGGGTCGGCCCGCTGACGAACAGCCCATAGCTGAGCGCGGGAACCAGCGGACAATCACTCGCTCGCCCGCGAATTGCGGTTTCGAGATCCGTCTAAACGGACCTTAGTGCATCACGGATCCGCCCCGGTTCGAGCATTTCTGGGTCTCCAACTTCCGCACATTGAGCATAAGCGCTTTTGAGGCGGACCGCGTCGCCGATTGGGCGCAAAAAGAGGGCGTCCCAGTCGCTCGCTATTTCAACGACCGGACACGCTACGGGTCATAGGTATACCAACCTCCCGCCACATCTTGCGCTCTGCCCTCAGCGATCGCGGATAAATCATCAATGTAAAGTCGACCGTTTTCCACACGAACCGAGCCACGCCAGCGATCGCCCAATACGATTTCGCCTTTTTTAAAAAGAATAGACCGCGGCGCACCGGCTTTTATTGATTTCTCGTCCCAATCAACGGCGAGACTTTGATCGTATTGGCGCGTGAGAAACAACAGCGTCTTGAACAGACCGGAGCCCCCGGTCGACTGGGACAGTTCCAAGACCTGTACGTCGCCTTTCAAGGTTCCGATAAACCGGTAAGAGAACCATCCATCCTCGTCGGTCATTGAAACTGCGGACGAGGCGTCGCTTGAGGGCGTGGCTTCGACGTCAAACGCACCGAAGTATCGATTGCTGTCCTGCGAGGCCGTGAGGTTGACGCCGACCACCTGATCGCCGGTGTCGCTCACCCAGGTCGCGAACTCTTTGACAATTTTGGGGTGGACGAAGGGCGGGCGCTCAAAGCTCAGCGTGTCAGCTTGCGCCGAGTCCGGGGGGGGGGCGGCTGTTGGCGGTTGCGAACACGCGGCGATGCAAAGGGTCAATGTAATAAATACAAAGGCCTTAGATTTCATTGTCATTGATCATCATTTGATTTTTTATTTGTCCCGTGAAAGACGGTTTCCAAGTGCTTGCGGCCTATTAAGATTGACCGCTTCTGGCGCAGCAGGATTGGTCGCATCCTGCGAAGCTTGCTTGGCCGCTTCTTCAAGCCAAACTCTAACGACTTTGTTGCGATCGACGCTTAGCTGAGGTCTTTTCGATTGCTTCGCCGCCTCGGTCCAGTTCTTGTCCTTCACCGCTTTGGTGAACTTTGGGAATTTCGTCACCAGACCGTGGATGCCGAGATTGAACGCCATATCCGTCACAGCGAACTGAGCATAGATCGGATAGGTCCCGAAGTCCGGAAAACGCTTCTTGAGTTGTGATGTGAATTCTTTGATACGTTGATCCAACAACTTTTCAATATCGGCATACCGTAAATCAAGTTTAGTATATTTCTTGTAGGTTACAGCAATCAAACTTGGCGCCTTTTTAGACACTGTATCAAAGTCGCTTGCAATCTGTTCAGGTGACGCTGGTTTTTGATTGGCGCGCACGATGAAGGGCAAGCGTTGTGCCGCGGCTACATCGGGAAGCATGTTTCCAACGCCTACGGTGACTTTGCCAACACTATCCAGATACATGTGCGAAATGTTGCCTTCACTTTTCTTAACTTCGGCTTTAAATTTATTCCAATTAGGCATTGCGTGGGCCTTTGTGATCAAACGTCCATTATCGACATATGTAACCCAGGGCGATCGCAGCTGAAATAACGGTTCAATTATGACGAGCAAGCGGGCGCGCGCTTTGTCGGGTTGCGGTTTGCGACAGCGGTCCAGCGCGCCGCCTTAATGGTTCCCCTGCACCAGATCGCCAATGCCGCCCAAGAGCGAGCCTTCGCCGCGGGTCGGCCCGCCGCCCATGGCCGAGGCGGCGATGCGCCCCGCCAATCGCGAGAACGGCAGGGACTGGATCCAGACCCGACCTGGACCGCGCAGGCGGGCGAAGAACACCCCCTCGCCGCCAAAGAACATGGACTTTACCCCGCCCACGGTCTGTAGGTCGAAATCGATCGACGGCGTGAAGGCGGCCACGCAGCCCGTGTCCACGTGGAGTTCTTCGCCAGGGCCCAGATCGCGGGCGACCACCGTGCCGCCCATTTGCACGAACACCCAGCCATCGCCCTTGAGCGACTGCATGATAAAGCCTTCCCCGCCAAACAGGCCCGTGAGGACTTTGCGCTGGAAGTGCAGCCCAATCTCCACCCCCTTGGCGGCGGCGAGAAAGCTGTCCTTCTGGCAGATCAGATGCCCGCCCATCTCATCAAGCTTGAGCGGCAGGATGTGACCGGGCACCGGGGCGGCGAAGGCGACGCGCGCTTTGCCGTGGCCCTGATGGGTGAAGACGGTGGAGAACAGGCTTTCACCCGTTAACAGCCGTTTGCCCGCGCCCAACAGCGCGCCCATAAACCCGCCCTGTTGGCCTGAGCCGTCACCGAACACCGTATTCATCTCGATGGGGCTGTCTTTCCAAACCATGGCGCCGGCTTCGGCCACAGCGCTTTCGCCCGGATCCAACTCGATCTCGACGAATTGCAGCTCCTCACCTTTAATCTCGAAATCGATGTCATCGGCGACGCCGGCGCTGCGGGCGTGGCCGACGCGCACAGGCGCGTCAAAGGGGGGCAGGTAAGTGTTCATGGCCGTCTCACGAGGCTGGAAACCGTCGCCAGCGTCCCAAAGCGGCGATCAGTTCAACACCCCCATGGCGCGGTCTAACCCCGCCAAGGTCAAGGGGGCCATGCGCGATTTTCCGATAATGTCTTGGACCAGACCGATGGAATGGGTGTGCTCCCAATACCGCTCCGGGATCGGATTGATCCAGGCGAGCCGGGGGAAAGCCTCCGCCAAGCGCTTGAGCCAGACCGCGCCGGGCTCCTCATTCCAATGCTCCACCGAGCCCCCGGGGATCATGATTTCGTAGGGGCTCATGGAGGCGTCTCCCACCACCACGACCCGCCAATCGGCGTTGAACGTATGCAAGATGTCCCACGTGGGCGTTTGTTCGGTGCGGCGGCGGCGATTGTCCCGCCACAGGCCTTCATAGGGGCAATTGTGGAAGTAATAGGCCTCGAGGTTCTTGAACTCCGACCGGGCGGCGGAAAATAACCGCTCACACAGCGTCACATGGGGGTCCATGGAGCCGCCCACATCGAGCAGCAGCAAGACTTTGACGGCGTTGCGCCGTTCGGGCCGGGTTTTGACCTCCAGCCAGCCCTGGCGCGCGGTGGCGTCGATGGTGTGGTTGAGGTCGAGTTCGTCGGCCGCCCCCTCGCGGGCGAACTTGCGAAGTTTTCTCAAGGCGATTTTCATATTGCGCGCGCCGAGCTCCACATCATCGGCGAGGTTTTTGAATTCGCGTTTATCCCAAACTTTCACGGCTCGGCGATGTCGGCTTTCATGCTGGCCGATGCGCACGCCCTCCGGGTTATAGCCATAGGCGCCGAAGGGGGAGGTTCCGCCCGTGCCGATCCATTTCGACCCGCCTTGGTGGCGGCCTTTTTGCTCCTCCAGACGCTTTTTCAGCGTCTCCATGAGTTGGTCCCAGCCGCCCAAGGCCTCGATCTCGGCTTTCTCCTCGTCGGACAAATATCGTTCGGTGAGTTTTCTCAGCCAATCCTCCGGAATGGCGGCTATGTCCGCTTCGCCAACCAGCTCGCCCACCCGTTCAACGCCTTTGAACACCTGGCCGAACACCTGATCGAAGGCGTCGATCCAGCGCTCGTCTTTGACCAAGGCGGCGCGGGCGAGGGCGTAAAAGCTCCCCACCTCTCGGTCGATGACATCAGCCTGTAGCGCTTCTAAGAGCGTGAGGTACTCGCGCAAGGACACCGGCACCCGGGCCTCGCGCAGGGCGTAGAAGAATGGCGCGAACATGAGTTCGGGTGTACCGAATTGCACGCCCTGAGGCGAGGGCCGTGTCGTGACCGGTCATTGATCACGAAGACGTCATTTAACGCCTGTTTGTCGCCGTTTTCGGCTCTCATTAACCGTCCGGCATTAGGCCGTCGCGATCGAATTTCGCACCCCAGGGACGGGAGCAGGAACATGCGGCTGGCTTTTTGTATTGTTGGTTTGGTTTTGAGCGTTTTTAGCGGTTTGTGGGCGGCCCAAGCGGGCGCGCAGACCGCCCAGGCGGATCGTGAGGCGCTCAAGGCGCTATACCTTCGCCCCCGGGCGATCCCGTTTCCCGAAACCGCGCCTTACTCGCCGCAAAAGGCGATGCTGGGCAAAATGCTGTTTTTCGACACGCGGTTGTCGGGCGCGAAGAACATGAATTGTGCGAGCTGCCACAATCCCTCGTTCGGCTATGAAGCGCCGGTTCCCAAAGCTGTCGGCGCGTTGAACACGGTCTTACCCCGTCACGCGCCCACCATTTTGAACGCCGCTTGGGTCGAGCCGTTTTTCTGGGACGGGCGCGCGCCGGATCTTGAAGCTCAGGCGGCGGGACCGATCACCGCGGCGGCCGAGATGAACGCGAAGTTTGACGTGATCGTGCGTGAGTTGCGCGCCATCCCGGACTACCGGGCGTGGTTTGACGGCGTCTTCCCGGACGAGGGGATCAGCGAAGCGACGGTGCTCAGCGCCATCGCCACCTATGAGCGCACCGTGGTGTCGGGCTGGGCGCCCTTTGACCATTGGGTCGATGGCGATGAGACCGCCATAACCGAGGCGGCCAAGCGCGGTTTCGACTTGTTCAACGGCAAAGCCCAATGCGCGGGATGTCATACGGGCTGGAACTTCACCGACAACCAGTTCCACGACATCGGTCTTGGCGACGCGGATATCGGTCGCGCCGGCGTCGCGCCCGACGAGTTTGAGGCGCAGCACGGCTTCAAGACCCCGGGCCTGCGCAATCTCTCCTACCGGGCGCCGTTCATGCACAATGGCGCGCTAGCGGACCTCGACGCGGTGATCGCCCACTATGAATCGGGTGGGGTCCCGCGCCCTTCGAAATCCCCGTTGATGGCGCCGTTCGCCTTGTCCGCCCAAGAACGCAGCGATCTTAGAGCGTTTTTGGAAAGCCTAACCGCGGAGCAATCGCGCACCGCTATGCCCAACCTGCCGAATTAGGACGTCACGCGCATGAGCATTCGCACCCGCTTATTGATCGTCTTGCTCGGCGCTTTGGCGTTGGGCTTCCTCTCTACCGCTGGGTTGGCTTGGCGGGTCCAGGCCGAACAGGCCCGGGTCTCGGCTGCGGTCGCTGACGCGCTCGCCGCACAAAGCCACGCGGAAATCGCGGGCGAGGCGTTTGACACGGCCGCCGCTTTGGTCGCCCAGGTCGCGGCCATGACCGACTTTGTTGCGCCCGCGCGGATCGCTGAGGACTATCGCGCCGCGGCGACCCCTTTGCGCTCCGCCCTGGCGGACTTGACCGCGCGCGCCTCAGGCGACGCGCTCAGCGCGCAGGCCCAAGCCGCCCAGGCGACGGCTCTGGCGTGGCTTGAGGATGCAGAACAGTTTTTGGGGCTTCAACCCACCGCGTCGGTGCCGATCCCCGCAATCTTGTCTGACGACGCTGACCAGGTGCGCGATCTCTTGGCGGAGAGCTTGGTGTTGGCCGGCGAGGACGCTCAGGCCCGCATCGCCCAAGGGGGCGCGGCCGTGCAGGCGGCGGCCGGATGGGCGCTGTTCGCTGCGGCGGTGATCCTGGCGGCCGCCGGGGTGGGGGCGGCGTTTCTCGCCCAATCCATCAGCCGACCGCTGCGTCGCCTTGTGGCCGTAGCCGAGCGGCTGGCTCAGGGGGACACTGACGTCACCATCCCCGAAACAGCCCGCGCGGATGAAGTGGGCGCGGTGTCGCGCGCCGTTGCCGGCTTCCGCGACGGGGTTCAGGCGCGCCTGCGGCTAGAGGCCGAATCGCGGGCGGATTTGGACCGCCGGGAGGCCCGCCAACAGCGCGTCGAAACCCTGATCGCTGACTTCAAGGCGCGGGTCGCCCCGACCTTTGAGGGGTTAAGCCAGCAAATGCGCACCCTCAACGCGACCGCGGACGACCTTCAAGCGGGCGCGCAAAGCTGCGCCGAAGAAGTCGCCCGCGCCCAGTCGGCTTCCGAAGCGGTCGAAGCGCAGGCCCGCGACGCTGCGGGCGCGTCGGAAGGGGTCGCCAAAGCGGCCGCCGATATCGCCGAGGCGGTCGCGCAAACCGGCGCCCGGGTGGAGACCGCTGGCGAGCGCACCGCGCTTGCGGACGCCCGCATCACTGCCCTGGCCGGGGCGGCGGAAACCATTGGCGCGGTCCTAGTGATGATCAACGACGTGGCCGAGCAAACCAACTTGCTGGCGCTCAACGCCACGATTGAGGCCGCCCGCGCGGGAGAGGCGGGCAAGGGCTTCGCCGTGGTGGCCCAAGAGGTCAAAGCTTTGGCCGGGCAGACCGGAAAGGCGACCGAGGAGATCCGCGAGCAAATCCAGGCCATTCAGCGCGAGACTAGCCAATCGGTCGGCGCGATCAAAGACATCACTCAGGCGGTCACGGCGCTCGAAACGTCTGCGAAAGTGATCGACGCGGCCTTGGCTCGCCAACGCTCAGAGACTGGGGTAATCGCCGAACGGGTGGGGTCAGCGGCGACACGCAGCGCCGAGGCCCAAGCGAATATCGCCAAGGTCGACGGTGCGATGGGCGCCACCCAAAGCGCCGCAGACGCCGTTCGCGCGGCGGCGGGCACAGCGGTCTCCGTGTCTGATGAGCTTAAAACGTCTGTGGAGGCGTTCCTCGACGCGGTGGCGGCGGCCTAGCGTTTCGCCCCATGGAAAAGCGTCCCGCCGGCTCATCCCCCGCGGCGCGCCAGAAACGCGAGCCGTTCGAAGAGCGCAACGTCCTGCTCGTTCTTTAAAAGCGCGCCGTAAAGCGGCGGGATGGCCTTGCGTGCGTCTTGCTCGCGCAGGGTTTCGGGGTCGACATCCTCCACCATCAACAGCTTGAGCCAATCGAGCAGTTCCGAGGTGGAGGGTCGTTTCTTCAGCCCCGGCGTATCGCGCAAATTATAGAACGCCTTGAGCGCGGCGGACACGAGCTTGGATTTGATGTCGGGGAAGTGCACGTCGATGATCGCCTGCATCGTTTCCGCATCGGGGAACTGGATAAAGTGGAAGAAACAACGGCGCAAAAACGCGTCCGGTAACTCTTTTTCGTTATTGGACGTGATGACGATGACTGGGCGCTGTTTCGCGCGCACGGTCTCCCCGGTTTCGTAAACGAAGAACTCCATGCGATCGAGTTCTTGGAGCAGGTCATTGGGGAACTCGATATCGGCCTTGTCAATTTCGTCGATTAACAGCACGGGCCGGGTATCGCTTTCAAACGCTTCACAGAGTTTGCCTTTCTTAATGTAATTGGCGACGTCTTGGGCGCGCGCGTCACCCAACTGGCCGTCGCGCAGCCGGGCGATGGCGTCATATTCATAAAGCCCCTGTTGGGCCTTCGTGGTGGATTTGACGTGCCATTCCAGCAGCGGCGCGTTTAGGGATTGCGCCACGGCGCGGGCGAGCACGGTCTTGCCGGTGCCTGGCTCGCCTTTCACCAAGAGCGGGCGTTCGAGCGCGACCGCGGCGTTCACCGCAATGCGCAACGCGTCCGTGGCGACGTAATCGTCCCCGCCTTGAAACCCCATGCCGCTCTCCCTCTAACAACCGCTAGGGAGTTAGCGGGCCGGGACGACGGCGCCAAGCGCAAGCGTTACGCGGCGTCTTCGGCGTGGGCTTCGTAAGCGCGCGCTTCACGGGCCAGTTCGCCGCCAATGTCGCGCATCACGCCGGTCCAATCGCCAAACCGACGCGGGGAGAATACGCGCGCCTGCGGATACCATGGCATCCGAGCGGTGGAGTGGAACGGCCAATGGCTGGCGTGGCCAACAAACCAAACATTGCCGCCGCAAGCCGCGCCCAGATTCGTCGACGCGTTCATTGGGCCGATAAAGAGATCCAAGGCCGCGCCTAACGCCGCGACACCTTCAAGATCGTCCTTAAGGTCAAGATCCTCCAACACGTGAACGGTCGCGCCGAACCGCTCTTTCGCAAACGCGAGGTCTTCCGACGTGTCGCCATACTGCAGCGATACGAACTTGGCGCCCGGCGTTTTCAACACAGGCCCCCAACGTTCAAACGGCGAAAAGAACTTCGAGCGTTGCGCGTTCATGACCATCGACCGCCAGGCCAAGCCGACTTTTACGCCCGAGCCCAACGCGTCCAATTGCGCTTTGATCGCCGCCACGCGATCAGGGTCCGGGGTGAGATACCCGACCCGGTTTGGAAAATCGGACAATCCACGGCGCAAAAACCGGACCATGGAGCCCATCGGCGCCCAATAATCAAAGCTCGACCAGTCGTCGATCCAGCCAATGCCGCGCACCGCGCGACCCTCACGCTGGACCGTGCTGTGCCGTCCGACGGTAAGATTGGGAAAGCTTCTTTGGAACAGTGACACCAGGCGTGGTTCGCATGCGAGCGTGACTTCGCCCTCGGGGCCGACATGGTCAAGAAAATCCCCAAATGTGTTCATGAACAACACTTCGTCGCCCAAACCCTGTTCGCCCACCACGAGCACTCGCCGCCCTGTCACGGGCATGTCGCCGCGCCAGTGTTCGGTCTTTATTGTGAAGAAGGGGGCGTTTTTATAGTCAGGGTCCAGGCGGGCTTCATAGCTGTCCCAGCCTTCTTCGAAGCGTCCGCTGGCGAGAAGGGTATGCGCTCGGCCAAAGCGCATAAGCGCTGTGTCCGCGGGGTTGTCGCTCAACGCGATCGCTTTCTCGTAAAGCGTCGTTGAGCGATCCAACTGTCCGACTAAGTCCAGGCTCAGCGCAAGATTGTGCATGCCTCGCGAGAAATCAGGCGCTAAGCGAATAGCCTCTTCAAAAAATACGATTGATTGTTGGGGATCGCCTTGTTCCACAACCGTGGAGGCGAGGGAATTCCATAACAAGGCATTTTCCGGCCAGCGATAAAGCGCTTGACGGAGCAGGGCTATGGCGTCGTCGAACTTGGCTTGGTCGCGCAGGACGCCGCCCAAATTGATGATGCCCGAAGGGTCATCGGGTTTCATGCGCAAATTGATGCGGTAGAATTTCTCGGCGATCTCCAGCTTGTCCAACTTCCACGCCAACATGCCGATGGAGTGGTAAAGCTCGGGATTGTCCGGTTCCGATTTCCAAGATTTTTCGTAGAACACCAAAGCGCGCGAGAGATGCCCCAATTTGTCCAGCGCCATGCCCATGACATGGTTGGCGATGGCGTGTTCGGGGTCGAGTTCGAGCGCTTTGAGCGTGATTTGCGCAGCGCCTGGGACGTCATTGTCGCCGAGCGCCTTCGTGGCGCGGCGCAAGAGCGCGAGCACTTTCTTCAGGCGCTTTTGATCCGCGGCGTTCGTCGCGGTGCGCGCCTGGTCGAGCCGGCCTAAGTCGGGCAGATGGGTCTGCTCCACCGCGTCGCGTTCGGTGACGTCACGCAGGGGCGCTTCGACGGGGGCGCTAAGCGCGTCTAGCGCAAATTTTGTAATCGACGGTTGAGACATGAGCGCGCTCCGCTAGGCAGGGACGGGGTTCTCCCGACCCTTGGAGGAATGCCTGCACAGCGTTAACGTCGCGCTAAGACTACGCGTCGCGCTTTGAGCGCTTTTTTAACGGGCCGGCTCTATTTTGCAGTTTGTGTCGTCGGAGCACCGCAAAAGGAGGCGGCGAATGCTGGGAGTCGTGCAGAATGCCGCTGAAGTTATCCCTCAAGCCGGGCGAGAAATTCGTGCTCAACGGCGCCGTCGTTCAGAACGGCGATCGTCGGGCGACGCTGGTTTTGCAAAACCGCGCGTCTGTGTTGCGCGAGAAAGACATCTTGCAGCCCGACGAAGCGGACACGCCCGCCAAGCGCATCTACTTTCCGATCATGATGATGTATTTGGAGCCTGGCGGCAACTCGTCTTACTACGAAGAATTCGTTCTACGTATGACGGAGTTCATGTCGGCGATTAAGAACCCTGAGATTTTGCAAGCCTGTGTCGCGATCAGCAAAGACGTGATGGCGGGTGATAATTACAAAGCCTTGATGAAAACCCGTAAACTCATCGACTATGAAGCGGAACGGTTGAACCATGTCGCTGCAAGCTTACCAGAGAACAGCCGCACGGGGTGAAAACCCGCGCGAAACCGAATATCGCCTCCTAGGACAGGTCACCCGGGGTTTAATCGCCGCGGAGGAGGCCGGAAGGGGCGATTTCAAAGCGCTTGTGCTGGCATTGGATAAGAATAAGCGCGTCTGGAACACTTTCGCGCTCGACTGCGCGGACTCCACCAACGGATTGCCCGACGCTCTACGCGCTCAGATCATCAGCCTGTCGATTTTTGTCCGGAAGTTCTCGAGCCAGGCCATTCGCGACAAGCTGTCGATTAAGCCGCTCATCGACATTAACCGCGCCATCATGCAAGGGCTCGAAGCGCGTGCGGCGAACGCCGCCCAAGCCAACACGCCGCCGGCGGCGGCGAATGCGGGCGGGGCCGCGCCCGTGAGCGCGCCCCGTTCGGCGCCGACGCCGGGGCCGGGGGGGGCTGCGATGTTGGGCGCCTTAGCGCGATAACGCTGACGTTAAGTCTTTTAATTCAAAGAGAGTTTGCGCCGAGGGAAACCTCGGCGCTTTTTCTTTAGGCAGTTCTCGCCGGGCCACCCCGTTTTCGCGCGGCAAGGTTTGCCCGCGGCGCTGACCGCCCTTCGGTTGGTTATGCAAGTCCCTAAACGCGTTGCCGATTTCGCGACGAGCGCTTTGGCGCCCGTTTTGCCAAGCCCGTCGCGGACCCGAATAGTCCGGCGGCGCAAAAATGCGTGTCGGCCTCCAGAACGGAAGGACCCTGCAAAATGGCACTCAACAGCATCCTAACAAACCCAAGCGCTTTCGTGGCGCTGCAAAACCTCAACACCGTGAACAGCGAACTGAACACCACGCAAAACCGGGTCGCCACCGGATTGGAAGTCGCCTCGGCGGCGGACAACGGGGCGATTTTCGCGATCGCTCAGGCCCAACGCGCGGAGGTCTCCGGCCTCGGCGTGGCGAGCGATTCTTTGGGCCGCGTGGGGTCGACTGTCGATGTGGCGTTGTCGGCGGGTGAAGCGATTTCGGATCTGCTCATTGAGCTGCGCGATATCACCTTGGCCGCCACGGACACCTCCCTCGACACGGCCAGCCGTGCCGCGTTGAACGAAGACTTTTCCGCCTTGCGCGATCAGATCGGCGATCTGGTCACCAGTGCGGAGTTCAACGGGGTCAACTTGCTGGACGGGTCGCTGACCGCCGGACTGACGGCGATTTCCGACAACAATGGGAATGGCATCAACATCCCAACCGAGAACTTCAATCTCGGCAGTGGCAACATCACGTTTACGGCTGCGGCGACCTTCACCACCGCGACCGAAGCGACCAATTTGTTGCCGCTGGTTGAGGCGTCGCTGGCTAACGTCAACCAGTCCTTGGCGGATTTGGGCACCGGTTCGCGTCGGTTAGAAATCCAAGATGTGTTTATTGGAGAGCTTTCTGACGCGTTAGAGGTGGGGATCGGCAATTTGGTGGACGCGGATTTGGCCGAGGAAAGCGCCAATCTCACCGCGCTCCAGACGCAGCAACAGTTGGCGACCACCGCGTTTTCGATCGCCAACGCGGCTCCGTCGGCCATCTTGTCGTTCTTTGGCTAAAGTCTGTTGGGGTCGTGGTGCGCCGCGACCCCAACATTTTCATTTCTGCGGCTTGCGTTTACGATAATTTAAGCTTACTCAAATATTACTGAATTTATGGGCCGGAATATTGTGCCTAGTCGGCGTTTTTTGCCGACTGTATTTGGCCGCGGTTAGGCAGTTTCTGCCGGTCAGCCCAAAGCCGATCAAGAAAAATCAATGCTTTAGCGCGTCGCTCCCCGGAATTTCGGACTGGCATGGCGTTTGCTGCCTATCGGCCAGGCCAAAATGGCCGAGCTGACAAAATGTCGGCGAGACCTTTAGAACGGAAGGAGCCAAGAAATGGCGCTGAACTCCATCAATACGAATCCGGGCGCGTTTATCGCCCTGCAAAACCTCAACTCTGTGAATGCGGACCTCGCGACGACGTCCAACCGGATCGCCACCGGTTTGGAAGTCGCGTCTGCGGCTGACAACGGCGCGGTGTTCGCCATTGCCCAGGCGCAGCGTGCGGAAGTGTCGGGCTTGGGCGTCGCTCAAGACTCGCTCTCTCGCGTGGGTTCGACCCTGGACGTGGCTTTGTCCGCGGGTGAGGCGGTTTCCGATCTTCTGATCGAACTCCGTGACACGGCTTTAGCCGGGTCTGACACCTCGCTCGATACAGCCAGCCGCGCCGCGCTGAATGAGGACTTCACCGCCCTCCGTGATCAGATCCAAGGTCTGGTCGACAGCGCGGAATTTAACGGCGTGAACTTGCTCAACGGCACCCAGACCGGCGGTCTGGACGCCATTGCCAACGCCGATGGCACGCAAACAATTAACGTAGCCGAGCAAAACCTGAACCTTGGTTCGGGTGTTGTTACTATCACCGCGGGCGCGACCTTTACGACGCCCACTGAAGCGGGTGATTTGGTGACCTTGCTGGATGCGTCGATTGATAACGTGAACACCAGCTTGGCGAACTTGGGCACGAGCTCGCGTATTCTGGACATCCAGTCCACCTTTGTCAGTGATCTGTCGGACACCTTGGAAGTCGGTATCGGCAACCTGGTGGATGCAGACCTGGCTGAAGAAAGCGCGAACTTGACCGCCTTACAGACTCAGCAGCAGCTGGCCACTTCGGCTTTCTCGATCGCCAACTCGGCGCCGAGTGCTCTGTTGGGCCTGTTCTAGGCTTAACTTACGGCGCGGCGAGGGCATTTGCAGGGTCCGCTCTCGCCGCTGCCGGTTTCGCGCTCCCTCACGAGGGCGAAACCCAAAAAAGGAGATGTCGGCGGAACGTCGGCAGTGGAGGAGATGAGTATTTCTATTGGATCGGCCGTTCCGGCCGTCTTCAACCAGGCCCTCGCGGCGCTCTCGGGCTCCGATGCGGTGGCCGGCCCCTCTCAACCCTCAACCGGCGAGCTCACGCCCGCCCCATCCTTTGCAACCCAACCGCCCTCGGATCCCGAAACCTTGTTCGCTCAGGACGCAGAAACGCTACCGACCGAAGAAGAACGCCAGCAAGCGCGTTTGGCGCAAAGCTTCGTGGCGGCCTTTAACGATCCCAATGTTCAAGTAGACATTATGGAGGATGAGGCGACGGGTCGGTTTGTTTATCGGTCTATCGATCGGGACAGTGGCGAAGTGCTGCGTCAGTTTCCGCGCGAAGACGTGCTGATGGCGGTGCAGAGTTTACGCAACGCAGAAGCCACGGTGTTGGACACCCGCGTTTAACCGTAGGCCGGAATTGCCTAGAGCGCTCGATTTCACGGCTGGATTTGCCGTTTTTGATCGAGCGTGATCGACAGCACTTTTTAAGTGATTGATTTTATTTAAAGCCCATCCATGCGCCCTTTTGGCGCCAGGTTTGCTCTGACGAGGCGGAATGCGCCGAACGCGCCTGCCTTCGTGGAGCCAAACCCATGACCTTGAGTATTAATACGAACCAGTCCGCCCTGATTGCGTTGCAGAATCTGAATGCGACCAATGCTGAGCTTGAAGAGGTGCAGAACACCATCTCTACCGGCCTGGCGATCGGCAGCGCGGAGGATAGCGCCTCCGTGTTCGCCATCGCCCAAGGCTTGCGCGCGGACACTGGCGCGCTGGACGCGGTCACGGGCAGTCTGGATCGGGCAATCTCGATCGGCGAGGTGGCGTTGACCGCGGGGGAGACGGTCTCTGACCTGCTCATCGAGTTGCGCACCGTGGCGACCCGGGCCTCGGATGTCTCTATCGACACGTTTGCGCGTGACGCCTTGCAAGAAGACTTCGCCTCGCTGATCGAACAAATCCAGCTGGTTGTCGACACGGCCGATTTTGACGGCGCGAACATCCTCGATAACTCTGTGACGACCGGCATCGCCTTCCTGGCCGACGCCGACGCCACGCAAACGCTCACCTTGGGCGCTCAAAACTTCACCTTTGGCGGGCCGAACATCACGCTAACCGCCGCTGCGAGCGTCGCCACAATTACCGGCGCTCAGGACGCCTTAACAGCCATCGAGGCGTCGATCGACGAGGTGAACTTGTCACTGGGCAATCTAGGCGCCGACTTGCGCACCCTGGAAGCGCACCGCACCTTTGTCGGCAATTTGCAGGACAGCTTGACCGTTGGCATCGGCAATCTCGTGGACGCTGACCTCGCGGTGGAAAGTGCGCAGTTACAGGCGCTGCAGGTGCAACAACAGCTCGCGACCACCTCCTTAAGTATCGCGAACACCGCGCCTCAGGCCATTTTGGGCCTGTTCGGCTAACACCGCTTTTGCTCAAGGTTTGGCGCGACGGCCCCGCACAAAGCGGGCGCCGTCGTGTGGGCGTTACGCCTCCGCACTCTCTCGCAGCCGTTTCACCTCGTCGCGCAGGCGAGCGGCTTCTTCGAACTCCAGATTGGCGGCGGCTTCGCGCATGCGCGCTTCTAGGTCGGCGAGCACAGTCTCCAGATTGTGGCCGACGAAATGTTCCTGCGCGCCCTCGGACACACCACGCTTGGCGCCGCGACGGTCGCGACCCTTCCGGCCCACGCCCGCGACCTTGCCATCCGCGTCCACGGTGACGGAGTCCTTCGCGTAGGGGCTGTCGATAATATCCGCAATGCCGCGCTTGACGGTTTGAGGCGTGATGCCGTGCTCGGTGTTGTAGGCGATTTGCTTGTCCCGCCGGCGGGTGGTCTCCGCCATCGCCCGCTCCATCGAGCCGGTGACCCGGTCGGCGTAGAGCACGACTTGGGAGTCGGCGTTCCGCGCCGCTCGGCCGATGGTCTGTATGAGCGACGTCTCGGAACGCAGAAAGCCTTCCTAGTCCGCATCCAGAATCCCGACAAAGCCGCATTCGGGAATGTCCAAGCCTTCCCGAAGCAAGTTGATCCCGATTAAACAGTCAAATGCGCCGAGCCTGAGGTCGCGAATGATCTCGATCCGCTCCACCGTGTCCACGTCGGAGTGCATGTAGCGCACACGAACACCTTGTTCGTGCATGTATTCGGTCAGGTCTTCCGCCATCTTCTTGGTCAAAGTGGTGACCAAGGACCGATAGCCCTGCTTCGCGGTCGCTTTGACCTCGGCGATCACGTCGTCCACTTGGCTGGCGCCGTCTTTCGCGACAGGGCGCACTTGGACCGGCGGATCGATCAATCCGGTGGGGCGGATGACCTGTTCAACGAACACGCCGCCGGTGCGCTCT
>JBHJGU010000112.1:0-13712 GCA_050331475.1 Maricaulaceae bacterium | reverse complement strand
GCACCGCCTCGGCCTGCTCGGGAGCGGCCAAAGCCAAGTCCCGCCCCATGGTTAATCCCGCCCCCTCGCTTAAGCGATTCATGATGTTGAACAGCCCGGTGATCAAGACCGCCTGGTGCAGGTCATCCTCGCTCCACCCTGCGTCATAAACGGCCGCAGCGTCGGCGTCATTGATCGAGCTCGGCGCTCGGGTCAGCTTGCCGCAATAGCTCAGCAGCGGACGCATCCGGTCCGAGATTTCTGCGTTTTCGAGCCGATTGACCAAATCGTCGATCAATTGCCGCGGCAAGCCGAAGGCCTCCGCCACCATGCCATGGGCGTCCACGCAAAAGCTGCAGGAGTTCACCCCCGAGACGAAAGCCGCGATCAGCTCGCGCTCCCCAGGCTCGAAAGGACCCGGACCGCGCATGACCGCACGCAACAGCGCAAACAACTCTGAGCGTGCCTCTGGATGAAACTCAAAGAGGTCCGGCAGGGAGGCGCGGTTAGGCAGGTTGGGGTAACGTGTTGTCATTGAGCCCTCGGCAAACGTGTTTTAACAACGTCATACCGAGCCATAGCCCCATGACAACGGCGTAAAATACGCGCAGTATCACTAACAAACACGCCTGACTATAGTACAAATCTTGAAGCGACTTGACCGGAGCGCACGAAAATGGATTTAAAACTCAGGAGATCGAAGAATAACCGAACGGTCCAGTACACGATCGACGAACCGGATCAGACTCTCAACGGTCGGGCTCGCTGCGCACATACCCGGTGTATTGGATCAGATTGGGAATATCCAAACCGCGGACGAATTCGGCGTGCTCGTCGTCCTCAACGGACATGTCCTTGCCCAAGGTCAGCCCTGCGCCTTCGCAAAGCCGGTTCATCAGATTAAAAATCCCGGTGATCATGACGGCTGCGTGCAGGTGCGCCTCCGTCCAGCCCGCATCGTAAACCGCCGCCGCATCGGCGTCCGTCACCTGTCGGGGCGCTTCGGTCAGCTTGCGGCAATACCGAAGCACCGGCTTAAGCCGCGGCTCAATCGGCGCGGCGTCCAAGTCCGCCATCAGATGGTCGATGAGGTCTTTCTCGAACCCAAAAGCGATCGCCACCATGGCGTGGGCGTCTTCACAGAACCCACAAGAATTCAAAGCGGACACATAAGCCGCGCTCACTTCTCGTTAGCCAACCGTAAACGCGCCCGGATCCCGCATCACCGTTTGGATCAGGGCGAACAGATGCGACCGACCCAAGGGATGGTATTCGAACAAATCCGGCAATGAGGCCATGGGCGGCAAAGAAGGATAACGCGCGGTCATAACGGTCTCCATGTGTCGCCGGACCATGAGACGCCCGCGGGGCGAAGGACGGGTCGGATCAGACCGAGCCGTCGACGCCGCGCCTCAAACGGGGCACGCCACCCCGGCGCCGCCAATCCCACAATAGCCTTGCGGATTTTTGGCCAGATATTGCTGATGGTAGTCCTCGGCGAAGTAAAACTCCGGAGCAGGCCGGATCTCCGTCGTCACCGCACCAAGCCCTGCAGATTTCAGCGCTTCCTCATAACGTTTTTTAGACGTCGCGACCAATGTCGCTTGTTCGTCGGAATGGGTGTAAACCGCCGATCGATATTGGGTGCCGACGTCATTGCCCTGGCGCATGCCTTGGGTGGGATCATGCGCCTCCCAAAACGCTTTAAGTAAGGCGGTATAGCTGATGAGCGTGGGATCGTAGACGATCCGCACCGCTTCCGTATGGCCGGTCCGTCCAGAACAGACCTCTTTATAGGTTGGGTTAGGCGTGTGCCCGCCTTGGTACCCCACCGCGGTCACATAAACGCCATCCAGGCGCCAAAACACCCGCTCCGCACCCCAGAAGCATCCCAAGCCGAAATCGGCGATTTCGAGCCCCTCAGGATAGGGGCCCTTCAGGGGACGGTCGGACACGAAATGCCGCTCGGCGGTGGGAATCGGGTCAGCGCGACCGGGCAGTGCGTTTTCCGGTTGAGGCACATGCGCGGGCTTTGAGGCGAAAAAATTTAGCATGGCTGGGGTCCTTCAACGGTTCACCGCTGACATAAGCGCTCGTGATCGAGACGCTACCCCAACAAACGCTAAAGGACTGTGACGGTCGACTAAGCCCGTTTGGGGCTAAACCGGTCAGGCTTGGATCGCCGCAAACCGGCCAGCAAAACGACGCCCAAAGCCGCACCGCAGGCCCACACCCAAAACGCCGGCGCCGCAGGCGCAATATCTTTTAAGGTTTGAAAAGCGGGCGCATGCCCGGCGATCGACGCGCCGACATCGGCGTGAAACCGCCAAGCCGCCAAACCGAGCAGTCCCAGGCCGATCAATCGCCCCGCCGTGAAAACCATGTGCGCGCTCCCCGCCCCTCGCTGCAAAAACGCTTACGACTGCAACGGTGTTCGCGCAATCGTTTCGCGCGGCGGCTTGCGTCGAAAGGGGAATGTCGCGTAGGAACGCGGCCTCGCAAGCGCGGGTGAGGTGGCCGAGTGGTCGAAGGCGCACGCCTGGAACGCGTGTAGGCGGGCAACCGTCTCGTGGGTTCGAATCCCACCCTCACCGCCAGCGCTTTCGAGGCGAGGGCGCGAAAAACGGTGACGCAAAGCTTGGGGTGGGTATCGTCTCTTGGCGCCAACCCGCAGACCACGCGCGCGAGTTCGGTGTAAGGAGTCGCAGACATGACGGACAGCCGCGCGAAATGCGCCCTCATTACGGGGGTTACGGGTCAGGACGGCGCTTATCTTGCGCGCTTTTTGCTTGAAAAAGGGTATTCGGTTCACGGTGTGAAGCGCCGTTCGTCGTCGTTCAACACCGAACGGGTCGACGCGCTCTATGTGGACCCCCATGAGGGGGAGACGAATTTTCACTTACATTACGGGGACATGACCGACGCGACCAATCTCATTCGTTTGGTGCAGGAAATCCAGCCCGATGAGATTTATAACCTCGCCGCCCAGTCCCATGTGCGCGTGAGCTTTGAAACCGCGGAGTACACGGCCAATGCGGTCGGCATCGGCCCGCTGCGGCTGTTGGAGGCGATCCGAATCCTTGGCGTTGAGAACACGGTGCGGTTCTACCAAGCCTCCACCTCTGAGCTTTACGGCAAAGTCCAGGAGACGCCACAATCTGAAACGACGCCGTTTTACCCGCGGTCACCTTATGCAGCGGCGAAGCTTTACGCGTATTGGATCACCGTGAATTATCGCGAAGCTTATGGATTGCACGCATCGAACGGCATCTTATTCAACCATGAAAGCCCTTTGCGCGGAGAAACCTTTGTCACGCGAAAGATCAGCCGCGCGGTCGCCGCGATTGAGCTCGGCCTGCAATCAACGCTATATTTGGGCAACCTAGACGCCAAACGCGATTGGGGCCATGCGCGGGATTATGTCGACGGCATGTGGCGCATCCTCCAACAGCCCCAAGGCGATGATTACGTGCTGGCGACCGGGGAGACCCACTCGGTGCGCGAATTCGTCGAACGCGCCTTCCAAGCGATCGACCGCACCTTGGTCTGGCGCGGCCTGGGGGTGGAGGAGGTCGGCGTTGACGCCAAGAGCGGCCAAACCCTTGTGGCCATTGATCCGCGGTATTTCCGCCCCACGGAAGTGGATTTGCTGCTCGGTGATCCGACCAAAGCGCGTGAGGTTTTAGGCTGGACCCACACCACCCGGTTTGAGGACTTGGTGGGCGAAATGGTCCGCGAGGACTTGGTTTTGGTGGCCAAAGAGCGTCAACGCCGTAATCGATCGGAATAGCCGATGGCCCAGGCTTATGACTTAACCGGCAAGCGGGTTTACGTGGCGGGCCATCGCGGCATGGTCGGCTCGGCTTTAGTCCGCCGGCTCGCGCGTGAGCGCTGCGAGGTGCTCACGGTGACGCGCGCGGAGCTCGATTTGATCCGTCAAGCCGAGACCGAGGCGTGGATGCGCGACGCAAAGCCGCATGCGGTTTTCATCCCCGCGGCGAAAGTGGGCGGCATTCTGGCGAACGACACCTATCCGGTGGATTTTCTCTACGACAACCTGATGATTGAGGCAAACCTCATCAAAGCCGCATTCGAGGTCGGGGTGGAGAAGCTGGTCTTCCTCGGCTCGTCGTGCATTTACCCGAAATTCGCCGACCAACCGATCACCGAGGAGAGCCTGCTCACCGGTCCTCTCGAGCCGACCAATGAATGGTACGCCATCGCTAAAATCGCAGGCGTCAAGCTGTGCCAAGCCTATCGCCGCCAGCATGGCGCGGATTTCATATCCGCCATGCCGACTAACCTTTATGGACCCGGCGATAACTTCGACCTGAAAACCTCCCATGTGATCCCCGCGCTGCTCCGCAAAGCCCATGAGGCGAAAACCGCGGGTGCGTCGGGTTTGGAGATTTGGGGCACGGGAACCCCGCGGCGGGAGTTCTTGCATGTGGATGACTGCGCGGACGCGCTGGTCCATCTGATAAAAGCTTACTCCGCGCCCGAGCCAATCAATGTGGGGTCTGGCGAGGACCTCACCATTGAGGCGTTGGCGCGCACAATCATGGCGGTGGTGGGCCTTGAGGGCGATCTACGCAAAGACACCACCAAACCCGACGGCACGCCGCGCAAGTTGATGAGCGCGGATAAAATCCGCGCGCTGGGCTGGACCCCGTCAGTCCCGCTCCGCGAAGGGCTGGAGACCGCCTATGCTTGGTTCCTTGAGCACAAAACCGGGTAACGCGGACCCCATCCGCTCGCCCACGCGCAGGTCAGGGTTCGACACCACGCTCCGCCCTTCGTAAACTAAGCGAAATTTTGCGAAGGGGCGCGATATGGCGGATGCGGGGGACGCCGGTTACACCCAAGCCCGGTTTCAAACTCAAGACGGGCTTTCCATTGCGTATCGCGACTACGCCGCGGCGGGGAAAGGCCCGCAGGTCGGCTGCGCGCCTGTGGTCTGCGCCCATGGGCTAACGCGCAACGCGCGCGACTTTGAAGAGCTCGCCCCCCGGATCGCCGCGCTGGGCCGCCGGGTGATTGTACCTGACGCCCGCGGACGGGGCCTGTCGGATTGGGACCCCGAGCCTGCGCGCTACCAGCCGCTCATCTATACCCAGGACGTTTTGGCCTTGCTCGACGAGTTGGAGCTGGCGCAGGCGGCGTGGGTGGGCACCTCCATGGGCGGGCTCATGGGCATGATTGCGGCGAAACTCGCGCCTGAACGCCTCGCGAGCCTGACGCTGAACGACATTGGGCCGGAGATCGATCCCGATGGGCTCAAGCGGATCGAAGGCTATGTGGGCGGCGCGCCGCCCCAGCGTGACTGGGCGGCGGCGCAAGCGATCACGCGATCCATAAACGAAGACGCGTTTCCCGATCAGAACGACGCGTTTTGGTCCGCCTTCGCGCATCGGCTCTTTACCGAAACATCTGACGGCGCGATCCGTTTAGACTATGATCCCGCGATCTCGGACAGGGTCCAGGCGGGAGAAGCCGCGCCGCCCGATTTGTGGGCGTTGTTCAATGCGACCCGGTCGGCGCCCACGCTGGTGGTGCGCGGGGCGCTCAGCGATCTTTTGAGCGAGGCGACGGTGACGCGGATGGCCGCGCGGCACGACCAATTGACGATCGTACGCGCGGCGAACGTCGGCCACGCGCCCTTTCTGACCGAGACAGACGTTTGGCCCGCTTTGGCGCGCTTTTTGGCGGAGACCCCCTAATGCTGTTGAGAATTCTCGGTGTCCTTCTGCTCATCGCCGTTGTGGTGATCGGCTTTGTGGTCTGGTCCCTGCGCGACTTGGGCGCGGATGAGTTGGAAACCCGCTACGCCGCCCAAGACCGGTTCATTGAGGCCGACGGCTTGCGCTGGCGCGTGCGCGAGAGCGGGCCGACTGATGCGCCGGCTTTGGTGCTTATCCACGGCTTCGGCTATTCGCTGGAGTCCTGGGCGGGCTGGGCGGAGATCCTCGATGACGGCTTCCGCGTGGTGCGCATGGACCTGCCCGGCCATGCGCTGACCGGACCCGACCCGCAAGACCGCTACACCAACGCACAGACCACTGAACTCTTTGCCGGCTTGATGGACGCGCTCGGCTTGGAGCGGTTTTCGCTTGGGGGCAATTCACTGGGCGGTTTGATCGCCTGGCGCTACGCCGCGTCTCACCCGGATCGGGTGGAGCGGCTGATACTGGTGGATGCGGGAGGATTTCCGAACCAAGGCGTTAGTGATGACCCGGTCGAGGTCCCCGCGGCGATGAAGCTTTATCTGACAACCGCGCCGGAGGCGGGGGTCCAAGCCGCCAACGCCGCGCTCTATGGTGACCCTGACAAGCTGAGCCCCGAACGGCTGACCGTGATCCGGGACATGATGCGCCGCGAGGGCGTGGGCAAGGCGTTGGTCGACCGGGTCAGCGTATTCACGCTGCCCGACCCCAAGCCGCTTTTGGCGCAAATCCAAGCGCCCACCCTGGTCATGTGGGGCGGGAAGGACGCCTTCATTCCCGTTACACACGCAGACCTTTTCGTGGATGCGCTTTCGGACGTGCAATTGGCGCTTTATCCGGAATTGGGCCACGTGCCCCAGGAGGAAGCGCCTGAGCGCACCGCTCAAGACGCGCGCGCCTTCTTAACCGCATCGCCCTCGTGAGCGAGCCCCGAGGGTGCGAACGATCGCAGACCTGCGCAGACATTGGGCCTAGACCGCGCCCAGGGGTCTGGGGTAAGCGAGCGCCCCGTTTTTCAGCCCACCGGTAAAAGAGCCATGTCTAAGGACGCCCCACGCGTTATCGCGCCCCCGCCGATTATCTTCACCCTCGCCTTCATTCTTGGGCTCGCCGTGAGCCATGGGATGGGCTGGCGATGGGCGGCAAAGGGCTGGGAGTGGGGCCTCGGCGGCCTCATCGCCGCGCCGGGATTTGCGCTTGCGCTGTGGTCGGCGGTGACGCTGCTGCGCGCGGGCACCAATGTTCAGACCCACCGGCCCGTCGAGGCCATCGTCCGAGCCGGACCTTACGCGCGCTGCCGCAATCCGATTTACATCGCTCTTTTGGCGGTGTTTTTCGGCGCCGGGCTCATCGCGCGCGCACCCGGTCTGTTGGCGCTAACGCCCTTGATTGCGCTGATCCTGCATTACGGCGTGGTTCGGCCGGAAGAAGCCTATTTGCGTGAGAAATTCGGAGCGGCGTACGAAGACTACGCAAAGTCGACGCCACGGTGGGCGGTCATAATGCGCGCCAAACCCACCCCAACGTCGAAACGGTCTGATTAACAAGGCTTAACCTGCTTTGGGCTTCGACTCCGGTCGCGAAATGATTATGGTCCGCCTCGAATAAGCCGAACATGGGCTAGGGAGAGGCGATCTTGAAGATCAAGTTATTGACGACTAGTGCGCTTGGCGCTTCGGCTCTAACCGCGTGTGGCGCGACGGAAGACCCGACTGCGGCGACCGACACCGGCGTGACCACCGCGGCTGCGGAAACCAACGGCGGTGAAACGGACGCGAGCGCCGAACTCGCTGCGTCCGGTCCAGAGTTGGGAAGCTGGGGCGTTGATCTGAGCGCGCGCAACGAGGCGGTCGATCCGGGCGACAATTTCTTCCAGCACGCGAACGGGTCCTGGATCGACAATTTTGAAATCCCCTCTGACCAAACCCGCTATGGCGCATTCAATGTGCTGCGCGACCGGTCTGAGGAGCGCGTGCGCGACATCATCGAAACCGTTTCCGCCGAAGAGGGGCTGAGCGGGGACGCGAAAAAACTCGCTGACTATTACAACAGCTATATGGATTTGGAGACCGTTGACGCCTTGGGCCTGAGCCCGCTTGAAGGCGACATTGCGGACATTCAGGCCATCGATTCGATCGACGCGCTGACCACCGCCTTTGGCCGGTCGGGCGTTGACGGCACGCGCAGCCCGATCGGGGTGGGCGTCGGCATCGACCGCGAAGACCCCAACAAATACCAAGTCAACGTGGGTATTGGCGGCACGGGGCTGCCGGACCGGGATTACTACCTGGAAGATAATCCCCGTTTCGCCGCCATTCGTGAGGCGTACCGAGCTTATATCGCCACCAATCTGAGTTTTGCGGGCTATGAGAACGCCGAGGCCTTGGCCGCCGACGTTATGGCGCTGGAAACCCGTTTGGCTGAGCAACAATGGCCGCGCTCGGAACGTCGGGATCGGGACAAGACCTGGAACCCCACCACCTTGGATCAGGTCAAAATGGAGTATTCTGATTACGACTGGGATGCGCACATTGCAGCCGCCGAGCTGAAACCGTTCGCGGAAATGAATGTGTCGTTCCCACGCTCCATGAACCCGGTGATCGCGGTGGTCAACGAAACGCCGCTGGAAACCTGGCGGGCGTATCTCGTGCACGCCTTGATCTCCAACCATGCGGGATTGTTATCCACGGAAATCGCGGACGCCAATTTTGAGTTCTATGGCAAGACTTTGCGCGGCCAGCCTGAGCAGCGGGAACGCTGGAAGCGGGCGGTGGGCCAAGTCGCCACCGGAGGCGCGTTGGGCGAAGTGGTCGGCCGCATTTATGTGGAGCGCTATTTCCCGGAAAGCTCCAAACAGGTAATGGCGAAACTGGTGGAGAACCTCCGCGAAGCCCTACGTCAGCGGATCGACGGCCTGGATTGGATGGGTGAGGAGACCAAGGCCGAGGCCTATAAAAAGCTCGACGCCTTCCAGCCGCGGGTCGGTTTCCCCGACAAATGGATCGACTTCTCCAAGCTGGAGATCACGGAAGGCGATCTGGTCGGCAACGCCAAAGCCATGCGCGAATTCCGGATTCGCCGCCAGCTCGATCGGATGGACGGCCCTACCGAGCGCGACGAATGGGGCCGGTTCACCCCACAGACGGTGAATGCGTCCTACAACCCCTTCTTCAACCACATCACCTTCCCAGCCTGCATCCACGAAGCGCCGTTCTTCGACCCGGAAGCCGATCTTGCGGTGAATTACGGCGCCATTGGCGGGGTGATTGGCCATGAAATGGGCCATGGCTTTGATGACCAAGGCTCTAAGACCGACTATGAAGGCATTCAGCGCGATTGGTGGACCGAAGACGACCGGACGAAATTCGATGCGCGGGTGAAAGCGCTCGCCAGCCAATACTCGTCCTATTCTCCAGTTGACGGCCAGTTCGTGGACGGCACCTTCACCTCAGGCGAAAACATCGGCGATCTGGGCGGGCTGTCCATGGCGTATCACGCCTACAAGCTGGCGCTGAACGGCGAAGAGGCCCCGGTCATTGACGGGCTGACCGGGGATCAGCGCTTTTTCCTGGCTTGGGCTCAAGTTTGGAAAGCGAAAATCCGCGAGGAAGCTTTGGTCGCCCAGCTCAAATCCGACCCGCATTCGCCCGCGCGCTACCGGGTCAATGGCGTGGTGCGCAACATGGACGCCTGGTATGAGGCGTTTAACGTCAGCGAGGACGATGCGCTCTACCTGCCGCCCGAAGAGCGGGTGTCGATCTGGTAACTGTTCGGTGATCGCTTAACCTATTAAGGCCCGCGTTTGGGATCGCCCGCAGACGCGGGCCTTTTCATAAAGGCGGCGTAAGACCGTCTCAAACCTCAGGACTGGGAGACTGCATATGTTCAAAACCGGAACCGTCATCTGCGCTGTGGCCGGCTTAGCCGCAGCGGCTTGGGCCGAGGATCGGGTCACCCAAGGCAATCTGGTGATGGAGGGGATCCCCGATATCCCCGCGGACGTCGCCGAAACGGTCGCCAAATACCAAAACGCGCGCGGCGCGGCGTTCCGCGGTTGGACCGCTGAGGGCGTGTTGATCTCCACCCGCTTCGGCGAGGTCAGCCAACTGCACCATGTGGCCCAACCTTTGGGCGCGCGCGAGCAGTTGACCTTCTACGCCGAGCCGATCGGCGCCGGCGCGGTGGCGCCGGATGGCGAACGCTTGGTGTTCGCCAAGGACGTGGGCGGCGCGGAGTATTTCCAAGGCTTCCATTTCGATTTGGAAACCAAAGCCACCCTGCGCTTCACCGAAGAGAACACGCGCAATGGTGGCTTTGTGTGGTCCGATGACGGCGGACTTTTGGCCTGGAACCGGGTCACCCCCGGCGATCCTACCTGGGATGTGATGATCGGCGATCCGCGCGATCCGGACAGCCGGCGCGTCGCGCTTGAAGGCGAAGGCGCGGTGATCCCGGTGGATTGGTCCGACGACGGTGGCAAGCTATTGATCCAGCAATACGTCTCCGTCGCCAAAAGCCGGCTATTCGTCCTCGATGTGGAGACCGGCGCGGTCGAAGAGATCAACCCCGACTTGGACGTGGCCTATCGCGGCGGGGACTTCATCGACGACGGCGCGGCGATCTTGACCGTCACGGACCATGACGCCGAATACCTGACCCTGGCGCGGATCGGCCTCGAGGACGGCGCCATCACGCCGTTGACCGGCGATCTGGGGTGGGAGGTGGAGGGCTTTGACCTCTCACCCGACGGCCAAACGGTGGTCTATTCCGTCAATGAGGCGGGCTTCTCCAACATCCGGCTCTTGAACCTGGCGACCGGCGTCGGCCTGGACGGCCCGGACCTACCCGCGGGCTTGGTGGGCGGTTTGCGTTTTCATCCGGACGGTGGCTCGGTCGGGTTTTCGTTTAACGCCGCAACCGCCGCCGGTGATGTCTGGTCCTTTGATGTGCGCAATATGGGCCTGACCCGGTGGACGGCCTCTGAGCTGGGCCCCATTGCGGCCGCGGATTTGGTGGAGCCGGAACTCGCCCAGTTTGAGAGTTTTGACGGGCTCGACATCTCGGCCATCGTTTACAAGCCCAAGTCTGAAGGCCCCCACCCGGTGATCGTCTCCATCCATGGCGGACCGGAAGGCCAATCGCGCCCCGGCTTCAACACCACCGCGCAATACTGGGTCAATGAACTCGGCGCGGCGGTGATTTACCCCAATGTTCGCGGCTCCGCAGGTTACGGCAAGACCTTCATTAGCCTGGACAATAGCGTCAAACGCGAAGACTCGGTTAAAGACATTGGCGCGTTGCTAGACTGGATCGCCGACCAAGACGATTTGGACGCCGATCGCGTGATCGTCTATGGCGGGTCTTATGGCGGCTATATGGTGCTGGCCTCCATGACCCATTACAATGACCGGCTAGCCGGCGCGGTGAATATTGTCGGCATCTCCAACTTCGTTACGTTCCTGGAAAACACCGAAGGCTACCGCAAAGATCTGCGCCGGGTAGAGTATGGCGATGAGCGCGACCCGGAGGTGCGCAAGGTTCTCGAGGCGATTTCCCCGCTGACCAAAGCCGAGAACATCACCAAGCCGATGTTCATCATCCATGGCTTTAACGATCCCCGGGTGCCGGTGAGCGAAGCGGAGCAATTGTTGGAAAAGCTCAAAGCGAACGACACCCCCGCCTGGCTTCTGATCGCCATGGACGAAGGCCACGGCTTCCGAAAGAAGTCCAACCGGGATTTCCAACGCGCCGCAGAGACGGTGTTTCTGCGACGGGTTTTTGATCAATCGTCGTTTTAACGTCTGTCCTTCGGGACGACGCCGACCTTCAGCTGGCGTGGGAGGCTCCCCTCCCGCGCCTTTCTTTGGGTCGAAGTGATCCGGTTAAGCGGCGGTGGGCGCGTCCGCGTCGTCGTCTTGGGGATCTTGGGGCGCGGCCTCAGCGTCAGCCTCGGTCTCCGGGTAAAGCTTCTCAGCCGCCATGTCCAAATGGGCGCGGAACGCGTCAAAGGCCGGCGCAGACTCGGTTAAGAAGCCCTGCGGATCCCTCATGATCTCCAGCGAATTGCCCCATTTTTTGATGTAGGCGACAAAGCTGTCGCGGGCGGCGTGCGTCGCCGCTTGCAACTCTGTCGCGCTCTCGGAGATCGCGGTGTCCGCGTCCTCGATCAGCAGCGGGAACACGTCCGCATCCAGGTCATTGACGTAATCCACAGCCATTTTACGCAACCGCATCAAGCGCGCGGCGATGTCGGAGGACCGCTTTTTCAGCGTTTCCGCCTCGAAGCGGCGACGGACGTCCTCAACGGTATAAGTCAACTCGGCGTGGCGTTGGCGAAATGTTTCGATCGCAGACATAGCGGCGGCCCCTTATTGCGCGATGACTGAGCGTCGTGGGGGCCATACCGCGAGACGGGTCCCGAGGGAAGCGGTTTGGCGCGCTTTTACGCGCCCGCCTCGCTTGCCTCCTCAGGGCGCGCAGCCTAGCGTCAGCGCCTCTGTTTCCGAGCTGCTCGGAGGCCGCTCATGAGCCCGTTTGACGACCTGCCCGTCCGCTTCGCCGACATTCAAGCCGCCGCCGAGCGAATCAAGGGCCGGGTGGTGCGAACCCCGTTTCGCCGATCCACGACCCTGTCGGACATCACCGGCGCGGAGGTGTGGATCAAGTTTGAGAATTTCCAATTCACCGCATCGTTTAAGGAGCGCGGCGCGGTCAATAAACTCGACAGTTTAGATGAGGACGCCCGCCGGCGTGGCGTCATCGCCATGTCCGCGGGCAATCACGCGCAAGCGGTGGCCTATCACGCCGCCAAGCTGGGCGTGCCGGCCACCATCGTCATGCCCGAACCCACCCCTATTGTGAAAGTGGAGTACACCCGCGCCCATGGCGCGCGCGTCTTCCTGCACGGGGACACCATCTATGAAGCCCGCCCCTACGCCAAAGGTTTGGCGGAAAAAGACGGCTTGGTGTTCATTCACCCCTATGACGATCCGCTGATCATTGCGGGCCAAGGCACCACGGCGCTGGAAATGCTCCACGACGCGCCCGACTTGGAAGCGCTCGTTATCCCTGTGGGGGGTGGCGGTTTGATCGCCGGCAACGCCATCGCCGCGAAAACGCCGAAACCCGAGATCGAGATCATTGGCGTCGAGGCGGCCATGTACCCGGCTATGGCGGCGCACCTCGCCGGGGACACGCCGCGCTGCGGCGGCGCCACCATCGCCGAAGGCATTGCCGTGAAGGACACCGGCGCGCTGCCCCTGACGATCGCGCGGGCGCTGGTCGATGGGGTGATGCTGGTCGAAGAGGCTGAGTTGGAGCGGGCGGTGAGCCTCTTCGCCATGGTCGAAAAAGTCGTCGCCGAAGGCGCGGGCGCCGCCGGTCTGGCGGCTCTGCTCGCCCATCCCCGGAAATTCGCCGGCCGGCGGGTGGGGGTGATCCTGTGCGGCGGCAATATCGACCCGCGCTTGCTCGCCTCGGTGCTCACCCGTGAACTCGTCCGCGCCAACCGGATCGCTTCGGTGCGGGTAGCCGGGGATGATCGACCGGGCATGCTATCGGCCATCACACGCATTGTCGGCTCTGCGGGCGGCAACATCATCGATGTGGCCCACAACCGGCTTGCGCTCGACGTGCCCGCCAAGGGGTCCGAGTTCGACATCATGTTCGAGACCCGCGACAGCGCGCACACCACGGAAATTCTCGAAGCCTTACGCCATGCGGGCTATCCGCCCCGGCGACTGGACCGGTAGGCGCACCGCGAACCCACGACGCGCCGATCCTTGCGGCGGCGGACTCACCCGGTATGCGCTGGTGGAACTAAAATCATCCTCGTTTTTCGCGAATTGACGCTAGATCATGGGTGAAGCGCCAGGATTGGCGGCAGTGGAGCGTTTATGGATTCCGATACGGTCGTGTTTTTGACCGGGGTTGAAAACGCCGCCGCCCCGGCCGGGGGGCTAGAGACATTGTTCTTATTCGTCGCGCGCCCAACGCTTGAAATTATACCGA
>JBHJGU010000111.1:0-4314 GCA_050331475.1 Maricaulaceae bacterium | reverse complement strand
CAAAGCCTTCTACGAACGCCTCATCGCCAACGGAAAACCCAAAATGACCGCCCTCACAGCCGTCATGCGAAAGCTCATAACCCTCGCAAACGCCAAAATCAGAGACGCTCAACTCGCCCAACAAACAGGGTAGATGACGCCGTTTATGAAACCGCCTCCAACGTCATTGCGAGCCCACGATCCCAGTCATTCTCAGCCGCGCTAAATGCTCGCTCCGCGGCGTCCCGCGCTTTCCCGGTTTGGCCGAGACCATAAAGATAAAGCCGGCTCAGCTCGATCCAGGTCCAGAAATGCTCAGGCTGCAACCGTGCAGCGTTCTCGTAAGCGCGCGTCGCCTCCGCCACCGACACCGCACGCAGCACAGCCCCTTGCTCACGAAACGTTTCCGCGGCGCGGGCGCGCGCCTGCGCGGATTCCGCGGCCAAGCCTTCAGCCTCCGCCGCTTGGGCCTGGGCTAAATCGCCTAGCGTGTCCGCGCCGCCCTGAACATCGCCCTCATTAATTTGCGACACGGCGCGTTGTTTTTCCGCCAAGCGCGAGTTGATCAGTCGCTCTAATTCCGCAATTCCGCGCGCCAATTGGGGTCGCCGGTTGGGTCGGGCAGGTTGTTGGCTTGAGCGTTGGATTTAAAGTTCGAAACGAATTGTTCGAACTTGTCGTCCAGGGCTTTGATTTCGTCGCGCGTTTGCGCGCCCTCCCTCGCGATCTGGTCGCTGACACCAAACAGCGCCGCGCGGACCGGGTCGGACCGCAGCATTTGGTGCACGTCATAACCGAAGCTCACAGCGGAGGTGAGGCCGGCGAAGACAATGGCCCAGCATTTCGGCCTTCGCCAATTGCGCCATTCATCGTCCGCACTTGTGATCACCAGCGAGACGGCGAGCGCCGCCATTAACGCAAAGATCACCACGCCAATCAGAAATCCGACCATCGCCGCCCCCTCAGGCTGGACCCACAGCTTAGCCGCGCAACACGGGCCGCGAAAGCGCGGTTGCCGGTCCGGGTGCTGCGATTTCTCCACCGCGTGATGGACAAGCCGGACATCGAGAATAGCCACACCGTGTGGGGTTTTTGCTAAAACGCCTCGGCGAACACGCGCGAGGAGAGTATGCAGAAGCGCTCAGTCACGTTAAGCGGGCATCGGACCAGCGTCGCCCTGGAGCCGGAGTTTTGGGCCGCCCTGGAGGTGGCCGCCCATGAGGCGGGCAAACCCTTGGCCCGCTTGATCGCGGAGATCGATGAGGCGCGCGCCAACCAGGGCGGTGCGCGGGGTCTGGCCTCGGCCTTGCGCGTTTGGCTGTTGCACAGGGCGTTGCAGCGCTGCGCCGCCATGGAAGCCGCCGCGACCGGCTGACGCGGCGCACGGGCGTGGTATGGTCGGGCATGACCGACTCGACCGAGCCTTTCCCCGCTATGCCCGACACCGCCGACACCCGGCCGCTGAGCCAACAAGCGCGCCCCGCCCCGCCCTATCTCAACGGTCTGAACCCCGAGCAGCGCGAGGCGGTGGAGACGCTGGACGGTCCCGTCCTGGTGCTTGCCGGCGCGGGGACGGGCAAGACGCGGGTGCTCACCACGCGCCTGGCCCACATCCTGACCACCGGCCGGGCCTGGCCCAGCCAAATCCTGGCGGTGACCTTCACCAATAAGGCGGCGCGGGAAATGCGCGAACGGGTCGCCGGGCTGATCGGCCAGGCGGTGGAGGGGCTGCCCTGGCTGGGCACCTTCCACGCCATCGGCGCGCAGATTCTCCGCCGGCATGCGGAGATCGCCGGGCTCAAACCCTCCTTCACCATTCTGGACGTGGACGATCAGCTGCGCCTGATCCGTCAGATCCTGCAGGCCGAAAACATTGACGAGAAACGCTGGACCCCGCGCCATTTCGCCGGCGTGGTCGATGGCTGGAAGAACCGCGGCCTGGGGCCCGATCAGGTGGGCGAGGAGGATCGCTGGCTGTTCGCCGAGGGCAAGGCGGTTAAGCTCTATGAACTTTACCAGCAAAGGCTGGCCACCCTGAACGCGGTGGATTTTGGCGATCTGTTGCTATTGAATTTAAAAATCTTCCAGTCGGCGAATGACGTCCTCGATGTTTACCATAAGAAATTCAAGTATCTTCTGGTCGACGAATACCAAGACACCAATGTGGCGCAATATCTTTGGCTTCGACTGTTAGCCCGCGGCTCGAACAATCTGTGCTGTGTGGGCGATGACGACCAGTCGATCTATGGCTGGCGCGGGGCGGAGGTGGACAACATCTTGCGCTTTGAGCGCGATTTCCCCGGCGCCAAGGAGATCCGGCTGGAGCGGAATTATCGCTCGACCCAGCACATCCTCAGCGCCGCTTCCGGGCTGATTGCGGCGAACCAAGCCCGGCTGGGTAAGACGCTGTGGACCGAGGATCAGGGCGGCGACAAGGTCCGGGTCAAGGGCGTCTGGGATGGGGAGGCCGAGGCGCGCACCATCGCCGATGAGATCGAAAACTGGGTGTCCAAAGACCGCCCCTATGCGGATTGCGCGGTGTTGGTGCGCGCGTCCCATCAGATGCGCGCGTTTGAAGAGCGGTTTTTGATGATCGGCGTGCCCTATAAGGTCATTGGCGGCCCGCGGTTTTTCGAACGCGCGGAGATCCGCGACGCCCACGCCTATCTGCGTCTCGCGCGGTCCAACGACGATGATTTAGCCTTTGAGCGGGTGGTCAATACGCCCACGCGCGGCATTGGCGAAACCAGTGTGCGCAAGCTGCAAGTGGCCGCCCGATCCGCAGGCGTGAGCCTGGCCGAAGCCGCCCGGGTGATGGTGGAGACCGATGAAATCCGCGGCAAGGCGCGCACGGCGCTGAAAACCTTCCTCCAGGACATCGCGCGCTGGCGAGAGTTGGGCCAGTCCGCCAAGCATGTGGACCTTGCCGAGCAAATCCTCGACGAGAGCGGCTACACCGCCATGTGGCGCGAGGATAAGAGCCCACAGGCGCAATCCCGGCTCGACAACCTCAAAGAGCTGGTCCAGGCCATGGGCGAGTTCGACACGTTGGAGGCCTATCTCGAACACGTCTCGCTGGTCGCCGAACGGGCGGAGGAGCCCGGCGGGGACGAGGTGTCGCTGATGACCCTGCACTCGGCGAAGGGGTTGGAGTTCCCCATGGTGTTCCTGCCCGGCTGGGAGGAGGAGCTGTTCCCCTCCAAACGCGCGCTCGACGAAGGCGGGGTCGCCTCGCTCGAAGAGGAGCGCCGGCTCGCCTATGTGGGCCTCACCCGGGCGCGGGAGCGGGCCATGGTCAGCTTCGCGGCGAACCGGCAGATCTATGGCCGCTGGCAGGCGGTGATCCCCTCGCGGTTTATCGATGAGCTGCCGCCCGCCCATGTGGAGGCGGAAAGCGACACCGGGTATTACGACACCGCCGGGCCGGGCTTCGCCCATATGGCCGAGCCGGCGGACCCGTTCCGTTCGGACTATCAAAGCCCCGGGTGGAAACGGCTGCAGGCGTCCAAAGATCGCCCCCGCTCGACCCCGCCCACCATCAATGGCGAGGCGCGGGTGATCGCCACCACGGATCCAGCCGCCCCAGGCTTCCCCGTGGGCTCGCGCGTGTTCCACCAAAAATTCGGCTATGGTCGGGTGCTGAAATCCGACGGCGCCAAGCTGACCGTGGACTTCGAGAAGGCCGGCCAGAAAAAGGTCGTCGCCAGTTTCGTGAACGCGGCCTGAGGCCCCGGCTCTGCGGCCGGGGCAAGAGGTGGGCGTTCCGCCCTCCGGCCCTTCGGGCTGCGTCCCCCCGCCCGCGGGGGAGGACAAGGAGAACGCCGCCAAGGTTTCCTCCCTCGTTCACGGGGGAGGTGTCGGCGCAGCCGACGGAGGGGGCGGACACGGTCCCTTATCCTCCACGGTCATGGCGAGGCCCGTCAGGGCCGCGGCAATCCAGGAAACCTTTCAACCAAGCGCCGCCGTCGCCTGGATTGCTTCGCTCCGCTCGCAAATGAAGCGCTCGGCGACGTAGCAGCAACTGCTGGCAACCGAGCAGCAGCGTTGCATTTCCAAGAACGCGCCTTGGATGTGCGACGCAGAATCGGTCAAGAGGGCAATGCGTCAGCCGCCCTTAGAAATGTCAGCGTCAGCCTGGACAAGCTTGGCGATCTGCGCGCCGCCGCTGGCGACCGGGGTAACGCGCTGGAAGCGTATGAGGAGAGCTTGGCCATCGCCCGCGCCCTCGCCGCGAAAGACCCCGAGAACACCCTATGGGCGCGCGATGTCAGCATCAGCCTGGACAAGGTGGGCAACATGCGTGCCGCCGCCGGCGACCGGGCGGGCGCGCTGGAG
>JBHJGU010000110.1:0-21527 GCA_050331475.1 Maricaulaceae bacterium | reverse complement strand
ATCATCGAACAGCGCCTATACGATCTCCGCGTGGGCTTCCTTGAACGCGATGACGTCCTCAACGGTTATCACCGGGACCGCGTCCGCGGCCTCGGCGTGATAGGCGCCCAGCGTATGCTTGAACTCGACCGCCAACAGATTGGGCGCATCCGACGGCGCGGCTTGGAGGGTGTTCTCAAAGCTGGGAATTTCGACCAGCTCGGCGCCCGCGGCCTCTAAATCCTTGAGCGCGGTGGTAAACAAGGCCTGAATGTCCTTGTTCGAGCCTTGGGTGAAGCGCAACACCCCAATTTTGGCGCCGTCGAGCGCCTCGGCGTCGAGCGCGGTCACATAGTCGACGGCGCCCTCGCCCGTGGCCATGGCGGTGAGCATCAGGGCCGCGCCCGTGACGGTCTTGGTCATGGGCCCGGCGGTGTCCTGGCTGGAGCTGATCGGCACGATGTATTGCTGGGACACCAGACCTACGGTGGGCTTGAACCCCACAATCCCATTGACGTTAGACGGGCAGATGATCGAGCCGTTCGTCTCGGTCCCCACGGTGCCCGCGGCGAGCGAGGCCGCCATGGCCGCACCGGACCCGGATGAGGAGCCGCACGGGCTACGGTCGAGCATATGCGGGTTCTTCACCTGACCGCCCAACGCCGACCAACCCGATATTGAGTCCTCAGAGCGGTAATTCGCCCATTGGCTGAGATTGGTTTTGCCCAAAATGATCGCGCCCGCCTCGCGCAAACCGGCCACCAGGGGCGAGTCCCGGCCCTTATCATTCTCCGCCAAGGCCAGGGCGCCGGCGGTCGTGGGCAGCTCGCGGCTTTCGATATTGTCCTTAAGCAGGATCGGCACACCGGCGAGCGGGCCGACCGCCGCCCCGGCGGCGATGGCGGCGTCCACCGCGCGCGCCTCTTCGAGGGCGTCCGGATTGATGGAGATTACACTGCGCAGTGTCGGGCCTTGCCGGTCGATCGCCTCGATCCGGTTAAGATAGGCCTCGACCACAGCTTCCGCACTGGTGTCACCGGACGCGATCCCCGCGGCGATTTCGGGCAGGCTTTTGGCGGTCCAGCCCTGGGGCGCGAAGTCTTGGGTTTGCGCCAGAGCCGGGGACGCCAGGGTCAGGGCGAGCGCGCTTGCGGCGGAGAAAGCTTTCAAGGTGCGGATCATGGGCTACAGGTCCTCAATTTAGGGTTCGGCGCGGCGCACCGGGACGGAATAGCCGCAAATGTCTAGGATTTCCGGGGGCTTGCGATAGAAGAAGGGTTCCTCGCGCACCCGCCGCCCCCGCTTGTCCGCAGCGAATACGTCTGAGCGGGTGTTCATCACCTCAAAGCCCGGACGTTCGGCGGCGTCGATATCCGCAGCGAGCCGCACATTGAGGATCTGATCGCCAGTGCGCGGAGGCTGGATCACTCCGCTCTCGACAGCCCGGTCGCCGCGTTCGAGCTTTTGGATCGCCGCCAGACCGTCAATGACCCGGCCGAACACGGTCAAATTTCGGTCGAGATAACGCTGCGCGTCGAGCACGATATAGATCTCGGTGCGGCCTGTGTCGGGATCCTCATCACGCGCCATGGCGAGCGCGCCGGGGCAATGAAGCAGCCATTCTCGGCCTAAATCCGCATCCCGACCTACGGGGAAGCCGTCGATATGGCCCACTTCGGCGGCAAACAGATCCCCATTGCCCAAGGGGGTGAACGTCGCCTCGGAGAGCGGCCGGTCGTTCTCATTCTCCAGAGGCGACCAGTCGGTCATCCGATCGTCGTCCTGCACCCCAGCTTGGGCGACGAAGCCGTCAATGACCCGGTAGAAATATTCGCCGTCATAAAAGCCTGCCCGCGCCAGCGCGCGCATGCGGGCGGTATGGGCGGGCGCGAAATCGGGGTTGAGCTCCAGGGTCGTCACCCCATGAACCGTCTCGATGAGCAGGAGGTTCTCCGGCGCCACAGCGCGCCAATCGCTTGGTTCGGCGTCTTGCGCCCCAGCGCCCGCGCCTCCAAGCGCGAGCGTCACAGCAGCGATCACCCTCAGACCGATCCGGCCGCTGGTCTTGCCCATGTCCCCTCCCCGAAGCTGGCGTTAAGCCTAGAGCGCCGAGCGAAAAAGTGGAAACCGGTTTTACGCGTTTTCCGGCGCGACCAGTTGGTAATCCCGATCATCGGGGGATGCCAATTTATCGCCGACGATCGAGGCGGCGATCGGGGTGAGGTCTAGCGCCCGCTAGGCCAGTGCGCGCAGGGCCGGGGCGAGCCGGGCCATGTCGGCGGGTGTGTTGTAAAGCGCGGGCGTCACCCGGACACAATCCCCCGCAGCCGGCCCGGTGCGGCGCACGGTGAAAATCCGATGAACCTCGCTCAGCTGCGCCACAAGGGCGTTATTATCCGCCGTGGTCGGGCGATCTCGGAAGCGGAAGGCGGTCATGCCGGCCACGAGTTCCGGGTCGTCGGGGGTGAGAATGTCGAGCCCAGGCAGCCCACGCGCCTCGTTCACCCACACATCGCGCAGATAGCGCAGCCGCGCCTGTTTCGCCCCCGCCCCGATCGCTTCATGCACGTCCAGCGCTGCGGGGATGGTGAGCGGGGCGGCGAAATTCAGCGCTCCCGTGTGCGCGCGGATGCGCAGATCGTCCGCATCCCCCGGCTCGCCCATGAACGGGTCGATGTCTGCGATCCGATCCTTGCGCACATAGATCAGACCGCAGCCCAGCGGCGCGCCGATCCATTTGTGCAAATTCATGCCGATGAACGGCGCGCGCAGGCCGGCGAAGTTGAAGTCGAGCTGCCCCACCGCATGGGCGCTGTCCAGGATCACGTCCACCCCACGCGCCTCCGCCACGGCGGTGATCTCGTCGATCGGATGCACCAGACCCGTGATGTTGTTGACATGGGTCAGCAACATCATGCGGATATGAGGGTGGGCGTCGAGCGCTTCGGCGTAGGCCTGGATAAACGCCTCCCGGCTCGCGGGCTCCGGCAGGCTGATTTTGATCGTCTCAACGCCGCGACGCGTGTTGAGCCACGCCATGGCGGTTTTCATCGACGAGTAGTCGAGGTCCGCATAAAGGACAGCATCGCCGGGTTGGAGTTTGTTATAGCCGCCGATTAGGATTTGCAGCGCTTCTGTGGCCGAGCGCACCAGCAGCAGTTCGTCCGCCCGAACGCCCAGAAACCCCGCCAACCGGTCGTAGACCGCCGCCATATCGCCGCCAAGCTCGCGGCGGACATAATAGCTGCCCTCCCGGTTCATCCGGTCGATATTAGCGAGAAAGGCGGTTTTGACCGGCCGGGTCATCACGCCCCAATAGCCGGCCTCCAAATTCGTCACCGCTTCGGAGACGTCATAAAGCGCCGCGATCTGGGACCAATAGGCTTCGTCTTGAGCCAGCGCGGCGGGATCGAGGGCGGGCCGCGCCGGGACGCGCCCGGCCACCGGCGCCGCCGCCGCCTGGCTCGCGCCTAGTCCGGCGAAGCCGGTGACAAATCCGCGCCGCGACCAACCCATAAGCCCCTCCCCTGCATTTCGCTTAGACCATCGGCGACAATCAGCGCGGGGACAAGGCCGGGGCGGGCGTGCTCAAACCATTGTCTGATGGCGGGCAGGCTAATGCGCGCGTTATTCTCCTCCCCCAAACCGGTCGGCCCACGCCTCGATTTGCGCGTCTTCGATGCGGGCGAACAGCACCGGCGGGGTGGTGATGGCCAGCCCGCGGGGCAGCGCGTCGAGCAGGTCCGGATCGTCGGCGTCCTCCGGCCATTTGCGGTTCGCCTCGGGCACGCCGAGCGCGTCGAGCACGGCCTTGGCGGCGTCCGGAATGATGGGTTGGGCGATAATGGCGAACACCACCGCCAGGTTGAGCCCCGTGCGCACACCCAACGCGGAGGCGTCTTTATCAGTCTTGAACGCCGACCAGGGCGCGGTGCGGGTAAGGTATTCATTGCCCGCCGCCCACAGAGCGCGGGTCTCCGCGGCCGCCTTGCGAAACTCCATGGCCTCATGGTGGGCGGTCAGCGCGGTGAGCCGCGTCTTCAGCTCGTCCGCGATCCACGCCTCGGCGTCGCCCGGCGCGCCGCCCTCGGGCACGCAGCCATCAAATTTTGAGGCGCAGAATTTGGTGATCCGATTGACGAAATTGCCAAACACATTGGCGAGGTCGGCGTTGACGGTCTCCCGGAACCGCTCCCAGGTGAATTCCGCATCCGCGCTTTCGGGCGCATTGGCGATCAGCGCCCAGCGCCAATAATCGCTGGGCAACAGCTCCAACGCCTGGTCCATGAACACGCCGCGGTTTTGGGAGGTGGAGAACTTGCCCCCATACCAGGTGACCCAGTTGAACGCCTTGAGCCTATCGACCAGCGTCCAGGGTTCGCCCGAACCCAGAAGCGTGATGGGGAAGCTCACCGTGTGGAAGGCCACATTGTCCTTGCCCATGACTTGGACGTAAGTCACGTCGTCCGCGCCTTCGTCATCGCGCCACCAACGCGCCCAATCTTCGCCCGTGGCTTCGGCCCATTCCTGGGTTGCGGCGATGTATTCGATCGGCGCGTCGAACCAAACGTAAAACACCTTGCTGTCGAAACCGGCGCGCGGTTCGCCCCGGCGTAACACCGGCACGCCCCAGCTGAGGTCCCGGGTAATCGCGCGATCCGCCAAACCTTCGTCGAGCCATTTGTATGCAATGGACCGAGCGAGCGGCGGCCAGGATTCGGACTCGTCGACCCAGGCGCGCACCCGATCCGCCATGACCGATTGGCGCAAGAATAAATGCTGGGTTTCGCGCACCTCAATATCGGTGGAGCCGGAAACCGCGGAATAGGGGTTCTTAAGGTCGATGGGGTCCAGCAACCGCCCGCAATTGTCGCACTGATCGCCGCGCGCTTTCTCATACCCGCAATGGGGGCACGTGCCCTCCACGTACCGGTCGGGCAAGAAACGTGCGTCGGTCACTGAATAGACCTGGCGGCTGGTGCGCGCCTCGATCAGGCCCGCATCCTCCAGCCGATCGGCGAAATGCTGGGTGAGGCTTGCGTTTTGCGGGCTCGACGACCGACCAAACCAATCATAACTCAGTCCAAACGCCGCTCCCGCCTCGCGCTGGATGGCGTGCTGGGCGTCGCAATAGGCGCGCACGTCTTGGCCCGCAGCCGCAGCCGCCAGCTCAGCCGGCGTACCGTGTTCATCGGTGGCGCAGATATAAAGCACCTCATGGCCTTGGAGGCGACGGAAACGGGCGTGAACGTCCGCGGGCAGCATGGAGCCCGCCAGATTGCCCAAATGCTTGACGCCGTTGATGTAGGGCAGAGCCGAGGTGATCAGATACCGAGCCATGACCGTCTTTCACACAAAACCGCAGACGCGTCTTGGCTTGCCACGCTCGCACTCCCGGCTCAAGCGTTTGCGCGAGGCGGCGAGGGCCATGATCCCCAACCTTACCGGACACCTTATTGAACCTTACGAAAAAATCATCGATCAGCGAGAATTTTTGCTTGATCGTATAACGATAACTCGTTATCGATTAACGCATACACGGCGCAGAGCTCAAACGAGTTCAGCAGACGCCTCAACCCCTGCCCCGGCCTTCGTGCGCCGGGCCCTTTTTGGAGCTTGTCATGGTTCGCTTTGCCGCAGATTTGCCCACGCTGTTCACCGGCACGGCGCATGCGATCGCGCTGACGGCGGTGAGCTTCATTTTCGTGCAGTCCGTGCTCGTTCTGGTCTGAACCCGGACACACGCCCTGATCAGTTCGGCCGATCGGCTCGCCTTTTCCATAGCCCCCCGCCTCCTGGCGGGTCGGTCGCGCCGAACTGAGCCCCCTCATCGTTCGCGGACGCTCAGGGCGTCCGCGACCGAGCTGAGCTTGCGCGCGTCGACGCCGCGGATTCGGGCGCAGGACGCTTTTTCGCCGCGCAACTGAGGCCGCAGCGTTTCGGGTCGCTCGATTTTGTCATCGCCGCCGGGTTCGGCTGCAGACACCGACAATCCGGATATCCGGCTGTGGCCGCGCGCAGATAAACCTCAAGCGCCTGGGCGAGGACGCGCTGCATGGAGGTGTCGCGCAAAGCGGAGGCTAATCTGAGCCGGCGGAATTGGTCCGCCGTCAGGCGCACCGTCACTGGACGCCGCGGCGCGTTGCTAGGGCGCGGCGGCGCCGTCGCTGGGGGTCCCGGCTCGGCTAGAATATCCGCAAGGGTCTCGACGGCGCGCGCTTTACGGGTCTTCATAAAGGTCGCGGCGACATCGGTCACCGGACCCCAGTCGGCGACGCCGGTCCAACCGTTTGACGTGGTCGGCGAGGCTTCGCCTTTTCGCGCCAAAAGATTGGGTGACGCCGGGGCGTTTGGCTGGCCCATGTCCAAATCCTCACCGGGGCTCCGACCAGGCCCGGCCATTGACCGCGCCTTCGGTGGGACGACGGCCGAAAACCGCGCGCCGGGTCCGCCGGTCCGTAACCCCGGGAGGCGGGCCCTGATCGGCCTGGCGACGGTCGCGACCATCCCACCCCGGGCTGGGTTTCGCGCTCGCCCGGACCGCTCGCGGCGTCGCAGGTTCGGGGCTCAACGCGGCCACCGCAAAATCAGCGCGGTCCTCGCTCATCATCAATCGCGACCCGCCATGAAGGCGTAACAAGCGATCTTTGAGATACCGCCACAGGCGCGCGACTTCATCGGCTGAGCGTCCTTCCGGATTGGCTTCGCCCACGGTTCGTCCGTCAATCATCGACGCGGCGAAATCCACCCGATGGTGCACCGTCACGGGCGCCACGGTCCCATGCTGGGAGAGCGCAACAGCCGTCTCCCCTGTGATCCGCGCGCGCGATGAGGCCGCGTTGACGACGAACACCATGTCCTTTTTCTGGTAGGCGATAATGTCCACCGTCGGACCGATCGCGCGCAGATCGTGCGGGCTGGGACGGGTCGGCACCACCACCAAGTCCGCATGTCCCACAACTTCGGAAATCGACGTGGTCACCGCGGGCGGCGTGTCAATGACGATCAGCGAAAAGCCCGCCCGGCGCAGTTCGCGCAAATCCCGGCCGAGCGAGGGCGCATTCACCTGGGCGAACGCAGGCGTTTCCGACCGGCGCGCATTCCACCATTTGGCCAGGCTGCCCTGGGGGTCGGTGTCCACCAACGCCACGGGACCGTCCCCGGACAGCTCCGCCTGAACGGCGATATGACCGGACAAGGTTGTTTTGCCCGAGCCCCCTTTTTGGGACGCAAAGACCACCACCGGACACGGCTCACTCATCCCGCACTCCTTTAATACGCCATTACGGGTTCAGATCACCCAAGTGCGGACCTGACCCCGTCACGCATTGGCTTACCAAAGGAACATGGATGGACCTTCTCAGCCCGACGTGGGATTTAATCGATCCAATTCGATCAAATGCGATCGATTCATAAGGTCAAAACCCTTTGGATCTGATTGCCGGACTGAGGCGCCCGTCCGATTCGGCGTGCACCGTCCACGGCGCACGACGGGCGGTCCAGTTCGGACTTGCCCTTCGTCGGCGGCTTGGTTACCGATCGAAACTCCGGAACGTTGATCGTCCCCGGCGCCGGTGTAGCACAGTGGTAGTGCAGCGCTCTTGTAAAGCGAAGGTCGGGAGTTCGAATCTCTCCACCGGCACCATCTTCGTGGGCCTCCGTATCGCGCCGCCCCGAAACCGTCATGAGCGACAGCGCTGTGGGCGTCGCTCACATGAGGCGTGCTCAAGGCTGCTGACCGGTTTGACGTGTCTGAGCTGCAGGGCGCCATCTTCGTGGGCCTCCGTATCGCGCCGCCCCGAAACCGTCATGAGCGATGACGCTGTGGGCGTCGCTCACTCCGCACACGGGTTTATCGCCAGCGCGCTTAATCCAGCGATAAACGGGTTTGAGACGCGGTGAGCCGATCGGCCGCTTGCCGTCCATCGCCCAGAAACACCGCGTCGATGGTCTCGATCCCCGCATAGGTCTCAAACGCATCCACAGTTAGCGCGCTTAGGCGCTCCGAGCGGCCGCAGGAAAAGGCGTAAACGATCTCCACATCGCCGCCATGTGAATGGCCGGCTTGGTCGTGATCATGGTCGTGCTCAGCATGATCATGGTCGTGCTCAGCGTGATCATGGTTGTGCTCAGCATGATCATGGTCGTGCTCGTCGTGATCATGGTCGTGCTCACCGTGATCATGGTCGTGCTCGGCGTGATCATTTTCGTGCTCACCGTGATCATGATCGTGCTCAGCGTGATCATGATCGTGCTCACCGTGATCATAGTCGTGCTCAGCGTCCGCGGTCTGGATCACCCGGGCTTGGCCGGGCCCGTCAACCCGACACTCGGCGCGGTCATTGAACTCAACCAAGGGCGCTTGATCCATCAGCGCAGCGTTCAAATCCGCCAGGGCGGCGGCTTCCTCCGGCGAACCGATGGCGGGTTCATCACCGATCAAATCCGCCAACGGCCCCAATAGCGTCACTCTCAAAACGTCCCCATCGAGCGCGGCGAAGAGATCCCAGGCGCCATGAACATGAGCGCGGCCCTGGCGCACCTCGGGCTCCTGGGCGCTGGCCAGCCCGGCGATCAGAGCGAACGCGCCAACCCCGACGAGGCGGCGACGGTGCACCTTATCCGTCATAGGATTCCCAAGACTCGATGTCCAAGGTGTAAGCCGCATCGCCCAACTCATTGATATTACGCTGGGCGCTGAGCACACCCGTGATCCAAACCGCGTCGTATTGGCTGCCCAATTTCACCGGATCGTCGGCGGTCACATGGACGATTTGGTTCGGCGGCGGCGGTGGGGTGTGAATGCAAGCGCCAAAATACGGCACCAGAAGGAATTCGCTCACTTCGCCCGACGCCGAATACTCAAACGGCAATACAAACCCGGGAATGCGCACGCGCTCACCGTCAAGCTCGTCGACGACGTTAAAGGTGCCCAGTTGAGGCATGGTGTCCAGCGCAGACCCTTCCAGAACGCCGCCCGGGCCGCCCTGCCCGCCAAAGTCGAACAAGCTTTGCGGGGCCTGATCGAGCAGCTGTTGCTCCACGCTGGCGTAAAAATCGTCATATTGTTGTTGGAGGGCATCCAACTCGCCCTCCGGCATCAGGTCTTCCCAATACACCGTGCGCGGGGGCTCCGCGAGCGCGGGCGCTGACAACAGCAAGGCCAAAACAAGCGACAAACGTTTCATAAGCGCCTCACAAACGGACGGTCAGACCATCACTTAGGGACCGTTGGTACGCAATCCAACCGGGGACGAAACCGAGCATAACCCCCAGTACGGTCACGCCTGCGACAATGTATACATCAAACGGGGAGAGGCCCAACCCGCCCAGCGGCGCCCCGATTGCGGCCTCAAGGCTTCGGCCGAACCCGGCCAGAACCAGGTTCAAGACGCCCGCGCCGATCACCGCCCCCAGCCCGGCCACCAGGGTGGACTCCAACACGAGCAGACCGAAGACGTCACGTCGCCGTGCGCCCACCGCGCGCAAAACCGCAATCTCGCGGCGCCGCTCGTTTAGGGTAGAGAGCAGCGAGATCAGAAGTCCCGTCAATCCGGCCGCGCCCACCAAAGCCGACACCCCGCGCAGCGCCTGTTCGGCCGGCCCGAGCACGCGCCAAAGTTGGGATAACGCCACCCCGGGGATGACGCCGGTTAAAGCCTCCTGGCGATAGGTGTTCACATCGCGTTGGTAACGCAGCACCGCCACTTTATTTTTCATGCCCACCAGAAACGCAGTGATCGCTGTCGGCGTCACGTCTTCAGGCGCAGGCTCGGGCGGAGCTTGGGACGCCGGCGCGGGGCGCGCGCCAATCGCGCGGCGCCGGATGGGCGGCGGGGCGCCATCCCGCCAGCCCTCATGCACCGCCTCCAGCCCCGCTAAGCTGACGTGTACGGTTCGATCCACCGGGGTTCCGGTCGGCGCCAGGACGCCGCTCACCGTGAAGGGGTGATCGGTGTGCTCGGCGAACGCGACACTTTGTATTCCGTGGCTGATGACAAAGCTGTCGCCCAAATCATAACCGAGTGTGCGCGCGACCTCCGCGCCGAGCACCGCATCGCGGGTCTTCTCAAACCTCGCGCCTGAGGCGAAGGCGAGCGGGCGTTTGTCGCGATAGCGATAATGCTCGAAATAAGCCTCCGTGGTGCCCAAGACGCGGAAACCGCGATGAGAATCCCCCAAAGACAGCGGGATGGTCCAGGCCACGTCCGGGCGCCGGGCGAAGGTTTGATAGCTCTCCCAAGACACGTTCACGGTGGGATCGCCCAAACGAAACACCGCATAAAGCAAGAGGTTCACCGAGCCCGAGCGCGCGCCCACAAGCATGTCCGCGCCCGACACCGTTTGCTCAAAGCCTGAACGCGCGCCGGCGCGAACCTTTTCCACGCCTAAGACCAGGGCTGTGGACAAGGCGATCGCGATCAGGGTGAGGATCGTGGCGCCCGCCCGCGCGCGCGCGCTTTTCCAGGCCAAACCGATCAACGCCATTACGCCGCCTCCCCCGTTCTCGCGCCGATGGTGTTGAGCCGAGCCATGGTTTCAGTGCGGTCGAACCGGGCGGCCAGGGCGATGTCATGGCTAACGAACAACACACTCGCCGCCCCGGCCTCCTGCAACAGCGTATCGATGAAGCCGTCGCGGGTTTGGGTGTCGAGCGCGGAGGTGGGCTCGTCGGCGATGATCAAGGAGGGGGCGCCGATTAGCGCGCGCGCCGCAGCGACCCGCTGCTGTTGGCCCACCGACAAAGCGGAGACGGCGCGGTTGTCCGCAGCCTCCGCCCCCAAGCCCAGTCGGGTGAGCAAACTGAGCGCCGCCTCGCGCCGGGCGGCGTCCGTTGCGCCGACCCGGGCCGCGCGGGGGGGCGAAAACCGACACGGCAACAGTACGTTTTCGATCAGCGTCAGATAGGGCACCAGGTTGAACTGCTGGAAAATCACGCCGATCGCATTCGCCCTTAGGGCGTCCCGGCGCCCGGCAGAAAGGGCGTGCAGGGGGTGTCCGAGCACGGTGAGTTCGCCCGAGCTGGGCGCAAACACCCCCGAAATCAGGCTTAACAGGGTGGACTTCCCCGATCCGCTGGCGCCTTGGAGAAACAATCGCTCCCCCTGCCCCAGCTCAAACACGGGGATGGTGAGCACGGTTTGACCGGCCTGATAGGCGAAGGTGAGATCCTTGAGGCTGACGCAAGCGGGCACGGCTAAATCCTGCGCCGCGATCGCGACAGGCCGCAGAGCGGCGTCCGATACGATGTCACAAGACCGACAGAACAGCTGTGATAATATAACATATGAACCTCAACCTCACGCTCGCAGACTGACCATCGCCAGGGGCCTCGCGCAATGGATTCCAGTGAAAACTCTCCCTCAAATCCTCGTATCGCTCACGGCGTCGAGACCTTATCCGATCTGATTGAAACGCGATTGACCCGGCGGGGCTTTGTCCTGGCGGCCGGCGCGTCGACCCTGGCGCTCGGCGCGCCGCTTCCCGCCTTCAGCGATGACGGCGCGGCCCAGCCCAACGCCGCCGGCTCGCGGTTTGGCTTTGAAGAGATCACCCGCGGCATTGACGGCGACGTTCACGTGCCCGCCGGCTATCAGGCCGACATCCTGATCCGCTGGGGCGATCCGGTGTTCCCCGACGCGCCCGCCTTTGACCCTTACGCCCAGACCGCCGCGGCCCAACGTCGCCAATTCGGCTATAATAATGATTTCATTGGCTTCCGCCCGTTCAGCCCGGACGGCGGCTCCGGCCTATTGTGCGTCAACCACGAATACACCTCCACCCGGCTGATGTTCCCGGGATTGGCCGGGCGCGACCTCACCCAAACCGAATGCGAAGTGGAAATGGCCGCCCACGGGGGCACGATCCTGGAAATCACCCAGGAGGATGACGGTTCCTGGCGCCCGGTTTTAGGCTCGCGCTATAACCGGCGCATCACCGGAGGGTCGACGCCGATGGCGCTCACCGGCCCCGCTGCGGGCTCCGACCGGTTGAAGACAACCGCGGACCTCACGGGTCGCCGGGTCATGGGCACGTTGAACAATTGCGCCGGTGGCATCACGCCGTGGGGCACGTATTTGATGGCCGAGGAAAACTTCAACGGCAATTTCCTCGGCGAACTCGCCCAAGACCATCTCGAAGCCGCCAACCATCAACGCTATGGCGTGCCGGGGGGATGCTATCAGTGGGGCCGGAATTTCGACCGGTTCGATGTGGCGAAAGAACCCAATGAACCCAATCGTTTCGGTTGGGTTGTTGAAGTCGATGTGCTCGACCCGGACTCAACGCCGAAAAAGCGCACCGCCCTGGGCCGCTTCAAACATGAAGGCGCGGAAAGCGTCGTCGCGCCCGACGGTCGGGTCGTTTTTTACATGGGCGACGATCAGCGCTTTGATTACGTTTATAAGTTCGTCACCGCAGGGGTGTTCGATCCGGACAACCCCGACGCCAATCGCGATCTGCTCGATGACGGCACGCTCTATGTCGGCCGGTTCGACGCCGAGGGCGGGCTCGATTGGCTCGCCTTGAGCTATGGCGAAGGTCCGCTGACGCCGGAGAACGGCTTCGCCTCGCAAGCCGACGTGCTGATTGAAACCCGCCGGGCGGCGGATCTGCTCGGCGCCACACCCATGGATCGCCCCGAAGACGTGGAGCCAGACCCGCGCACGGGCCGGGTCTATTTAATGTTGACCAACAACACCCGACGTCAGGACGACCAAACCGACGCCGCCAATCCGCGCGCGAACAACGCCTTTGGCCACATTATTGAAATCACCGAGCCTGACGGGGATTTCACCGCCACCCGCTCGCGTTGGGAAATCCTGGTGCGCTGCGGCGACCCCGCCGATCCCAGCGTTGACGCCGACTGGCATGGGGACACCAGCGCGCAGGGCTGGTTTAGCGCGCCAGATAACTGCGCCATCGACCCCGCAGGCCGGCTGTGGGTCGCCACCGATGGCAATAAGACAAGCGGGGCGAATGACGGGCTCTGGGCGCTGGAGACTGACGGCGCGGAACGCGGCCTTAGCCGGGCGTTTTTCCGCGCGCCAGAGGGCGCCGAAGTCTGCGGCCCGCGCTTCACCGCTGATGGGGAGACCTTGTTCCTCGCCGTCCAGCATCCCGGCGACGGCGCGGACGCCACCTTCGAAAACCCGACCACCCGCTGGCCGGACTTCCAAGACGGCGTCCCACCCCGGCCCAGCGTGATCACGATCCGGCGCACGGCCGGCGGCGTCATCGGCTCGTGAGCTTCGGCCTGACCAGCGCCTCGGTCGCGAGTTCGACCCAAAACCCTGTGACTGTGGGCGACAGCCCAACCGTGCTGAGCGCCATCGCCGACCCAAGCGTTCGTCTCGCCATTTGGCGGCGCACGCTTGAGCCGACGCTGGAGGCCGCCGCCCGCGCGGTTTGCCGGAGATCGCTGGGATATGCGGGCGCGCTTCGCCCCTTCGAGCCCGCGGACGAAGACCGGTTCCGTGCGGCGTTGGTTGCGGCCGCCGGGCCAATGGTCGCCCCGATCGCCGATGATCTGGTGGCCTTGGCCCGCGCGTTTGTTGAGGTCCGACAAGCGTCGGTCGTGCGCGTGCGGTTTGAGACCATCGCGGATGACGGCTGCGCGCGGTTTCACGTTGACCATGTGGCCTTGCGCCTTTTGACCACTTATCGCGGAACGGGGACCCAATGGGTGGCTCCACCGCATGCGCGCACAGCCCACGCGCGGCAAACCGCCTATCGCGGCCCCCTTAACACCCTTTCCGCAGGCCATGTGGCGCTGTTTCGCGGGGCGCGGAGCGACGGCGCGGGCGGAATTATGCACCGATCCCCGCCGCGCGGGAAAAACGGCGTCACCCGATTGCTGGGGGTGATCGACGACCCGGGGGGTTAAGCGGTGGGGTTCTGACGCAGCCAGTCGGCAAACGCGTCGGAGGGCATGGGTCGGGCGAGATGGTAGCCTTGAACCTCATCGCAACCCCAGCCGCGCAATTGGTCTAGGATCTGGGCGGTTTCAACGCCTTCGGCGACCACGCGAAAGCCCAGCGCATGTCCCAACTCAATCATGCCACGCACTAAAGTGGCGCTTTTGGGTTGGTCGGGCAAAGCGCGAATAAAGGTTTGATCGATCTTCAGAATCTGCGCCGGCAAATCCATCAGATAACGCATGTTGGAATACCCCGAGCCGAAATCGTCGATCGCGATTTCAAAGCCCAAGGCCTTAAGCGCGCTCAGCCGTTCCACGGTTTGGGCGATGTCCGCGGCGAGGACGCCCTCGGTGAACTCCAACTCGATCCGGTGGGGGGCGACGCCCGCTTCGTCGCACGCTTGCGCCATGAAGGCGATGAAGTCCGGCTCAGTGGTGTTTTTCGGCGATATATTGATGGACAGCTTTTGCGGGCGCGCGGGCTCTGACCACTGCGCGAATTGCCGAAGCGCAGCCTTAACCACCCAACGGGTCAGCGGCGTGATTAGCGCGGTCGCCTCAGCCAGGCCCACAAATTCCGCTGGACTGACCGGGCCTAGCTCCTTATGGCGCCAGCGGATTCACGCCTCCGCCGACGCGCGAACGCCGCTCTCTAGCGCTAATCGCGGTTGGAAGACCAGTTCGAGCTCATCGGGTTGCTCTAACGCGGCGGAAAGATCCGTGAGAAGCCGAAACGCGCGAACGGTGGCCGCATCGGAATGCCGGTTATACCAGGCCCAACGCATGGCCTGTTTGCGACTGTCTTGGACCGCGGCCAATGCGGCGCGCAGCGGTTCGGCCGGATCGGTCAAGGCCTCGGGGAGTGCGGTCAAACCGATCCCGACCGTGGTGTTCACCGGCAGTGACCGGCAATCGAGCGCGGCGTCGAAACCGGATGCGACGTCTGCGGCGATCGCTTCGACGCGGGAGGGATCGCCGTCCACCAGAAACGCGAAGCTGAGCAGGCTCACATGGTAGACCAAGACATGCGGGCCCAGCAGAGACTGCAAACGCTCCGCACCCGCCCGGATGAAATCCTCCGCATAGGAATGGCCCAGCACCCGCAACAGCCGATTATACGGTTTCGCATCGGCAAGGGTGAGCATGACCAAGGTTGCAGGCGGTGGGGCGCCTTTGGCGGGGCGCTCGGACAGATCGTCAATGAATTGCAACCGGTTGGGCATCAAAGTGATGGCGTCGATACGCCCAATCATGCGCGCCGCAGCCGCGTGCGCACGCTCTAGCGTGTCGATGTGCGCGGCGAAGTCCGCGCCGATCTCCGCGGTCTCGTCACCGACCGAACGGCGCCGCGCCGGTTCGCAAAAAGACTGAGTCACCCTGATCCTCGTTGCGCCATCATTCTTGATCCGCAAAGCTGGCAATGTGACCGGTATTCTTTAAGTAGAGGCTAATATCGCGTCGGTTGAAGGGTTTCTGCCTGCAATGATCTCAGGTTCCGAGGCGGGTTTTTCAGGGCCCTCAAATACCCTCAACCCGCAGACGCAGGGGCGTCGGGCCGTCCTGGGCGCTCTGGCTTGCGGTTTTGGAACCGGTTGCTCGCCCTTAACGGCCTTCAATGCGCTGGTGCCTAAGGACGGTGAGGCCCGTCGTCTCGCCGACGATGTCGCCTACGGACCCCACGCCCGCCATCGCCTGGACCTTTACGGGCCGGATAATGCGGATGTCGAGCCTCCCCTTGTCGTGTTCTTTTACGGCGGCGGCTGGGACAGTGGGCGCAAGTCGCAATACACCTTTGTTGGTCGCGCCTTGGCGGCGGCGGGCTTTGTGGTGGCCGTGCCTGACTACCGGCTAACGCCGGAGGGCCGCTACCCGGTCTTTCTCGAAGACTGCGCCCGTGCGACGGCGTGGCTGCAAACCCACAGCGCCGACTATGGGGCAAGCACCGGTCCCATGGGCGTCGCGGGCCATTCGGCGGGGGCCTACAACGCGGTGATGACGGCGCTCGCCTCGGAACGATTGCGCGCAGCGGGCGGCGCGCCGGACCGTATCGCCGCGGTGGCCGGACTGGCCGGACCCTATGACTTTCTGCCCCTCGACGTGGAGGAAACGCGCCAAGCGTTTGGCCATGTTGAAGCGTTGGAGCAGACCCAACCGGTGGTGCGCGCCGGCCACGCGCGTAGTGACGGTCCGGACTATTGGTTGGCGCACGGCTTGGACGACGATGTGGTCAAAGTGGCGAACACCAAAGCTTTGTCTGCGACCTTGCGCGGAGCCGGCGTAACCGTGGAAGACCACTATTATCCCGACGTCAGCCACGCCGGCGTGTTAGTGGGCCTTGCGCGACCCTTTCGTGACGACCCACCCGTCTATCGGGACTTAACCGCGTTTCTGCGTCGTCGGTTGACGTCTTCGCCAGCTTAAGCGCAAGATTAGGCTTAGTTCATCATAGTTTCGGCGTGCGCCAGCGGCGCCGTTCCCGTTGCGCTCGAAGACCTGAAACGAGATTGTATGCAGACCGCCGCCCTGACCGAACCCAGCCGTCGCCAATTGACCGAAGACAAAAAGCGTCGGCACTTTTTACAAGTCGCTCAGCGGCAATTTTTAAAGCATGGCTATGATGGCACCTCGATCGGCTCGATCATTGACATAACAGGCGGCTCTAAATCGACGATTTATAAATATTTTGGTAACAAAGAACAATTGTTCTCTGAGGTCATTCTCGCGACAAGCCATGATTATGACTTAGAGCTTCTTGCTAATACCGAAGCGGACATTCACTCCACGTTGGTGGAGTACGCGAAAGACCGTCTGCGCCAGGTCTATTCCGAGGACCATATCCGCATGGTTCGGATTGTCATCGCCGAGGCCGAACGGTTCCCGGACATTGCGCGGACGTTTTTCACCCAAGCGCCGAAAATCGCCTTTGACGGGCTGTCGGAGTATCTCGCCACCCAATCCCGTAAGGGCCGACTTGTGGTTTGCGCGCCACACCTGGCCGCAGAAGCGTTTTTAGGCGGCCTCTTAATGAAGGGGCTGTTAGGGCGGCTGTTTGACATGACCGCTCCTCCCAGCGACGCCGACATCACCGATCGCGCGCGCGCGGTGACGGACGCATTTCTGGCCGTCCATGGCGCTGATCGCCGGCAGTGAGCCTTGCTGGCTCGACGCGTTCAAACAGAGGGTAAGCGATGTCCAACCGCATTCAGACCTATGCTGAGTTTTGGCCGCATTATCTGCGTGAACACGCGCGCCCGAGGACCCGGTCGCTGCATTATGTCGGCACCGCCTTGAGCCTCGCCGCTTTAGCGGCCGCGGTTTTGACGCTGAACCCGTTATGGCTTTTGGGCATGCCGTTGGGGGGGTATGGGTTCGCCTGGGCGTCCCACGCCTTTGTCGAGCGGAATAAGCCGGCCACCTTCACCCATCCGCTTTGGTCGCTGGTCAGCGACTACCGGATGTTTTTCTTCTGGCTGTCTGGTCGGTTGACACCGGAACTCGAACGCGCCGGGGTCGCGCCCGCCGCGTCATAAGTTCAGGCCCCGGTTAGAGCCCCGCGGCTTTGGCGATCCAATAGGTTGCCCCCGCGGCGATATAAGCGAGCGCAAACAGATAGCCGAACATGAACAGGGTCCACCCCCAGGAGTTCGTCTCTCGACGGGCCACAGCGAGCGTGGATAAGCATTGCGGCGCAAAGACGTACCACGCCAAGAACGCCAAGGCGGTCGGCAAGCTCCAAGCCGATTGCAGCACGCTGACCAAGCCTTGGGCGATGGCCTCCTCCCCGCCCTGCAGCGAATACACCGTCCCAAGCGCGGCCACCGCCACCTCGCGCGCCGCCATGCCGGGCACCAGCGCGATGGCGATTTCGAGGTTAAAGCCGATCGGGGCCAGAATAACATGTAAGACCGCGCCGATCTGGCCGGCGAACGATCCGCGTACGCCTTGCTCGCCCTCAGGAAAACTCGCCAGAAGCCAAAGCACAATCGTCACGCCAAGAATAATCGTGCCCGCGCGTTTTAAAAACGCCCAAGCGCGCAGCCGAAGCTCACGAAGATAGGTGCTGAGGTCGGGCAGTTTATAGGTCGGCAATTCCAACAGCAGGCCTTGCCGGCGGCCTTTGGCGACGGTGCGCTTAAGCACAAAGGCGACCAAGATCGCCATGACGACGCCGCTCATATAGAGCCCGAATAAGACCAAGCCCTGCAGATTAACAGGACCAACGGCTTGGTTGGGAATGAACGCCCCCACGATCAGGGTGTAGACCGGCAACCGCGCGGAACACGTCATCAGCGGCGTGATCAATATGGTCGTCAGCCGATCCCGCTCCCCCTCGATCGCCCGCGCCGCCATGATCCCCGGGATCGCGCAGGCGAAGCCGGACAAAAGCGGGATCACCGCGCGACCGTTCAGCCCCACCTTGGACATCAGGTCATCGGTCAAAAACGCGGCGCGCGCCATATAGCCCGACGCCTCTAATGCGAGAATGAAGGCGAAAAGGATGACGATCTGGGGCAGGAACACCACGACCGCACCGACCCCCGCCAACAGGCCGTCCGACAACAGGCTAGACGCCCAGCCGGGTAAGGGCGCCGCGCTCACAAGGCCTTGCGCATACCCGATGGCGACTTCAGTCCAGCCCATCGGCGTCGCGGACCAGGCGTAAACGGCCTGGAACATGGCGAACAGCAAACCCACCAAAATCGCCAAACCGCCAATTGGATGCAGCACCACCGAGTCCACGGCCCGGGTGAACTTATTCGCGTCCGACTCGGCAATAATCACGTCGTGCGCAATGGCGCGGGCTTCGCGTTGCAGCGCGGTCAGCGTCTTGACGTCCAACTGTGCGTCCACCGGCGCCGCCGCGCTGTCCACTTGGGCGAACGCCTCATCAATCCGCTCAAGCAACTCGACCCGACCCGCCGCCCGGGTCGCGCGCGAGTGCACGACCGGCACGCCGAGATGGGCTTGAAGTTTGTCGATGTCGATCTTCACTCCGTCCCGCTCAGCGAGATCGAACATATTCAGCGCCACCATCATCGGCCGGCCAAGCGCGCGCAACTCCAAAACCGTATGCAAATGTGTGCGCAGATGGGACGCGTCGATCAAAACGACCAGGGCGTCGGGGGCGGGCTGACCCTCAATCCGCCCAGCCAACGCGTCGATCGCGACTTCCGCGTCTTTGGATCGCGCCGCAAGCCCGTAGACTCCGGGCAAATCGATCAAGGCGATGTCGCGCCCGCCGGGGGTGCGAAAGGCGCCCTCCCGCCGCTCGACGGTGACGCCAGGGTAATTCGCCACTTTGGCTTGGCCGCCGGTCAGACCGTTGAACAAGGTGGATTTGCCGCAATTCGGCGCGCCTACGAGCGCAATTCGCAAAGCCGTTGCGCTCACGCGTCGGTCTCCAACTCCACATGGATTGCGGCGGCCTCCTCAGCGCGCAGCGCGACCACCGTTCGGTTCAGCCGAAACCCCAGCGGCGCGGCGCCGAACGGGCCTGCATAAAGCCGTTCGACATGATCGCCTTCCGCGAACCCCAATTGGCGTAGTTTAATCGCCAGGATTGGATCGTCCGCGTCGACGCCCGCGACCCGGGCCGCACGTCCCTTGATCAACTCGTTCAACCGCATGACACCACCCTCGTCGCGCCGCCAGACATCGCGCGGCGGACCGTTCCATAACTGCGATTTATTTGCAATGACACACAGTGCGCTTTGCGCAGCCCTCTGTTTCGGCGCCGAAAGCCCCGCTTTTCGTCCACTCTGCGAACAGACTGTCGAACTTTTCGAAAATTTCTCGGTCGATCGTCAGCGATTCTTTCCAAAGTCAAAGATAATCGACAATTCACCGCTGCGACAAACTGACATAATTGGTTTGAGCACAAACGACGCCCGACACGCCCGAGGCCGGCTTCGCGCCGCACCATTTCGTTAAACCGAGATCGATTCGATTTTATGCGTATTTTATCGACCTTCAACACGGGCGCGTGAAGTCGCTGTGATTGCGGTGAATATTTCTGATTTACACAGAATTAATTAAATAAGATCTTTTTTGACTTCTTTATAACGTGTTTCAACATTAAACTACTCTTGGACTAGGAAGTACGAATTAGGAGTTCGTTAATTCGCTCCAGCGCTTTGTCTGCGTCGCATCACACAAGCGTGACCTTCCTCACGCCACCGCGACGGAGACCTGATCCTATGCCTATGAGCCTTGCACGCCTGAGTTCTTGTCTGCTGTTAACCGCCAGCACCGCCGCTCCGGCGCTCGCCGCGCCGCGTGGATCCGAGTTTGACGCCACACTGGCGCCCGTGGCGGGCGGTTTGGAAGGCGTCTCGGCGGCGCGCTTTGTCGACCCGGTCGCGGCGCTGTTCTCCAACCCCGCCACCCTGACCCAGCTTGACGGTCAGTACGCGTTCTCCTTCGGCGCGGCGTTTGTCGGACCGAATTTGGAAGCCTCCGGCGGCGCGACGGATTTGTTCGGCGGCCCGGCGAACCTCGCGCCCCTGACCGGACCTTTTGACGGCGACAGCCGGAACACCTTCATCGGCGCGCCCGTGTTCGGCGCGCTGAACCGGGTCAATGACAAACTCGTCGTCGGCGCCGGGATTAGCGCAGTCTCCGGGCTGGGCGGGGATTTCCGCAACGAGCCGGGCCTGCCTAACCTGATCTCCGATCTCAAAGTGTTCGGCGCCAACGCCAGCTTCGGATACGAACTCACTGACCGTATCAGCGTGGGCGCGACCTTCCAGCTCGGCTTAGGCGCGCTGGAGCTGGGCCTGACCGACGGCTCAGGCGTGGTCAACGACATTGGCTTCGGCGGCTCGGTCGGCGCGTCCTATGACGCCGGCCCGGTTCTGATCGGCGCGGCGTGGGAAGCGCCCTTGAACATCAACTATGACGCCGTGTTGGAAACGGCGCCCGATGTGTTCTCGACCGTGGAGCTGGACCAACCCCAAGAGTTTATTTTCGGCATCGCCTCCACCGACAGCGTGTTTGAAAACACCTTCGTCGCCTTCGAATTCCGGCACAAAGACTACAGTAGCGCTTCGACCTATCAGGACATCTGGCAGTCGAACTCCACCTTCTCGTTCGCCGGCGAACACACGATGGGTCCCTGGGCTCTACGGTTGGGCTACACCTATTACACCCAATTACTTCGCGATGAGGCGGATTTAGGCTCCACCTTCGGCGGGTTTAGCTTTGTCTCCGCGCCCGACGACTCCGGGGTTATTCCGATCACCGCGACCTTCCTCCAGCTCGCCCAAGTCACCGTCGCCAACGGCTATTGGAGCCAAAGCATCTCCGGCGGGATCGGGTTTAACTACAACGAGCGGATCCGCTTTGATGTGAATGGCTCGTTCGGGTTTGACGGCGAAGAACAGGCCGGCCCGTTCGTCTCTGACGCCACGATTTATCACTTCGGCGGCGGAATCACCTGGTCTTTCAAGTAAGTCTCCTCCCCACACCTACACCCCCAAGCGTCTCCCGGCGCTTGGGGTTTTTTTTGTTCGGTTGAGACTTTTAGGCCCAGACGGGGCGATCAGCCCGGGCCCCGAAGCCGATCGCGCAGGCAATGCTTGCGCACCTTACCCCCTGGGGTGCGAGGCAAATCCTCGACAAAAATGAAGGT
>JBHJGU010000109.1:0-12507 GCA_050331475.1 Maricaulaceae bacterium | reverse complement strand
GGGACGACGCGCCTGAGCTACTGGATGGCTCCGCGCGCCATCCCGTTGCTCAAACCGCTCATATGAGCAAAATACAACCGCCGACTCTGGATCACGCTGGTCGATAGTCGGGGGTCACAGCAGTCGACATGGCGAGCATCGATGCTGTTGCGATTTTCGGATCGCCGATCTACGATAATCCGCAAGAGCCGTCGGTATCTATGGCGGATGGTTTTGTGCCCTCTGATGGGCATATCACCGTGGCGCGGGGCCGATCGGCCCATTCCCTCGCTGGACTTGAGAACGCCCTAGGCGGGACGCCCGTGCATTTTTCCTATGACGGGTATGATTGGACGATCAACGCCCGGCACCACTTCGCGGTACATCGCTATGTCGCGCTCGGTATGGACACGCTGGGTGGGGCGTTGGTGACGTTCAATACGGATCGCGGCCAACTGATCGATCAGATCCATCGCGGGGTGGATACGCCCGTGGAAACGTTTGAACGCGCGGCGTCCGACAAGTTGGAGATGATCCAAATTCGGCCCGATAGGACCCGCCGTTTGCCTATCCATGAGCGCGAGGTGACGACCGCGCCGATCAGCGCGCAAACCCGCCGCCGCGCCACCGATCTCGAGGTCGGAATTTCATGGAACTGCGCGTGTGACATGGATATCTACGTCCAAGCGCACCCGCAGGCCCGGGTGCTGTATTTTGGTCAGACCAACACCCGTGAAGGACAGTTCTGGCGCGATTATCGCTCAGGCCGCGACCTGTTGAACGGCCTCGAATCTGTCACCTTCCACGCGCCGGTCAATCTCGATGAGATGGTCATCGGCGTGAACTTCTACAGTGGCCGCGCCCCGCAAGGTGTCACCGGCGAGCTTCGCCTCGCCATCGGCGGCGCGACCTACGCCCAGCCGTTCACGATCAATGCAACGAGCGGCAATGGCGGTCGAGGCGCGGCGGAGATGATCAGCACCCGAGACGCGCCCAATGACCACTGGGTCGTCTTCGAGGCCACCGACGTGGTCAACGCTCGCTAGCGGCCTACCAGCCGTAAACTCAAAGCCCCCGCCGATCATCCGCGGGGGCTTTCTTGTCTCGTGCGCCCCGAACACGCATTAACACGCCCGCCCGCGCCGCGTTTGCGCGCCACCCTTCTCGCGTTTCAGCGAAAGGAGCGCGACATGCAGCAACCGGATCGGAACCCCAACTCCATCGTCCACGGCATTGCTTTGGCGGGCCTGATTTATCTCAGTTGGTGGATAACCCCATGGTATGACGTCCCGGGGAATGTCGCTTTCGTCTGGTTCGTCTGGGGGATCACGGCCTATTCAGCCCTGACGTTGGCGATCAAGCTTTTCCGCTTTTAGTCCGCCCGCGCGTCTGTAGCGCATGGGTCAGGGTCCGAGGTTCCACAAACCTCATAGGACCTTGTCCCATGCGACCTTACACGCCGAATTTCATCACGCATGCGCTTTCGATCTGTTGCCTATGTGTCGGCTATGGGTGGCTCTTATCCGCCCCTCATGTGCATCCGTATCTGCTTCGCGGGGTGCGGTATCTGATCTTCGCGGCGCTCGCCGCGTTTCTTTTCAAACTGCTCGCCATGACGCCGCGCATGCTCGCGCACCGCAAAACAAAAAAGTCGACGGGGCTGAAGGGAACGGCGAGTTGGGCGACGAGGAAACAAGTTCGCCGGCTGAGCACCAACAAACGCAAAGGGTTTCTGGCGGGCTTGATGGACGGATCGCCCGTCTGGTTGCCGATTGAATCATCAGGGCTGGTCCTATCGCCAGCCGGGGGCGGTAAGACGGTCGGCTTTGTTATTCCCGCGCTGATGTCCCATGCGGGCAGCATGATCGTCGCGGACTTGAAAGGGACCTTGGCGGCGATCACCCGTCGCCACCGCGCCAAGCGACATAAGAACAAGATTTTCATCCTGAACCCCGCCGGTCGGTTCGGGTCGATTTTAGGAGCGGGCGCGAAGTTCAACCCGCTCGGCGTTTTAAAAAAGAATTGGGACGATCCCGAGCGTCAAAAATTTCTGCTGAGCGACGCGATCATGCTCGCCAAGCAAATGCTGCCCGAACCGGTTAAGGAAGGTCAAAACACCTTCTTTCGCAACGGCTCCCGCAAGCTTCTGGTTTTCGGGATGATCTACCTCGTCGTGACAACCGGCGGCGTCACGCTGTCGGCGCTGCTGCGCCTCTTAAGTGATCTGGACACGCTCGCCGATGCGCTGTTCGAGGCTTCCAAAAACACAGCGCTCAATTGCGATCTGGCGCGCATGGCGAACGATGTGATCGGCAAAATGAGCGAAGGCCGCCCCGAACAATTGGAGTCGTTTCGCGAAGGCGCTTTGCAGGTGCTAGAGCCGTTCGCGCCGAGCGGGGTTTTGGCGGACAGCACTGAAAGTTCAGATTTTTATTTCGCCATGCTGCGCAAAACCAAGGCCACCGTTTACATCGTCTGTGACCCTACACAGATGGACGCATTCGCGATCTGGCTCGGCCTCGTTATGGAAGCGGCGAAAACCGAGTTGATCCGCAACACCGATGGCGGCGATGTCACGCTGATGGTGGACGAAGCGACAAACTTCAAATTTGGCTCACTGCCGGCGCTTCTAACCTCAGCGCGTGAATTCAAACTGCGCATCTGGGTCGTCGTGCAGGAGCTTGAAATGTGGGCGCATGTCTATGGGCGCGAGGCTTTGGACACGCTGCTGTCTCAAACCGAATTGAAAATCATCCATGGCAGCCGGTCCCACAAAACCTGCGAACTCGTCTCCAACATGCTCGGAGAGTACTCCTCCATGGCGACGAGCTATAATACGGGCCGCTCTGTCCTTGATCCGGTGCAACGCTCGACCTCAGAGGTCGGTCGCAAGCGTCTGACCGCTGATGAGGTCGCGCGATTCGACAAGGCCGTGGTGTTTTACAAAAACAATCCGCCAATGCCCCTCGACGTCGTCGGCTATCACGAGGTCGCCCCGTGGCGAAATCAAGCCGATCCCAATCCGCTGTTCGGTAAGAAGAAGTACAAAGGCAAGGTGCGGCTGCGGGTGTGAGCCTTAATCAAACCGGCTCAACCGCGCCATCCAGACTTGATGGGCTTCGTATCGCAAGCCCTCTAAAGCGCCCGAGAGCGCGCTCAGCTGATTGTAGCGTCCCATAGCCTGAGCGCCGGTGGGATCGTCCTGCGGGGCCGGGGCGGAGGCGTATTCGCAGATGAACCCAAACAACACCTCCACCAGCGCCATATTGGCGACGCCTTCGGTGGAGAGGTCGTCAAGCACCGCCCGCATGCGCGCCGACATCTCACGGCGTGAGAGCGGATCGCGGACGAGTGTCACGTATGTGTTGTCATTTGCGGGTGCGCCTGTGTTCCGGTTCATGCCGAACAGTTTATCAAATCTCACCGGCTCCGTGCAAATTTATCATTATATGCAGGAGCTTATGACAAATGCCTAATCAGCCGAGCGACCCGTTTAATGACGCCGCGCAGATGACAGCGCAGGTGCATGAACGCCTCGACGCCATTGAAGCTTGGGCGAGAGATCAGCGATTACGCATCGCTCAACTTGTCAATGACCAACGCGAAATCTGGCTCAACGCCGCGAGAGATAAGATCGCTTTAGAGCGGATGAACCCATCCCTCGACCTCGCCCCGGACATGCCGCAACGCTCTATTGAAGAGGTCGCCCAAGAGCGCGTCAGTCTGAAAATCCAAGGCATGATGGCCGACGTCGAGAAAGAGCGCGAGCGACGGATTGAAACCGTCACCGATCTGCCCCGCGCGACCGTGGCCAATGCGCCGGGCGGCGCGGACACCAAACCCAAGCGCGAGCGCGCCCATCCGCTGAAGCGGGACGCCCACGCCGTGCTGAACCGGACCCAGAAAGTTCGCAAGCGCGCGGAGATCCATTTCTCGCGCATGCGCAAACACTTCATCGCCGATGCCGAAGCCAAGGGGTCCGAAACGCCGGTGAAGGACGTCTACCAGAATAAGAACCAGCGCATGGTGCGGATCGACAAGGCCGAGCACCGGCTCTTGGACAAAGCGTTTAAGCGCCACGGCGTTGACCGCGCGCCAAGCGATGGCGCGCCGTCCCGCTCTGGTCCGAGTGAAATCGAATAATAGGAAGAAATTCCTTGCTTTAGTGTAAAATGTTCTGTATTTGTTCTTTATTGAATAAGTACAGCACAAAGGAGACAGCGAGGCCGAAGACATGAACAAGCAAGACGACCGCACTGGGGGAGACAACGGGCTGGAGGCGCACACCCTCCGGCCCGATGCGTTCAATAAGACGAAGCATGATGGGGGTATTCTTCCAGATACCGACACGGACGCCGACACGGTGAATGCGATCATGGCGACCCTGCTCGGCCAATCCACGCCCTTAAGCGATGAGGACTTCGCCGCCTTCGATGCGGAACTCGACGCCGCCGACATCGCCCCGGAGAAACGCCGCGAGCTTCTGCAAATGCTCTGGAACATCGTGGTCGCGTTCGTTGATTTGGAATGGAAGCAACACCCGGTCCAGCAAGCCCAAAAAGCCTGTGGACAAATCCCGGAAAGCGGCGCCTCGCCAGCTTTCGCGGGCGATCCTGTGGTAAACTCGAAGCATAAGAAAACCAATGAGATATTTGAGCAAGCGGCGGATGCATCCGCTGCGGAAAGGTGATTATGAGTGGATTAGAAACAAACCCGAATATGACGACGGAGACAGCGCTAAACGCCAATCCAAACGCCGCCCCGCAACAACGCGCCTTGATCTATTGCCGCATCTCCGACGCCGGACAGACGGGCCTTGGCAGCCAAGAGCATCGTTGCCGCCAGCACGCCGCCGAGAAGGGCTATGAGGTCGCCCGCGTCTTCCATGACAAGGTGACGGGCGGCGGGGATTTCTCCAAGCGCGAGGGCATGATGGCGCTGCTTGACTACATCGACGCGCGTCCCGGCGAGCGCTTCGTCTTGATCTTCGATGATTTGCGCCGCTATGGCCGCGATACCGAATTCTATTTGCTCCTGCGCCGCCTGATGCAAGAGCGCGGCGTGCGCCGCGAATGCCTCAACTTCACCTTTGAGGACACGCCCGAGGGCTTGTTCAATGAGACGATCAATGCGGCGGTCGCCCAGCTTGAGCGCGAAGCCAATTACCGCCAATCGCGCCAGAAAACTATCGCCCGGCTCGAAGCGGGTTATGCGGTCTATAGCCGCCCGCCCATAGGCTATACCTTCATCAAACAGCGTCCGGGGAACAACAAAATCCTCGCCCGCGATGAGCCGCTCGCCTCGGTCATTCAAACCGCCTTGGAAGGCTTCGCCTCTGGCCGCTTCTCCACGCAAGCCGAGGTTGGGCGGTGGTTGGAAGCGCATCCGGATTATCCGCATAAAACGGTTCGCGTGCAGCGGGTCACGGACATCCTCACCCAGCCGCTTTATGCGGGCTATGTCGGCTCCAAACAGCTTGGCGTGTCCTTACGCGAAGGCCGTCACCCGCCGCTGATCAGTAAGGCGACGTTTGAGACCATCAAGGACCGCATTGAGGGCCGCGCCAACGCCCCGGCGCGTAAGGACCTCAACCGAGATTTTGTCTTACGCGGCGCGGTCGCGTGCGGATGTTGCGGCTCTATGCTCACCGCCTCTTGGTCGAAAGGGGTTAAGAAGCATCACCCCTATTATCTCTGCCAGAACCGGGGATGCGATCTCTACGGCAAGTCGATCCGTCGCGCCGACATCGAAGGGCGTTTCGATGCGCTCCTGAAGACCATCCAGCCCGCCGCCTCGCTGATCAAAGTCACCACGACCATGGTCCGCACCTATTGGGAGCGCAAAGGCCGCGAGGCCAAGCGCCACGCCAAAGCGATCAAAGCCGAGCTGAAACAGGCCGAAGCGCAGATCGATAAGCTCGTCGACCGGATCGTAAAAACCACCAATGAACGGGTGATCGGCGCTCTGGAATCGAAGATCGATGATCTCGAACGCGAGAAGCTCATCCTGCGCGAACAGGCCGCCAATCTCGCCGCCCCGCCGCCCGCTTTTGACGGGGCGCTAGAACGGGCGCTGACCTTCCTCGCCAACCCTTACAAAATATGGACTTGCGGGAGTTACGACGTACGCCGATTGGTCTTGAGATTGGTGTTTCCCGAGCCGCTCAGCTACCACCGTGAACTCGGATATAGAACGGCGGAAATATCCATACCGTTCAAGCTTTTAGGCGAAATCTCAGGCGGAAATTCGCCCGAAATGAAGGATGGTGGAGGTAAGAGGAGAAACCTCGAACCGGAACCCCGCGGGTAGGGGTGGTGTGGCGGCTACCCGCAACGAAAAAATGGTGGAGGGAGTTGGATTCGAACCAACGTAGGGAAATCCCGACAGATTTACAGTCTGTTGCCTTTGACCGCTCGGCCACCCCTCCAACACGCCCCATTTTCCACCGCTCCGCAAACCGCTTCGACACCGGGGAAAAACCGCGCTATCGAACCGTCTTTGCCCTCAAGCCTTGGAAAAACGGAGCGCGGACCATACAGAGCCCCCCTTACCGGCGCAAGCGCCCCGTCACCGGCGGCGCGGCTAACAAAGACCAAGACGACGCGGTCTGGATTTGGGGGCTACACGCGGTCGCCGCCGTGCTCCAACAACGCTCCCGGCATATCCACCAAACCCTGGTCACCCGCAATGCGGCCGTCAAATTAGGCTTGGATCCCAATGGCTTGCCGTTAGCTTCGCCGGCCGAGCTCGACGCGCGGCTGCCCCCCGGCGCGGTCCACCAGGGGGTAGCCCTGATGTGCAAACCCAAAGAGGCGGTGTCCCTGGAAACCCTCGCCGCGCCGGCCCAAGGCGCGCTTCTGATGCTTGACCAGATCACCGATCCGCAAAATGTCGGCGCGATTGCGCGCACCGCGGCTGCGTTCGGCGCGCGCGGGCTCATCGTGCAAGACCGCAAAGCGCCCCCCTGGTCGGGCGGCATGGCCAAGGCGGCGGCGGGCGCGGCGGAGACCTTGGCCCATGCGCGGGTGGTCAATCTGTCCCGCGCCCTCGAACGGTTGCGCGAAGGCGGCTGGCGGGCCATTGGGCTAAGCGGTCATGCGAGCATAGCGCTTAACGCCGCCGATATGGGCGAGGCTGTGGTGCTGGTCTTGGGCGCCGAAGACAAAGGCTTGCGCCCCTCGGTGGCGGAGCACTGCGACACGCTAGCCCGCATTCCCATCCAAGCGGACATGGAAAGCTTGAATGTCTCCAATGCCGCCGCCATCGCGCTTTACGAAGCCGCCCGCCGCCTCAGCGGGACCTGAACCGGAGCGCAGCGTCACGCCGATCCTCAGGCTTGAGCGGGTGGTGTCTCAGTTTGAAATTTTAGGGCCGCACTTTGCCGATCTCTTAGCCACTACGTTAGCGTCCACGCGCTCCAGACTGTTATCGAAGCTCCCGAGGGTCTCGGTCACGCCAGCGGCCATCGCCGGGGAAATGCGGAGCGTCTTGTGCAACCGAAAAAAATTACAATGCGTGAAGCAGCCTTGCGCACTGTTTCATCATGATGATGCAAGCACGCCTCGCCACCCTCCATCAGCAGCTCCGTAACCGTGTTGATTGAAACGTCCGCCACGCAGCTAGTGGATTACATGGACGACCGCTCAAGCAGCAGTGCGACAATTTGAACACGTTTTGCTGGGGCAGCTTGTTCACGCCCCTAATCCAACTGTGCAAACCTGAGTCAGCATGCGTTATTTTCATTTTTGACGTGTTGCCGGCATGAAATGTCTCTCTGAGCGCCGCTGAAATAGCGTTTCTGATGCTGGAGCTATCGCGCTACGTTTCTCCTGCTCTTGCAGAATTTCTTCCATTTGCCGTATCAGCATCTCTTCGGGTGCGATGCTTTTTGGCTGCGGCTTCAGGTTTCGGTTCGGACTCAGCGTCGTCGCCCGATTCATGACTGTCTCCTTGAGTGTCGTCTTGGGTACCCAACTTCTGTATCGTAAGCTGATGGTCAGGGTAGCGCGCAAGCGCGCCGAGGTTTTCTATGACTCTACATTCAGTTTCGTTGGCCTCTCGAACGCGGTTAAATAAAAGCTTTGCTTCAAGAAAATCTATCACAAAAGAATGACTAGAGTATGATCTAGAAATTCTTTTCAAAGCGTTTTGTTTGAGATTTTTTGAGCGCAGATCTAAACGAGTACAATAGTCCTCGCCAATTCGCATTGCGCGGCTACGGGAGCCGACCTCTTCTGGATCAATCCTAGAAAAAACTGGCCCATAAAGACCAGCTACAACTTCAGATGCAGCGTGCGCAGCAGTGGGCAGCGCAACAATTCCTCCAGAGCGCGCAATGAGGCCGAAAGTTAAGTCAAAGAACGCCTCTCGAGCGCCATCTTCTAGAGCGCCGAATGCCTCTCCGATGTTCAAACCTGACTCCAAAGAAAGGATTTTGTCCTCTTTGGCCATCTGGACATCAAGTGGACCAAGCTCACCATATGGAGTGAAAGCCAACTCATTCGCTGCTGTAGCGAGTAGAGTTCCAGCACTTTTACAAAAACCAGAAACAACGACCGTTATATGGTGATATTGTCCCTGTAGGTATCGACCTATTTTATAAGCCGCGTCTGGACTCCCTCCGGGCGTCACTAAATACAAAACGCAAGTGGTCGCGCTCTTTTCCCGGGTAACGAGATCAATAAAATCAAGGTCGTTTTGACGCTCAATCTCGCCATTATAAATAAAATGGTCAGTCATCGCTTTTCCATCAAACACTTGCCGCGTTAAGGGCAATTGCGGTGCGAACTTTTTTGGTCAATCCCTGAGCGCGCGCCTCACCGCCAGCCTGCGCAGCGCGCTGGCGACGTGGTTTCGTTTTCGGGTCTTCGGTCTCGCCGGTCGCAATTTTGGCGACCATTACGATCGCGCCGATAACATCGGCGGGCCGCTTTTCCCCCTGCGGTCCCGTGGGCATATTGCGCTCCTTATTGCCCCGAAATTCTATCGCGTTTCGTTAACGTCCCGTTGCCAGGAGCGCAATTTTTTTAAAGTGCGTTCCCACCTCCTTTATAGTACTGCACTCGCTTGCCCGTGGGAACAAGCGCGGCTTAGCCATATGGACAACGTCGCCCAATTTCAAACTGAGACACTACCCTTGAGCGCCTGAGCTTTAACAAAGGGCGCCGCGGTATGATCCCGAACCTCTTTATGCGCGTGTCCTGAACGATTGGGTCCGCAAGCGCAGCCCCGACGCTAAGCCCGCGCACGCTGTGGGGAACGGCGCTATGGTCGACCGTCATCCTCGGTTCGCTCGCTTTTGAAACGTCAGCGCGCCGACAGCCTCGTGTCCGGGCGCCGCACCGGTCTGTCGCAGCGCCATCCACCCAGCGGATACCAATCGGCGGATCCGTCATGGTCGCCCACCTCAGCGCGGGTTGAGGTCTCTTGGAACCCCGGGTGCGCCCAATCCGCACTCCAGCGCCTCCCGATCCCACGTCGCTGTGTTGGCCGCCGCCTCATAGGTGGACTGCAGAAACGCGAGTAAAGTCGCCTTGGGGTCGGAGGCCGTCCGAACCGCCTCATAGGGCAGTAGAAACTCACCCAGCGGCTCGTTCCATCCCGCGGCGGCGGGCTGAATCGGTTGGGCCGCAAAGTTGGCCGGCGTGGGATACGCGTAAGCGTAGAACATCGGTTCGCCGACCCCTAAGCCAGGCCAGAATCCCGCAGAGGAGACTTCATGGCTGTAGGCTTCTCGGGTCACGGTGTCGGGCAAGTTCGGAACGCCACCCGGATGAACCGGCGCCGGTCGCCCGGAAAACCGGGTGACCGCGAGGTCGAACGATCCCCAAAACAGATGAACCGGGGACACTTTTCCGATGAAACCTGTCCGAAAGGTCGAAAACACGTCGCTTATGCGCACAAGCGCCTGATGAAACCGAACGACGGCATCGGCGTCATAGGGTCTGGGGGCGGTGTCCATGGGAAAGGCGATCGGGTCTGCGATCTCATTGGGGCGTGGATGGATCGCGAACCGGCCGCCCAGCGCCTCGATGGCCGCACCGAACTGGCCATAGAACTGAGCCACGCTCATCGGCGCTAAATCAAAACGCTCCTGCGCGCCGTTTTCCGCTGACACCACGCAGACCTGGTCCTGGACGTCTAAATCCACCAACATTGCGCCAGGCGCGTCCGGAACGGGTCCGGTGCTGAGGCCACGGGGGGTCACGTACAGCGTTGCATGCCAAGAATGGTTCACCCAGGGCGTCAGCGACAAGCGGTACTTCCCGATGATCTGAGTCCAGAGGTGCAGCGCCATGCAGGTCTCCGCCCAAGGCTCGTAGGGGATCTCGGGCCATATTGGGGCGGAAGCCCTTAGCGTCGGCGTCATAACGGGTTCTCCATCCTCACGCTCTCATCTCCACGCCTAAACCCAAGCCCCCGGGTTACGGGCTCCAGCCTAAAGCGCGCGCTACCGCCAGCGCGACGAAGGTGCCCGTCGCATAGCCGAACACGCCCACCAGCACGCCCGGGGTGACCAAGCCCGTCCAGCCGCGCGAGGCGGCGAGGGCAGGCGCCGTGGTGGGGCCCAAAACGGCGGCGTTGGACGCGGTGATCAGTTCAGGCAGCGAGAGCTTTAGGACCAGCCCGCCAATCACCATCACCAGGCCATGGACGATGATGATCACGCCCACGAACACCGCCAGCAACGGCGCGGTGGCGATGAGCGTGGGAATGTCCGCACCCGCCACGATGGAGGCGAAATAGACAAACGCTAGTCCGACGCCAAGCTCGTACCCGCCATGGAGTTTCGCCATGCGCTTGGGGATCAGGGTGGCTGGGATCACCACCAACACCGTGATGAATAGGTATTTGTACGCGCTTAGCCCTAACGCGTCGGCCAGCGCGGTCCCCACCGCCGCGGTGATCGCCGCCACCGCGATTGCGCCGGCGAGCGAGCCCGCATCGATTCGCGAGCCGGTTTGGGCTTTGGTCTCCGTTTCGGTCGCGGCAGTCCCGCTATGATCCTTCGTTACAAACCGCGCGGCGAAGCCTTGGATCGCCGGGGCTGCGGCGAGCGCGCCGAGCCAAGCGACGGAATAGAGATAATCCACCGCTGTGCCCGCGCTGATCAGCGCGCCGTTCCCGCCCAAGCCCAAACTGTCGATGGCCGCGGCCCAGTTGACCGAGCCGCCGATATAAGTGGCGGTGAACAGACCGGAAATCTCCGCGCGCAAGGGCTCGAACGCGCCCAAGGGCAGCAACAGCCCCGCGATCAAAGCGCCCGATGCGGTGGCCCCGATCGCCAAGACGAAGGCGAGAAACAGCCGCCCGGTCTCCCCAAGGATTCGGCGCAGATCAGCCCCAAACAGAAAGAGCGGGATGAGGATTGGCACCAAATAGCTCGACACTGCGCCATAAGCCGGACTGTCTGACGGCAGCACGCCCAGATTGCCCGCCAACAAGGCTACGATGATCACCCAGACCGTGCCCGTCACCGCGCGACCCCAGGCTTGCCGCTCCGCCCAGAAGCCGAAGGCGGCGATGGCGAACAACGCCGCGATAACGCTGAGCGGTTGGTCCGCCGGGATCAGGCTCACGCCGACGCTCCGGGATGATAGGCGTCCGCTTCGATTTCAATGAGCATGTCTGGATCGATTAGCCGCGCAATCTCGATGAGCGAGGTGGCGGGAGGATGCTCTGCGAACACCGCCCGGTGCGCGCGCCCGATCGCGGGCCAATCCTCGGCGTTGCGGACAAACAGGCGCGTGCGCATCACATCGGCGTACCTGGCGCCGAACCGACCTACCGCGTCGCCAATAAGGTCCAGGCATTTGGCGGTCTGCGCCTCCACATCGCCGGGCGCGAAGCACGACCCGTCCGGGTTTATCGGCGCCGTGCCGGAGATATGGATGAACGGCCCCGCCTTGACCGCGCGGCAATAGCCCACCTGGTCCTCCCACGGCGCGCCGGACGCGTGCCGCGCGATCCTCGGGCCCGATGATATGTCGCGATCTTGGCTCATAACGCTGTCCCCCTCGACCTAGGCTAAGCCGGGCCGCGGCGCGCGGTCCAGACTGGTTTCAGGCGCGATCGCCGCTGCGCGCGGCTTGAGCGAGGGTTTGGAATCTTTCTCTTGCGTTTCATATCGTTTTTCAGATAGTGCATATTGAAATTCGATGATTTGAGAGCCTATGACCCCATCCATCCCCGCCATTGAAACCGAAGGCCTGACCAAGCGGTTTGGGCGGCAGACCGCGGTGTCAGGCGCGGACATTATTGTGCCGCGCGCTTGTGTGTGCGGATTTCTGGGGCCGATCGGGGCGGGTAAGACCACCACAATGAAGCTGGTGCTGGGCTTGCTGCGCCCGGACCAGGGCCGGGTGCGCGTGGGCGGCATCGATCTGGCGCGGGACTGTCGGGGCGCGCTTAAGCGGGTGGGCGCGGTGGTTGAGACCCCGCCGATCTACACGCATCTGACCGGCCCGCGGAACCTCCTGATCACCCGCGACCAGATCGGTGCGCCCAAATCCGCCGTCGACGCGGCTT
>JBHJGU010000108.1:0-43830 GCA_050331475.1 Maricaulaceae bacterium | reverse complement strand
CCGCGCGGCTTGTTCGGCAATAAAGGCGCGATGATCGACCACTCAAAATCGGTTAGTTCGTAGCGACGTTGAGACATGGCCAAGCTCCCTTCCAGAAGCTTGAATCACTGTTCGCTCAAACCGCCAATCCGTTTATGAGTTTATGACCTAGCGCTAGCGACCTGTGGTCACCTCTGTCGGGCGCTCGAAAAAGCCATTGAAAGCGAACGGTGCGGAATTAGGGTCAATCTAACGCGTAACACCACCGGTAATAATTCGCGATTAAATTTGGTTCTGCTGTGCTTTGGCGAAACGGCTTGAAGTTCATATCGGTCGCGCGACCAGATAAAGGGTATAGGGATCACCCATGTCCACAAAGGCGCAAAAAGACCCCTCTCGGGTGCGCAATCTTACAGTCGGGGATGAAACGGCAAAATTTGTCTCCCATGTGGGTGGCGCGGATGTGTTCGTCACTGATGATGGGTTATTCATCGCTGTGCGGCCGAGCAATCAAGAAGTTCTTCGGGAATATTTAACAGCGATGTCGGCAGTGATGGCGGAGCTTCAGCCCAATCAGCGCCATGGACTCTTGGTCTGGCGAGGCGAGGATACGCATTTTGCTCCTGAAGCCATCACCTATCTCTTCAAGGAGATCCACAAGCGGTTTTTCGGTCTCGCAATTTTGGCGCCCAGCTCAGCGGCGCACACCGCGGCGAGTTTCGAAGCGAAACTGTTTCGCCGCACGCCCTTTTCGACGTTTCGAGATCCAGAACTTGCGTTAGATTGGCTCAGGGACTTAAGGAAAGCCCACCCATAACGCGCCCGGGCGCGTGATCTGACAGCTCGAGCGAGAGGCGGCGGTGAACGATCCCTTTATTCTGGGGTGGGAAGAATGGGTCATGGTCGATCAGCTCGGCTTGCCCGCGATCAAAGCGAAAATTGACACCGGCGCTAAAACCTCCGCCCTTCACGCGTTCGACATTGAGCCTTTTGGCCCGGCGCAGCGGCCGAAAGTGCGGTTTGCGATCCATCCCATCCCCGATGACCGATCTGTGGAGGTCCATTGCTCCGCCGCCCTAAAGGATCGCCGGGAAATCACCAGCTCGAACGGCGAAACCGAATTGCGCTTTGTCATTGAAACGCCCATCCGCTTGGGCGGGCGCGAATGGCCCATAGAGATCACCCTGACCAATCGCGACACCATGGCCTATCGCATGCTGCTCGGGCGCAGCGCGATCGCCGGTGATATGGTCGTCAATCCGACCGAGGCCTGCTTGCAGGGCGAGCGAAGCTATGAGGTCTACGCGAAGCTTTCTAAGCCTGACGAGCCAGCGCGGTCCTTGCGGATCGCGATTTTAACGAAAGAACCCAAGAATGCGTCCAATCAACGCCTGGTCGCTGCAGGGGAAAAGCTCGGCCATGAACTTGAGCTGATCAACACCAGCCGGTGCTATCTGGGGATCGACGCCCTGCGTCCGTCCATTCACTATGACGGGGCGGAGCTGCCGCGCTATGACGCGGTGATCCCGCGCATTGGCGCGGGGATTACCCGGTACGGCATGGCGGTTGTCCGACAATTCGAACTCAGCGGCGTGTTTGTGCTCAACGCGGCGAGCGCCATTGGGGCTGCGCGCGATAAGCTTTACGCCCACCAGCTGCTCGCGGCGAAAGGCATCGCTATGCCGATGACGGCTTTCGCGAATTCGCCAAAGGACACCCGGGATCTCGTCAGCCTGGCGGGCGGCGCGCCAGTGGTGCTGAAACTGCTGCAAAGCTCGCAGGGGCGCGGGGTGGTGCTTGCGGAAACCCGCAAGACCGCCGAGGCGCTGGTTGATGCGTTTCGCGGGCTGGATGCGGATTTTCTGGTCCAGGATTTCGTCAAGGAGGCGGCCGGCGAGGACATTCGCGCCTTCGTCGTCGGCGGAAAAGTGGTGGCGGGCATGCGCCGTACCGCCGCTGCGGGGGATTTCCGCTCCAACCTGCACGCGGGCGGCATGGGCGAGGCGGTGAAGATCACAGCCCAGGAGCGCGCCGTTGCGCTTAAGGCGGTGCGCGCCATGGGACTCAACGTGGCGGGCGTCGACATGTTGCGATCTGACCATGGGCCCAAAGTGCTCGAAGTCAATGCGTCGCCGGGTTTGGAGGGCTTTGAGAACGCGCCCGGTAAAGATCTGGCCGCGGCAATCCTGCGGTATATTGAGACTAAGGTTCGCGCGCTGGTGAAGCGGGCGCGATGACCCAAACAATTGTCGGTCCCTGGGCCACGGTTTTTTAAAGTTTTTGCATCAAACTATTTTTAGATGAGTGAGTTGCGGGGCGCGGGTGATGGGCCGGGTAAGAGACTCTTTTCAAACAGTGACTTTAGCGGCGCTTAGCGCGCATACGCTGGCGGCGGCTTTGCCGTTATTCGCCATTTGGCCGGAGTTGGGGCCAAGCGCGCGGGCGGCCCTGGCGAGCGTGGGGCGCGATGAATTGGGCTTGGCGCTGGCGGTTCTCGCGGTAATCGGTCTCGCGGCGGGGCTTCGTCGCGACGTTAGCCGATCTCTCACGGATCGCTCCAATCGGTTTCGTGCACAGACGCGCGGGACTGCGTCGTTAGACGTTGGCGCTCCAAAATCTCATGCACCGGATACAGTGGGCGAAGTCGGAAGCGGCGCGACATCGGCCTTTGTGGAAGCCCGGCTGGCCGCTCTGCGGGCGAAATGCGATGAAACCGCGAGCCTGCGCGATCCGGCGCCGCAGTCCAAAATTGGTGATGTATGGCTAGGGCTCGGCTTAGCGGGCGCTGCAGGTTTCGCCGCTATTGTCCATGCGGAACGCCTTCAGTCTCTCACAAACGCGATTTTTTTGCTCGTGCGCGAATTCTTAGAAAAAATTCTGGCAACGTTTTAATTAGCGATTGAAGCTTGCGCGCGGCCGGCGGTCACATCCGATCCGGAAACCGGCCCTTTGACTTGATTGTGTCGCGCGATCGCCCAATATCGATAAAACGATAGTCGCTGGCGACCTGCCCCTCGACTCGCAAAGCGGCTATAAGGTCTTGAGAAGCGCTCCCCCGGCCCTTGTCAGGACCGCATCGGGCCTCAGCCAGGGTCCGGACGTGTGCGGGGGCCGCCCTGAGAGACGGCCCCCAATCACACTTTAAGCTGCAAACACGTTAAACAACGTTGCCTTTACGAACCGCCGCCTTGCGCCGGCGCCGGAGTGATCACCGCGTCGATGACGTGGATGACGCCGTTTGAGGTTTCAATGTCCGCTTGCACGACATTGGCGCCGTCGACTTTGACGCCATCAGTCGCGTCAATGGCGACTTCAGCGCCGTTTACGGTGGCGACCGAGAGCGTTTTACCCGCCAAGTCGGCGGAATACGTCGCGCCGGGAACCACGTGATAGGTCAAAATGCCTTTCAGCGTGTCGATGTTTTCCGGCTTGAGCAGATCGGCGACCATGCCTTCAGGCAAGGCCTCGAACGCAGCGTCGGTGGGCGCGAACACGGTGAACGGGCCCTCACCTTTAAGCGTTTCGACTAAGCCGGCCGCTTGGACCGCAGCAACCAGGGTTTCAAACGACCCCGCGGCGACGGCGGTGTCCACGATGTCGGCTTGCGCAGTTTCGTCGGCGAAGGCGTAAGCGGGCGCAACAAAAGCAACGCCGGCCGCGAGCGCGGCGGCAATTGAACGGATCTTCATATCCGGTGTCTCCTCGTGTGTGGGAGCCGCCGCTCATCGATCCTGAAATCAACAAGCGACCGCTAAGAAATGCGTTCATCTGCAAACGCACATCACACTACGTCTCAGCGCGGTGATTGGTTTGCGATCTAACGAAAGTTTCACGGTTGGGGCGAAAACAGGGCGGTCGCGTGTCAGGACGATGAAAGCGGCGCGCCGCAGCCCCCGCCGCCGGGGGTTTCGATCTCAAGTTGATCGCCGGGGTGCACGCGGATTTGAAATCGGCCGTCAAGGCGCATCTCGGTTCCGTCCGCCTGCAAAAGTCGTTGCGCGCCAGGTCGTCCCGGTGCTCCGCCATTCAAACCGGGGGGCGCCTCCACCCGTCGGTTCGACAAAAGCGCAACCTCGAGCGGGGCGAGGAATTCGAACCGTCGCACCCCGCCATGCCCACCACGCCGCGCCCCCGCGCCGCCTGAACCCACGCGGATCCGGTGTTCCAAAACGCGGACCGGAAAGCGCCGCTCCAGAATTTCCGGATCGGTCAGCCGAGAATTCGTCATATGGGTGTGGATGGCGTCCGCGCCGTCGAAATCCGCGCCCGCGCCCGCGCCGCCGCAAATCGTTTCGTAATACTGGCGCTGGGCGTCGCCGAAGGTGAGATTGTTCATGGTGCCTTGGGCGGCGGCCATGACGCCCGCGGCGAGGAACAACGCGTCGGTGACCAATTGACTGGTCTCGACATTGCCCGCAACCACGGCCGCTGGCGGTTCGGGATTGAGCAAGCTGGCTTTCGGAATGCGAATGTCGAGCGGCGTGAGGCAGCCGTCATTGAGCGGTATGTCGTCCCCCGCCAGGCAGCGGAACACATAAAGCGCGGCTGCGCGCGCGACCGCGGCGGGGGCGTTCATATTGTCCGCACTTTGCGCCGCGGTGCCGGTGAAATCGATCACCGCCGCGCGCGCATCTCGGTCGACGTGCAACGCGACGGCGATCTCCGCGCCGGTGTCCGTGCGCACCCGCGCCGAGCCTGAGGGCAACCGCGCGAGCACCCGACGCACCGCCGCCTCCGCGTTCGCCTGCACATGGCCCATATAAGCTTCCACCACCGGGCGACCGTGCTCGGCCATCAAGGCGGCGAGCGCGTCCGATCCCGCCGCACAGGCGGCCAGCTGGGCCTGCAAATCCGCAAGCGTTTGATCGGGGTTGCGCGCGGGGTAGTGGCCGTCAGCCAGGGCGCGTCGGATGTCGGCCTCTTGCAAAACGCCTTGATCGAGGATTTTCAGCCCGTCCAGGATCACCCCTTGCTCCGCGATGGTCGTGGAGAAAGGCGGCATGGAGCCCGGTTGCACCCCGCCAATATCAGCATGGTGACCCCGCGCGGCGACGAAGCACACCCGCTCGCCCGTCTCAGGATCGGCCACCGGCGCGATCACCGTAACGTCGGGCAAATGGGTGCCGCCGTTATAGGGCGCGTTCACCGCAACCGCGTCCCCCTGTGCGAGGTCCGGGTGCGCGGAGAGTGCGGCGCGTACGCTCGCGCCCATTGAGCCCAAATGCACGGGCATATGCGGGGCGTTCGCCACCAGCCCGCCGCGCGGATCGAACACGGCGCAGGAAAAGTCCAACCGCTCTTTAATGTTCACCGAATGCGCGGTTTGGGCGAGGACGACGCCCATTTGCTCGGCCACGCTCATGAAGCGTTTGTTGAATAACTCCAGGCGGATGGGGTCGAGCGCTGTCGTCGCGTTCGCCGCCGGACGCGTTTGGGTGTGGCGCAAGAGTAAGGCGCCGCCTTCCAAGCGGGTCGCCATCCAACCGGGCTCAACGACAATCTGGGTGTCTGGCCCTATGATCAACGCCGGTCCCTCCACGACGGCGCCCGCGCCGAACGCGTCTATGGTGAAAATCGGCGCGCGGATGTCGGCACCGTTGAGCCGCAAGGTCGTCCAGTCTGCGGGCTGGGGCGTCCTCTCCCCGCCTGACGGCGCGATCACCGGGTCATCGCGCGTTTCGGCTGTGACTTCGACGCGCACCGCATCCACGATCACGTCGCGATCTGGGCCATGGACGAAGCCGAACAGCCGCCGGTGCGCCGTTTCAAACGCATGGCGCAGCGCCTCCGCTGTGGCGTCGGGCGAAAAATCCACGCTCAAGATCGTATCGGACCCCTCATAATGCGCCCGCAGCATCCGGGTGCGAACCGGCGCCTTGGCGGTGAGCCGGGCGCACGCTGCATCCGTGGCCGCTTGGGCGAGGCGCTCCAAAGCGGGTCCGGCCTCGGCGTCCAGAGGCAAGCGACAGGCGCGCTCCTCCAGGGCGCCTTCCTGCGCCAAGCCCACCCCGAAAGCGGAAAGCACGCTGGCGAACGGGTGAACGAGCACGTTTGTCATGCCCAGAGCGTGCGCAATGGCGCAAGCGTGTTGGGCCGCAGCGCCGCCAAACGCATTCAGCGCATAGCCACGCGGGTCTACGCCCTTGGCGGTGGAGATTTGCTTGATCGCTTGGGCCATATGCTCAATCGCGACAGCGAAAAAACCCTCCGCCGCCGCCCGGGCGTCCGCGAGCCCCATGTCGCGAGCGAGCTCTGAAAGCGCGGCGTTTGCCGCTTCGGCGTCTAAGGGTTGATCGCCGCGCGGGCCGAAGACGGCGGGAAACCGACGCGGATCGATTCGACCGAGCACCACATTGGCGTCGGTCAGTGCGGCGGGGCCGCCTTTGCCATAGCACGCGGGACCCGGATGCGCGCCCGCGCTTTGGGGACCAACACGGGCGCGCTCGCCGTCAAAAATCAGCCGGGAGCCGCCGCCCGCCGCGACCGTATGCACCCCGACCATGGGCGTCCGCAGCTTAACCCCCGCGATCTCCGCTGTTTCCGCCCGCTCGAACCGGTCGCCGTCCGCTCGGCTGACATCGGACGACGTACCGCCCATGTCGAACCCAATCACTTTGGGAAAGCCAGCGGCCGCGCCAGTGCGCGCCATGCCGACCACCCCGCCCGCGGGGCCGGATAAAACCGCGTCCCGCCCGCGAAACCGTTCCGCGGACGCCAGCGCCCCTGAGGACGTCATGAAGGATAAAGACGCGCCACCGAGCGCGCGCGCGATGCGGTCGACATAGGCGCGAAGCCCCGGGGTCAGATACGCGTCCGCCACCGTTGTCGCCGCGCGGGGGATCAGTTTCGGCCGCGGGTCGGTTTCGTGGGACAGGCTGACCTGAGCAAACCCCAATTCGCGCGCGATGCGTCCGATCCGCTCTTCATGGGCGGGGTTTTCAACGCTATGCAACAGTGCCACCGCGACGGCTTCGACGCCTTGGGCTTTCGCCTCCGCCAAGCGCGCGCGTGCGCCCGCTTCGTCAAGGGGGGTGAGCACGGAGCCGTCCGCGGCGATCCGCTCGTCCACCTCGCACGCCAGCGCGTAAAGCGGCGGCGGTTTGGTGAGGTCCAGAGCGAAAATGTCCGGTCGTGTCTGATCCCCAATCAGCAGACAGTCTTTAAATCCGCGCGTGGTAAGGAACAGCGTCTTGGCGCCGGTGCGTTCCAAAAGCGCGTTCGTGGCTACAGTCGTGCCCATTTTGACCGCTGTCAGCCGTTTAGGATCCACGGGCTCGCCGGGCGCGAGGCCTAAAGCGCGGCGCACGCCCTCAACGGCGGCGTCTTCATAAACGCCCGGGTTTTCGGACAAAAGCTTGAACCGGTCATATCGACCGTCCGGGGTCTTGACGATCACGTCGGTGAATGTGCCCCCGCGGTCGATCCAAATCTCCAAGCCCTGCTTCATGGATCACTCAATCAGACCGACGCCGATCACATGGCCGTGAGCGAACACCATCCCCGCCCAAGCCGCTAGCCCTAGTCCCGCGGAGAGCGCCGTGGCGGCCAAGCCGGCTTTCACCTCTGGACCGGGGCCGCGACGCCGCGCGGACCAATAGTCCAATGCAGCGTAAAGTCCCAGCCCGCCGAACAGAATGACCGAGGCGAGATCGCCGTTCGCGAGCAAATGCAGACCCGCCCAAAGCGCGACACCCAGCACCATTGGATGCCCGCCCACCCAGGCTTTCAGTCGGCTGGGCGCGTATGCGGACGCAATCAGGATTGAAACGACCGCCATCGCCGCAATCACCGCGTGGCGCGACCAAGCGGGCGGGTCATAAATCGGGGTCCGCGGCGCTTGGCCCCACCCCCAGACGATCAACACCATCGCGAGCATCGAAACGAGCGAAACCGCGCCCTTATACCCCATGACGCTAAGCCGGCCCACCAGCGCCGGTTTCACGCCTGGAATAATCGGCGCCGAGTGTGCAATGATGAACGTCATCACGCCCGCCAGCAAAACCGTCATCATTTTTGCCTCATTTCCGCCCAGGTCTGTGCCACCCTGGACGTCATGGCGATTTGGCGCGGCTTAATCAACGTGGCGAAATCGGCGGGCGATTTTTTTGCGCTCGACGAGGGTTGCGATTGCGAGGCGCTTCCGGGGCGTTTGCGCAACGACGCCGGCTTGGCGGTGGCGTTGATTGGCTTAGGCGCCAAGCTCGCGCGTGCGGATGGCCATGTGACGGATCGCGAAATCAAAGCGTTTCGAGATTTGTTCCAAGCACCCGCGCAGTTGGAGCTCGAATTGGCGCGAATTTTCCAGCTCGCCCAACAAACCACGCTTGGCTTTGAAAGCTATGCGCGCCGCGTGGCGCGACGGTATCGCGCCTGCCCGGCTTTGCTGGAGGATGTACTCGACGGGCTCTTCCATATCGCTTGGGCGGACGGGGCGGTGACGGACGACGAAATCGCCTTCATTGCCAAGGTTGCTGAGATTTTTGGTCTCTCCGAACGCGAGTTTCTGCGCCTGCGCGCCAGCCATGGCGCAGCGGACCGGAACGACCCTTATGTGGTCTTGGGCTTGGATGCGGACGCGGACATGGGGGCGGTGCGTCGCGCGTACCGTCGGCTGGCTACGGAGAATCACCCTGACCGGTTGGCCGCGCGCGGGGTGCCTGAAGAATTGTGGGACCTCGCGCACGAGAAGATGGCGGCGATTAACGCGGCTTATTCTCAGATTATGCGCGCCCAGCGCGCTTTAGCGGACACGCCTTGATTGACGGCGGCCCGGAAAGGACCAACATTATTCTCATGACTGTCCGTGGAACCGTTTTCTTCACCCCGCTGGGCCGCCGTCGCGGCCTCTTGGGTTGGGCGTTGGACGTGGTCGCCGTGATCGGCGTGATCGTCGCGTTTGTCGTCGCCAGCTTGATGGCCGCGTTCGCTTTAGCCTTGGTCGCGGGTTTGGCCGTGGTTGGGTTAGGCATGATTTGGCTGACGGCGCGACTGAGCCGTCGCCGCCGGCCCGCGCCGAGCGGTGTGTTGGAGGCGCGAGGCGTCGGGCAAGGCTGGACGGTGGACGCGCCGGGCCGCTTCGGCGTCTAATATTTCTTCCCGCCGGTCGGCGCCGGCGCGCTAGCGCGGGGGCGGCGCATGAGCGTTCGGGACTTTGCGCTGCTTCTCGCCACATGCGCGATTTGGGGCTTTAACTTCGTCGTCACCAAATGGATGGTGACCGGCCAACCCTGGACGGTCGCCGGATTCGACGGCGCGCCGCCGTTTTTTTTCGCCAGCCTTCCTATGGGTGTTATCGCTCTCGCGCTTGGCGTTTTTTTGTGGCCGCGACCCAAACAGCTCGCCCGCGTGATCGCTGCGGCGCTGTGCATGGGGGCGGCGAATTTCGGCTTTTTCTTCATCGGCATGTTGGAGGCGAGCCCATCAACGGCCGCTGTGGTGCTGCAAACCCAAGCGCCGTTCGCCACATTATTGGCGATCACCTTTCTGTCGGAGCGGGTGGGCTGGCGACGCTGGAGCGGCATGGCGCTGACATTTCTCGGCGTCGCGTTGTTGGCGTTTGACCCTGACGGGTTTCGGCTGTCCCCGGGACTTTTGTGGATCGCTGCGTCCGCGTTTTCCACCGCTTTGGGCTCGATCCTTATGAAACGATTGGGCGGAATGGGCCCGTTGCAATTGCAGGCCTGGGTAGGGGTGGTTTGCGTGTTCCCAATGGTTGGCATGTCTTTACTGTTTGAAAACGATCAAATACCGCAAATTTTGACCGGCGGTTGGGCGTTTTTTGCCGGCTTGGCCTTCACCATTGTTTTGGTCGCTATGTTCGGTCACTCAATTTATTTTATGATGTTGAAGAAATACGATGTCAGTATTGTGGCGACCCTGACCCTGATGGCGCCTGCCTTCGGCATGGTGTTCGGCGTCTGGGTCGCCGGCGATTCGTTGACCGCGCGCTTTCTGATCGGCGCGGGCTTGGTCTTGACCGGCGCTCTTATGATGGCGCGCCGGGCGGGTCGGTCGAAGGCCCAGCCCGCATTGCCGCCTGAACCGGTCTTTCGGCCTGGCGGACCGGGCTGATGTTCGCCCGCGCGCAGCCCGCGCCGTCGCCGAACTGGAACGCGCGCACCGAACCGATCAAGCTTTTGGTACTGCACTACACCGGCATGGCGGACGGGGCGAGTGCGCTCGCCAAGCTGCGGGATCCGGCCCCGACGGCCGGTCGCTACGCCCATGCGGCGCCGGGCTTAACCGACCTGCCGCCAGAGACGCCCATAGGTCGGGTGTCCGCGCATTATTTGGTCCAAACCGATGGCGAAGTCCTGGCACTAGTGGACGAGGACAAGCGCGCTTGGCACGCCGGGCTCGGCCGGTGGTGCGGGGTCAACGACCTCAACAGTGCTTCGATCGGGGTTGAGATCGTCAATGGCGGACACGCTTTTGACATGCCGCCTTACCCCGATGTGCAGATTGAGGCGGTGATTGCGCTGTGCCGCGAAATTCTAGAGCGCTATGAGCTCCCAGCCCACGCGGTTGTCGGGCATTCCGATGTGGACCCGACGCGCAAAGCCGACCCGGGCGAGCATTTCCCCTGGGCGCGGCTGGCGGCGGCGGGCGTGGGGCTCTGGCCGGTGCTGAATTCGCCCCTCTCTGAGCCGCCTGAGGATATCGCCGAGGTTCAAGCGGTTCTCTCGACCTTAGGCTACGCGCTGGAAACCACCGGTGAGGCGAACGCCGATACCCGCGCGGTGCTCGCCGCTTTTCAGCGCCGTTACCGGCCTGCGGCGATCACTGGCGCGCTCGACCCTGAGACTTGGGCGCGAATTGCGAGCCTTAGCGCTTTGCCGACGCCGGACTGAGCCCACTTCGCCTTGACGCGGGCGCGGCTTTGCCCGCTTTATCGGCGCGCCAGACGGCCGGGCGGCCGCTCTTCCGCAAGGGAGGGAGGAAAGTCCGGGCTCCACGGAGACACGGCGCCGGGTAACGCCCGGCGGGGGCGACCCCAGGGAAAGCGCCGCAGAAAGCAAACCGCCGGCCAACCTTCGGGCGTCGGTAAGGGTGAAAGGGTGGGGTAAGAGCCCACCGCGGACCGAGCGATCGGTACGGCACGGCAAGCCCCGCCGGGAGCAAGACCAAATAGGGGTGGCGCGTCGGTTCGCCGACAGAGGGGTCTTCGCCTCGTCGCCCGGGTCGGTCGCGTGAGGCGTTGAGTAATCAACGTCCCAGATGAATGGTCGCCGCCCGCAAGGGCACAGAACCCGGCTTATAGGCCGTCTGGCGTTGTTTGCAGCGATCGCCGAAGCGATTCACTCGCTGTCAACCCTAATCTTGTATTGAAATTTTGGGGCGAAATGGCGCGCGGGAAGGCGTCTGGCCCCACTTGGCGCCCCTGAGCCCCACCCGGAGAAACCGGCCAAATTGACGCACTTGTCCACAGGCGACTGGGGAGAACTCAAGTTTAATCTGTAAATACCCCGGATTTGTTCTGTTAATGTTCGAAATCTTGGTTTCGTCTTGTGAGTAATGTGGCGAGACGATCAAAGGAACGGTCATGCAAGATTGGCAAAAAGTGGGGGATAGTGGCGTTGTGAGGCAGAAAGTCCCATGTTACTCCTAGAGCCATGCCGGAACACCCCCGGCGGTTCGGAGTGTTGGGCGGATGTTCTTGTCGCGCACCGATGCCAGCATGGACGCCAAAGGTCGCGTGGCTGTGCCCGCGGACTTTCGATCCATGCTGGGTCAAGCGCGCGAGGAAGCGGTGTTCGTCTTTCCGCATTTTTCCGGGGGGTATTTGGAGGGCGGGGGTTACGCGCTGATGCAGGAGTACCAGGCGGAAATCGAAAATCGTCCGCGGCTGGACCCCGAGCGCCGCAAGCTCGCCCATGCGATTCTGGGGCGGACCAAGCAATTGGGTTTCGACGCCAACGGCCGGATTACCTTGCCGGCGGCCTTTCGCGAGCATGCGGGCCTAAAGACCGGGGAGAAGGTCGTCTTCGTCGGCCTGGGCTCGCATTTCGAGATTTGGAACCCGCAAGCCTACGAAGCGCACGCCCAGGAGGCGGGCGATTTCGCCAATTCGTATTTCGGCGGGGAGGCCGCCTAATGGCGGGGCACGCGCCAGTCATGCTCGCGGAAGTCGTGGACGCGCTGGCGCCGGCCCCGGGCGAGGCGCACCTGGACGCCACGTTCGGCGGCGGCGGATACGCGCGCGCTTTGTTGGCGGCCGCGCCATGCCGGGTGGTCGGGCTTGACCGGGATCCGGTGGCGGCCGCGCGCGCGCAAGACTTCAAGGCGGAGTTTGGCGATCGGTTCGATTTCGCCGCGGGCCCGTTTTCCGACCTTGAAGGCGTGGCCGAGCGGTTGGGTTTGGACGGCGTGGACGGGGTGGTTTTCGACCTCGGCGTCTCGTCGTTTCAATTGGACGAGGCTGAGCGCGGCTTCTCCTTTCGTCATGACGGGCCGCTGGACATGCGCATGAGCGGGGATGGCTTGTCTGCGGCCGAAGCCGTCAATCACATGAGTTCGGGCGACTTGTCTGCGGTGTTCCGCGTTTATGGCGAAGAGCGCAAAGCGCGCCGCGCCGCCGCGGCGATCGTTCATGCGCGGGCCGAGGCGCCGATCACCTCGACGGCGCGCTTGGCGGACATTGTCGCTAAGGCAGTGGGGACCGGAGGCGAGCCGATTCATCCCGCGACCCGGGTGTTCCAGGCCTTGCGCATCCTGGTCAATGACGAGTTGGGCCAATTGGCCCGCGGGCTACAGGCGGCGGAGCGGGTTCTACGCCCCGGAGGCCGGCTCGTGGCGGTTTCGTTTCATTCCTTGGAGGACCGCGTAGTGAAGCGGTTCTTGCGGCGTCGCGCCAATCCGCCCAGCGCGCCGTCTCGCCACATGCCCGTGCTCGAGGGTCCGCTCGTTGAACCGTCTTTCACCTTGCCCTTTTCGGGCGTTCGAGAGCCGAGCGCGGCGGAAGTCGTGCGGAACCCGCGCGCCCGGTCCGCGAAACTGCGGGTGGGGGTGAGGACCGTGGCGCCGGTTGCGGCCGAGGACTTCGATCTTGCGCCCCGCGCGCCATCAATCGCCTTGCTGGGAGCGGCGTAAAGCCATGCGGTTTTTCAACATACTCGCCTTTCTTCCCGCCGCCGCCCTGGTGGTCGCCGTTTATTTGGCCAAATCCGATACGGTGGAGAGCGCGCAAACCGCGGCCGAATTGCAAGGCCGGTTGGCGGAGGTCCGCCGGGACATTGGCGTTCTGCAAGCTGAGATCGCCTATTTGGAGCGACCGGAGCGGATCCGCGAACTGGCGAAACGCCATCTGGGTCTCGAGCCGCTCGACGCGCGCCACCAAAAGGGTCTCTCAGAGGCGGCCTTATTGTTGGAGCCCGACGAGGATCCGAGCGCGCCGGACCCCGGCTTTATTCGACAAGCGAGCCACGCCACGATCGACGCGGAGGCGCGCCCATGACCCCGCCCGCCCCTTTGGCTGAAGCCGGCCCGCGCGGCGCGAGTTGGCTGTTGGCTCATCGGGGCCGAGAAGGTGACGACCAGCGCGCCATCATTCGCCTGCGGCTGGCGGGCGTTTTGGCGGCCATGGGGTTTTTGGTGCTAGCCTGTCGGGCGAGCTTTCTCGGGCTCGTCGCGGATCCCGAAGCCTATCCGCGGCTCGCGCGGCTCCAAACCCCGCCGGTGGAGCGCGCAACCATTGTGGACCGCAACGGCGCCCTGCTGGCGGCCAATCTCATGACCCATTCGCTTTGGGCGGACACGCGCGAGGTTTGGGATCCCAAAGCCGCAGCGCGCGCCCTAGGTCGGGTTTTGCCCGAATTGGACGTCGCGGCGACGGAGAAGCGGCTCAGCTCGGGGCGCGCCTTTGTGTGGTTGGCGCGTCAACTTACCCCGCGCCAGCGCCAGGCGGTGTTTTCCTTAGGCCTGCCGGGGCTGGATTTCCGCGAGGAACCGCGCCGCACATATCCGCGCGGCCGGCTGGGCGCGCACGTCTTGGGTTGGACTAATCCGGACTCTGAAGGTGTCGCCGGGGTCGAGCAAGCCTATGACGATCGTCTAGCGCAGGGCGGCCGGCCTTTGGCGCTGTCGCTGGATATGCGCGTGCAGTTCGCCGCCGACGAAGCCTTGCGCGCGGCCATGGCGGAATTCCGCGCGAAAGCGGCCGCGGCGATCGTCACAGACGTTCAGAGCGGAGAAATCCTCGCGCTCGTCTCCCTTCCCGATTTCGATCCTAACACCCCCCTGATGGCGACCCAGAATGAGCGGCGCAATCGGGTGATCTCCGATGTTTATGAGTTGGGTTCGACATTTAAGGCCTTCGCCATCGCCGCCGCGCTGGAAAGCCGAGTGGCGAATATGTCGACCTACATCGATGTGAGCCGCCCGCTCACCGTCGAGGGCCATGTCATCCGCGATTATCACCCCTTCAACGGAGCGATGAGCGTGGCGGAGATCTTCACGGAAAGCTCGAATATCGGCACCGCCAAACTCGCGCTCGCGACCGGGGCGGAGCGCCAACAAGCCGTTCTGAAGGCCTTTGGTCTGCTCGACCGGGCGCCTTTGGCTGGCGGTCGCACCCCGCGCCCTCTGGTTCCTCAGCGTTGGACCCGCTCGACCATCGCGACGGTTTCCTTTGGCCATGGATTGGCGGTTTCGCCCTTAAGCCTCGCCAGCGCCTATGGCGCGGTTGCGAACAAGGGGGTGTTCGTCGCCCCGACGCTGGAGCGGCGCGCGCCGGACGCAGCGGTCGCCACCCATCGCGCGCTGTCCGAAGCGGGGAGCCGGCGCATGCTCGATCTCATGCGTTTGGTGGTGGCCGAAGGAACAGGGTCCAAAGCCGACGCTCCCGGCTATGCGGTTGCGGGGAAAACCGGCACTGCAGACAAAGTCGTCAACGGGGTCTATGCGAACGGTCGCCGGTTGAATAGTTTTGCGGCTGTGTTTCCTCACCCTGAGCCACGGTGGAGTGTGTTGGTGGTGCTCGACGAACCCAAGCCGACCAAAGACACCTTTGGGTTCGCCGCCGCCGGTTGGAACGCTGCGCCGACGGCGGGCGAGATCGTGCGTCGGATCGCACCCATGCTCGGCGCGGATCGTCTGATCGCTGAGCGCGAGGATGTGTTCATCCGCCAGGCCGCGGTTCAAGCCGACGAGACGAGCCTTTGAAGCTGGGCGCGGCGCTGGGCGGTATTCCCGCGCCCCCGGGTGTCGCTGACATTGACATTACAGGGCTGAGCTTAGACAGCCGAATGATCCGGCCCGGGGAGGTGTTCGCCGCTTTGCCGGGCGCGCGCGTGGACGGGGCCGCGTTCGCCCAAGCCGCAGTCAATGCGGGCGCGGTGGCGGTCTTAGCGGCGCGGGGCGTGGCGGTGGCCGACGCGCCGGTGATCAACGTGGATGATCCCGCGCGGGTGTTGGCGCAGATGGCCGCGCGGGTCTACGGACCCCAGCCTTCGACGGTCATTGCGGTGACCGGCACCAATGGCAAAAGCTCCACCGTCGAGTTTCTGCGCCAAATCTGGGCGGTCGCGGGGCGTCGCGCCGGGGCGCTAGGCACGCTGGGGCTCACCCTCGACAACGCCCGCGAACCACTGGCCCACACGACGCCGGACGCGATCACTTTGCACAAAACCTTGGCGCATGCGGCGGAATCCGGGGTCGATCACTTGGCGATGGAGGCCTCAAGCCACGGCCTGGTTCAGCGCCGGCTCGACGGGGTTCGGCTCAGCGCGGTTGGGTTCACCAACATCACCCAAGACCATCTCGATTATCACCCCGATTTTGAGGCGTATTTTGACGCCAAGGCGCGCCTGTTCGAGGCGTTGGCGCCCCGAGGCGCGCCCGCGGTGATCATGGTCGACGACGCGCGGGGACGCGCCATGGCGGAGCGGGCTGACAAGGCGGGTCTTAACGTCATTCCCATCGGTTGGTCGGGAACCGTCTGGAAACTCGACGAGATCGAACCGGGCGCGGCCGGCCAGCGGCTCCGGTTAACGATCGACGGCCAGGCGGAGACGGTCGCGCTGCCTTTGCCTGGTGAGTTCCAAGCGCTCAATGCGTTAACGGCGGCCGCCTTGGCGCACGCCGACGGCGTGGCGGTTGAAACCATCCTTGAGGCGTTGCGCGGCTTAAGCGGCGTTTGCGGCCGGCTCGAACCGGTGGGCGCGACACCCCATGGCGCGCGCGTCTATGTGGACTACGCCCATACCCCAGACGGGCTGGACAAGGCTTTGCGCGCGCTTCGTCCGCACACAGCGGCGCGCTTGATCGTGGTGTTTGGCTGTGGCGGGGATCGGGACGCGGACAAACGGCCGAAAATGGGCGCAGCAGCGGCCAAGCTCGCCGACGCTGTCATCATCACCGATGACAATCCGCGCTCCGAGGAGCCCAGCGCGATCCGCGCGGCCATCCGCGCCGGCGCGCCCAATGCGCGGGAGATCGCCGATCGCGCTGCGGCGATTGACACGGCTGTGGGCGAGCTTGAACCCGGCGACGTCTTGCTGATTGCGGGCAAAGGCCATGAGACGGGCCAGATTATCGGCGACACGGTCATCGCGTTCTCTGATCAGGAGACCGCGCGCGCAGCCCTGGCCCAATCCTGTGGGTGAGGCCCTCTGGACGGCGGAGATGGTGGTCGCGGCCACAGGCGGGCGCCCGGTGGGGCCCGATTGGACCGCGACGGGCGTCTCCATCGACACCCGCACCCTTGAGCCAGGCGATCTGTTCGCGCCCCTGATCGACCGGCGCGACGGCCATGACTTTATCGAGGCCGCCTTTGAAGCCGGCGCTGCGGCGACGCTCAGCATGCGGCCGCTCGCCCCTGGGGTTCCGGGCGTGATCGTTTCAGACACGTTTGCGGCTTTGCGCGATCTTGGCCGGGTCGGGGCCGGACGCGCGGCGTTTCGGTGCGCGATCACCGGTTCGGTTGGGAAAACGTCGGTCACCGCCATGACGGCGCGCATTTTCAAAGCGTTGGGACGCGCGCATGCGCCCGACCGCTCGTTCAACAACCATATTGGCGTGCCCTTAACCCTCGCCCGGACGCCCGGCGTCACCGAACGCTTGGTTGCCGAAATCGGCATGAACGCGCCCGGCGAAATCGCGCCCTTATCCAAGCTCACCCGTCCCCATGTCGGTTTGATCACCGCCATCGGCGCCGCGCATTTAGAGGGGGTGGGCTCCATGGCCGGCATCGTGGAGGAGAAAACCAGCCTGTTCGCCGGGTTGGAGCGGGGCGGGGTGGCGGTGATCCCCGCCGATGGTCCTTACGCGGACGCGGTGCGCACCCGCGCGGGCCGGTTTTCCATCGACCGGTTCGTCAGCTTTGGAACCCAAGCGGACGCCGATGTCCGGGTGTTGCGCACGCAGACTGAAGGCGAAAGCCTTCGTTCTGAAATCGAGGTTTTTGGCGTGAGGGTGGGCTTTCGGATCGGCGCGCTGGGCGCGCATTGGGCGGTGAACGGCGCAGCCGCGCTTGCGCTTGCCGTGCTGTCGGGATTGGACGCGCAAACCGCCGCCCAGGCGCTGAGCGGTTACGCTCCCGGCGCAGGGCGGGGGGCGGCGGTCGCGTTACGGCTTGAGGCGGGCGAAGCGACGCTGCTCGACGACGCCTACAACGCCAACCCAACCTCGGTGAGGGCCGCCTTGGCCACTCTTGGCGCCCGCGCGCCGGGGCCGGGGGGGCGACGGATCGCGGTTTTGGGCGACATGTTGGAGCTGGGGGCGGAGGCGGAGCGGTTGCACGCCGACCTCGCAACCCCGATCCGAGAGGCTGCGCTTGACCAGGTTTGGTGCGCGGGTCCTCTCATGGGCCATCTTTACGCCGCCTTGGCGCCCCAACTCCGTGTCAAGCTTGATGCGTCGTCCGAGGCGGCGGCCGAATCGCTTGCCGCGTCGCTGCGCCCCGGCGATGTTGTGTTGGTGAAGGGCTCCAACGCGTCCGGCGTGGGCCGGTTGGCCGATGCGCTCAAGGCGCGGTTCCGAACATAAAGGCGGGGACATGCTGTATTTGTTGTTGGAGCCTTTGGCGGACGATATCCAGCTTTTCAACGTATTCCGGTATATCACCTTCCGTACGGGAGCGGCGGTGATGACCGCGCTGCTCGTCGCCTTCCTGTTTGGCCGGCCCATTATCAATTGGCTGCGGGTGAAACAGAAAAAAGGCCAACCCATTCGCAGCGACGGCCCGGAACGTCACGTGGTGGAGAAAGCGGGCACCCCGACCATGGGCGGTTTTCTGATCCTATTGGGCATGCTGACGGGAACCTTATTGTGGGCGGATTTGTCGAATCCTTATGTGTGGATTGTGCTTCTGGTCACCGCCGGTTTTGGCGCGGTCGGGTTCGTTGACGACTACGCCAAGGTGACCAAACGCAGCCATGAAGGCCTCTCCGGCCGGCTCAGGGTGGCCATCGAATTCGCCATCGCTGGGGCGGCGACTTATTGGCTGGTCACCTTGCACGGTGGCGCGCCTGAAGCGCCCCCAGGCTACGCAACAGGGGTCGCGGTGCCGTTTTTTAAGGATCTTTTGATCCCGCTGGGTCCGGTGTTTCTCGGCTTTGGCGCGCTAGTGATTGTGGGCGCGTCCAATGCGGTCAATCTCACCGACGGGCTGGACGGGCTCGCCATTGTGCCCGTGATGATTGCGGCGGCGTGTTTCGGTTTTATCGCCTACATTGTCGGTAATTTTAATTTCGCCGGCTATTTACAGATCAATTTCATCTCAGGCGTTGGCGAAATTGCGGTGTTTTTCGGCGCGCTGCTGGGCGCCGGGCTCGGTTTTCTTTGGTATAACGCGCCGCCCGCGGCGATTTTCATGGGCGATACGGGCTCGTTGAGCCTGGGGGCTGCGCTGGGGGCCGCCGCGGTTGCGGTCAAACACGAAATCGTTCTGGCGATTATTGGCGGGCTCTTCGTGCTGGAAGCCGTGTCGGTCATGGTTCAGGTCGCCTCGTTCAAGTTGACGGGCAAGCGGGTGTTTCGCATGGCCCCCATCCACCACCATTTTGAAAAGCTCGGCTGGGCGGAGCCCACGATCGTCATTAGATTCTGGATCGTGGCGGTGGTCTTGGCGATTATCGGGCTCTCCACTTTGAAACTTCGGTGAGCGCATGTGGGCCGTTCCCGATGTCGCAGGGCGCACCTATGCGGTTTTCGGCCTAGGCCGGTCCGGCCTCGCTGCGGCGAAAGCGCTGAAGGCGGGCCGCGCGCGGGTGCTGGCCTGGGACGACCGGGTGGAAGCCCAGACCGCGGCGCGCGACCAAGATCTACCTGTCGTTGATCTGAACCGTCGCGATTGGGGCGATGTGGAGGCGCTGGTGCTTAGCCCCGGCGTGCCCTGGTCGCTGCCCAAGCCCCACCGTATCGCGCAGATCGCGCAAGCGGTGGGCGTTCCGATCACCAATGACGTCGAACTCTTTGCCCGATCGGTCGCCGCGTTGCCGGCGAACCGGAAGCCGCGCCTAGTCGGGATCACCGGCACGAACGGCAAATCCACCACGACGGCCCTAATGACCCATGTGCTTTGCGAAGCGGGTCGTCGGGCGATCGCCGGGGGGAATATCGGCCGGGCGGTGTTTGATCTCGATCCGCCTCACCGGGGGACCGTTTATGTGTTGGAGTTGAGCTCGTTTCAGCTCGAACACGTCAAGACCTTGGGCTGCGATGTGCGCCTGTGGCTTAATCTCGGCGAGGACCATCTCGACCGACACGGCGACATGGCTGGATATCGCGCGGCCAAAGAGGGCTTGTTCAACGCGCCCGGCGAAACGACGCGCTATGTCATCGGGGTGGACGATGCGGACAGCCGCGCCGTGTTCGCCAAGCTGCGCGGCGCCTATGGCGGGCGGGTTGTCCCGGTGTCCGGCGCGCGGGCGTTGGGCGAGGGAGTTTACGCGCTCGACGGCGCGCTGGTGGACGCCACGGAAGGACGAGCGCGACCGTTGACGGATCTGAAGAAATCTCGCGCGCTGCACGGCGATCATAACGGGCAAAATGCGGCGGCGGCCTACGCGGGCTGTCGGGCCATGGGGCTGACGGCGGAGGATATTGTCGCGGGGCTTTTGAGCTTTCCCGGCCTGCCCCATCGCTTGCGCGAGGTCGCGCGGGCGGGCGAGGTGCGCTTTATCGACGACTCCAAAGCCACCAACCCGGACGCCGCGGCGCGCGCGCTCTCGGTTTACCCCCGGATCTACTGGATCGCCGGCGGGCGGGTTAAGTCGCGGGGCCTTGGCCCTGTGCTCGACCGATTGGGCGGTGTGGTCCGGGCTTATCTCTTCGGCGAATGCGCCGCACACTTCGCCGCTGAACTGGAGGGGCGCGTCGCGGTGGCACGTCTTGACACGCTTGCGGACGCGGTGCGGGCGGCGGCAGCCCAGGCTTTGACCGAGGACTGCGCCAGTGTTGTCTTGCTGGCCCCCGCGGCGGCGTCGTTTGACCAGTTCTCCGATTTCGAGGCGCGCGGTCGCGCGTTTGCAGAAGCCGTCCGCGGCGTGCTGGCGGAGCGCGCGCTGTGATCGGCCGCGCGGGCGGAGGTGCGGCGGGTGTCGAGCGCAGCGCCCCGCAAGGTGCGCTAAGCCGGTGGTGGTGGTCTGTGGACCGGGTTGCGTTGGGGGCGGTCTTAGCGCTGATCGCGGTGGGGATTGTGCTGTCGCTCGCGGCCAGCCCGTCCGCGGCGGCGCGGCGCGACGTGCCCGAGCCATTTTTCTTTCTCTACCGGCATTCGGTGTTCGCCCTGATCGGGGTCGGGGTGATTTTGGCGGGCTCGGCGTTGAGCTTACGCGACGCGCGCCGGCTTGGGGTCCTCTCGCTTTTGGGGGGCTTGGCGCTGATGGGGATCGTTTTTTTGGTCGGCCATGAGGTCAATGGCGCGCAGCGTTGGTTGCGCCTGCCGGGCTTTTCGCTGCAGCCCTCGGAATTCGCGAAAGCGGGACTGGTGGTCACTAGCGCTTGGCTGTTCACGTCGCGGCGGGAAGACCCCAACGCCATCGGTTCCGCGCCCGCTTTTTTGTTCTATGGCCTTATGATCGCGCTTCTGATCCTCCAGCCGGATTTTGGCCAAGCGGTGTTGGTGACCGCGCTCTTTGGGGCGGTGTTTTTCTTCGCTGGCATGTCCTGGGGCTGGATCGCGGGCTTGGGCGTGCTCGCCGGCGTCGGCGCTGGCTTCGCCTATGCGCTTTTGCCTCACGTGCAGAGCCGGGTCGACCGGTTTCTCGATCCCTCATCGGGGGACACCTATCAGATCGACCGGGCGCTCGAAGCAATCGCCGCGGGCGGGCTGTTCGGCGTCGGCCCGGGGGAGGGGGAGGTCAAACACCGGCTGCCCGACGCGCACACCGACTTTGTGTTCGCTGTCGCCGCCGAGGAGTTCGGCGTTTTGTTTTGTTGTGGGGTGATCGCGCTTTATGCGGTGGTGGTCGGGCGCGGTTTCGCGCGCGCACGCCGGCTCATTGATCCGTTTAGCCAGCTCGCGGGCGCGGGGCTTGCGGGCCTGATCGGGCTCCAAGCGGTGATCAATATTGCGGTCAATCTCAGCCTAGCGCCGCCCAAGGGCATGACCTTACCGTTTATCTCCTATGGCGGTTCGTCCATGCTGGCCATGTGCTTCGCCGCGGGTTTGATGCTGAACTTTACACGCAGACGGCCCGGTGCGTTTCGGAGCGCCCAGGGGTGAGCGGTCCGGCGATCGTTCTGGCGGCCGGCGGCACGGGCGGACACGTTTTCCCCGCGCGGGCGACGGCGGAGGCGCTGTTGAGCCGTGGTGCGCGCGTGGGCTGGGTGGTGGACGACCGCGCCTTAGATCGCGGCGGTTTTCCTGACGGTGTGCGCATGCGACGGATCGCGGCCGCCACCCTTAGCCCGCGCCAGCCCCTGAAAGCGCCCTTGGGTCTTTGGCGGATCGCCAAAGGCGTGGCTGCGGCCCGGGGCTTGATCCGAGATTTAGGCGCAAGCGTGGGGGCCGGGTTTGGCGGTTATCCCAGCCTGCCGGGGCTCGTAGCGGGCCGGTTGAACGGAGCGAAGCTGGTGGTCCATGAGCAAAACGCCGTGCTGGGGCGGGTCAACCGGTTGTTCGCCGATCACGCCGCCCTGATCGCAACGAGCTTCGCCAACACGCGCCACACCGGTCTGCGCGACAGCGTGCAGCTGGTCGGCAACCCGGTGCGCCAAGCGGTGACTGAGGCCGCCGGCGCGCCTTACGCCGCGCCCCAGGACGGCCCGGTGCGGGTGCTGGTCTTAGGCGGTAGTTTGGGCGCGCGGCTGCTTGGCCGGGTCGTACCTCAAGCGATTGCGCGCTTGCCTGAGGCTTTGCGGTTTCGCTTAGAGCTCGCCCAACAAGCCCGCGAGGAGGACCTTGACGCCGCGCGCGCGGTCTATGCGGAGGCGGGGGTAAGCGCCATCTGCCAAGCGTTCTTCGACGATGCGCCCGCGCGTATCGCCCAAGCCCATTTCGTGATCGCTCGGGCGGGCGCGTCCACGGTGGCCGAGCTTGCGGCCATTGGCCGGCCTGCGCTATTCGCTCCGCTCGCGATCGCCATGGACGCTCACCAGACCCATAATGCGCAGATGTTCGTCGACGCTGGCGCGGGTGATATCCTGGCGGAGGCGGAATTCCAGCCGGCGCCGCTCGCCGCCGTGCTCAAACGGCGGCTCACCGATCCCGACGATTTGGCCCGGCGGGCCGCGAATGCGCGCAAGCTCGCGCGCACCCAAGCGGCCGACCGGTTAGCCGAGACGCTGATTGATCTGGCGCAAGCCGCGCAAGACGAGGCTCGCTCATGACCCGTGTCGCTCCGTTCTCCGTCGGTCCGATCCATTTCGTCGGTATAGGCGGGATCGGCATGTCGGGCATTGCTGAGGTCATGCTGAACCTGGGCTATCAGGTCCAGGGCTCGGACATTCGCGAAAATCCAAACGTCAAACGGTTAAAAGGCTTAGGCGCAAGGGTTCTGATTGGGCACGCCGAGGGCAATGTCGCCGGCGCGGGCGCGTTGGTGGTGTCCTCCGCCATCAAGCCAGACAACCCCGAACTCCGCGCGGCGCGGGCGCGCTCCATCCCCGTGGTGCGCCGTGCGGAGATGCTCGCCGAGCTGATGCGGTTGAAGTACGCCGTCGCGGTGGGCGGCACCCACGGCAAGACGACTTCGACCTCGCTGCTCGCCGCCCTTATGGACGAGGCGGGCCTTGACCCGACCGTGATTAATGGCGGGGTGATCCGGGCTTACGCGTCCAACGCCAAGCTGGGCGAAGGCGATTGGATGGTGGTGGAGGCGGACGAGAGCGACGGCACGTTCGTCAAATTGCGCGCCACCGTCGCCATGGTGACCAATATCGATCCCGAACACCTAGATCATTACGGCGATTTCGACGCTTTGCGCGCGGCGTTCGACGCGTTTGTCACCAATATCCCGTTCTACGGCTTCGCTGCGGTGTGCACAGATCACCCAGAGGTGCAGTCCCTGGTGAGCCGGGTCGTCGACCGGCGGCTGATCACTTATGGTTTCAACGCTCAGGCCGACGCTCGCGGGATTAATCTGCACGCCCTCGGTGATGTAAGCCGGTTTGACGTTGCCTTTCGTTCCCGCGCGGGAGGCGAAAGCGAGGTTTGGGCCGATCTCAGCCTGCCCATGGCCGGGCGTCACAATATCCAAAACGCGGTGGGCGCCTTGGCGATCGCGCGCGAATTGGGTTGTGGTGAGGCTCAAGCAAAAGCGGCTCTGGCGAAATTCGGCGGCGTGGCGCGCCGGTTCACCACGGTGGGCGAATGGCACGGTGTTCGGATCATAGACGATTACGGTCACCACCCGGTGGAGATCTCGGCCGTTCTCGCCGCCGCCCGGGATGTGGCGCGCGACCGCCAGGTCATCGCCGTGATGCAGCCCCACCGATATTCGCGGCTCGCCGATTTGTTCGAGGATTTCTGCACCTGCTTTAACGACGCGGATGCGGTGTTGATCGCCCCGGTGTTCGCCGCAGGGGAGGCGGAACTCCCCGGTGCGGATCAAGCGGCCCTCGTGGAGGGGGTGCGCGGGCACGGCCATCGTCACGTTGAGGCGACGACGAAGGACCGCTTGCCTGCGCAAATCGCCGCTTTGGCCGGCCCCGGCGATTTGGTGGTGTGTTTGGGCGCCGGCGATATCACCCAATGGGCCAACGCCTTGCCCGAAGCGCTTGCGGATTACGCTGGGGCGGACGCGCCGTGAGCGACCTGATCGATCGCTTGCCGGCGGTTCGCGGTCGGTTGATCGCCAATGCGGACCTCAGCGCGGTGACCTGGCTGCGTGTGGGCGGTCCAGCGGATGTGATGTTTATCCCCGCCGATGAGGCCGATTTGGCGAATTTTCTTGCAGACACGCCCGACGAGATTCCCGTCATGGTAATGGGGGTCGGCTCAAACCTTTTGGTGCGAGATGGCGGGATCGCGGGCGTGGTCGTTCGGCTAGGCCCCCGCGTCAACGCAATACCGACGGAGGGGACCCGCATCACCGCAGGGGCTGCGACGCTGGACGCGAGCCTTGCGAAAGCCGCCCAGAAGGCCGGACTGGCGGGGCTGGAGTTCTTTGTCGGCGTGCCCGGAACCGTGGGCGGCGCGGTGCGCATGAATGCGGGTTGTTACGGAGGCGAAACGAAAGACGTGCTGGTGTCCGCCACCGCGATCGACCGGGCGGGCCGGCGGATTCGGACCGGGCCAGAAGAATTAGGGCACAGCTATCGCGCTTGCGCCGCGCCGGCGGACTGGATTTTCGTCGAGGCGACGTTTGAGGGCTGTGCGGACGCGCCCGAGGCGATCGCTGAGCGGACGGCCGCCATCACGGAAAAGCGCGAGCAAAGCCAACCGATCCGGGAAAAAACCGGCGGCTCCACCTTTAAAAACCCTGATCCGCAGCGCTCCGGCGGTCGGAAAACCTGGGAGCTGATCGACGCCGCCGGCGGCCGCGGTCGGCGGCTCGGAGGGGCGCAAATTTCTCCGCAGCACTGCAATTTTCTGATCAACACCGGCGATGCGACCGCGGCCGACCTTGAGACCCTCGCCGAAGGCGTGCGTGCGGACGTGGCCCAGGCGACCGGCGTCGATCTGGCGTGGGAGATCAAACGAGTGGGGCGGTCATGAGCGGGCGGCGCATTGCGGTGCTGATGGGCGGGTTGTCCGCCGAACGCGAGGTTTCGCTCAAGTCGGGCCGGGCGTGCGCGGACGCGCTCACCCGCCAGGGCTGGGACGTTGTGGAGATTGACGCCGGCCGCGCCCTTTGGACCCAGCTTGAGGCGGCTCAGCCGGACGTGGTGTTCAATGCGCTCCACGGGGAGTGGGGCGAAGACGGGCGGGTTCAAGGCGTGCTCGACCTCTTCGGCAAGCCTTACACCCACTCCGGGGTGCTCGCCTCGGCGTTGGCTATGGACAAGCAACGCGCCAAGGGCGTGTTCGCCCAAGCCGGGCTTTGCGTGCCCGAAGGGTTTATCGCGCGGCGCGAGGACGCAGCGCGCGACCATCTCATGGCCCCGCCTTATGTCGTCAAACCCAACGCCCAAGGCTCCTCGGTGGGGGTGTTCGTGGTGCGCGAAGGCGATCATCGCCCACCGGCGGCGCTTTTGGAGGCGGGCTGGGGGTTTGGCGAATATGTTTTGGTGGAGGCGTACGCGCCGGGGCGCGAATTCACCGTCGCGGTGTTGGGCGAACGTCCTTTAGCGGTGACCGAAATCGTGCCCCCCACCGCGTTTTACGATTACGAAGCGAAATACGCCGCCGGCGGATCGGCCCACATTTTGCCCGCGGAGATCCCCGAGGCCGCGGCGGACGCCATGAAGGCCGCCGCTCTGACCGCGCACCAGGCTTTAGGTTGCCGAGGACTGACCCGAACGGATTTCCGTTGGGCGGGCGGTAACGATCCCGCAAGGTTACTCGAAATTAACACCCAACCGGGCATGACAACAACGTCGCTCGCGCCCGAACAAGCGGGCTTAGCGGGCATGGACTTCGACGCTCTGGTCGAATGGATCGCACGCGACGCCACATGGCCCAGGTGAAAACTCCGCGCCGACGCGGCTCAAAGCCCGCGGGCAAATCGAAATCTGGCAAAACGTCCGCGTCGCGGCCCGCGCCTAAACGTGCGGTCGCGAAACCGCGCCTGGGCGTCAAAGTCGACAGCTGGGCGCACGCCCGCGCGCGCGCCGCAAAGCGGGGGCTGAACAAAGCCGGCGCGGTTTTGGCCGCTGCGTTTTCTGGGCTTTCGGCGTTGTGCGTGATCGCCCTCTGGATGGGCGGTTACGGGCCGGAATTGCTGGCCGGCTTAGAGCGTTGGACGGATCAACGGTTGGCGGGGGCGGGCTTCGTGGTCGAGGCGGTCGACGTCACAGGCGCGGATGGAGAACAAGCCGCGGATATCCGCAGAGCCTCGGGTGTTCGCCCGGGAGACAGCTTGTTTGGCGTCGATCTCGACCGGGCGCGCGCGGACATTATGGCGCTGGATCGGGTGTCCCGGGCTGCGGTTGTGCGGCTTTGGCCGAACCGGATCGCGATTTTGGCGGAAACCCGGGAGCCGTTCGCCTTGTGGCAGCGCGAGGGGGCCGTCGTGGTGATCGACCGGGAGGGCGCGCGGCTCAACGATATCGACTGGGGCGATTGGACCCATTTGCCGTTGTTGGTGGGCGAGGGCGCGGCCGGCGCGGGGGCGGCCTTTCTCGAAACGATCAGCGCGTTTCCGGAGCTGGTGTCGCGCGCGGACGCGTTTGTCCGCGTGAGCGACCGCCGATGGGACGTCCATTTGACCTCCGGCGCGGTTGTCCGCTTGCCAGAACAAGGAGAAACCGCAAGTCTGGCGTTGCTTGATCAACTGCACAAACAACGCCAGGTGCTGGATATGGCCGCGGAGTTCATTGATTTGCGCGTCGAAGGCCAGCTGGTCGTTCGACCCAAAGGCGCGGAGGATCGCGGGGAGGTGTTTCGCGCCTCCGAACGCACCTAATGCCGGCGCAAAGGCCCGCGTCCCGGCTCGGCGGGGACGCGGGCGGCCTGCAAACCGTCACCGCGTTGGATTTGGGCGTCTCAAAGGTGTTCTGCATCATTGCGCGCGCGAGCGCGGATGATTTCGGCGTGCGCAAAGCCCGTGTTTTAGGCGTCGGCTCGGCGATGAGCCGCGGGATCAAACTCGGCGGGGTCGCGGATATGGAGGCGGCGGAGGCCTCGGTGCGCGCCGCGCTCGACCAAGCGGAGGCGACGGCGCAAGTCTCCGTGTCGCGGGCGGCGGTGGTCTATAGCGGGCCGAGGCTGCGCTCGCGCCGGGTGCGCGCGGAAGTGGGCGTCACAGGCCGTGAAATCGCGACCCGGGATATTCGCCGTGCGCTCGACGAGGGCTTAGCGAGCGCCCAAGAAAGCGGCTTCGCGGTGCTCCACGCCATCCCGCTGAGCTACGCGGTAGACGGCGCGGATGGGGTGCGCGACCCAAGACGCATGATCGGCGCCCGCTTAGGCGTGGATTTGTTGGCGGTTAGCGCGCCGCTCGCCCCGCTGCGCCAAATCGCCTTGTTGATGGAGCGGTGTCATTTAGAGCTCGCGGCGATGGCGAGCGCGCCTTATCTCTCTGGTCTCTCGTCGCTGACCGATGACGAGGTTCAGCTTGGCGTCACGCTGGTGGATATGGGCGCGGGCGCGACGGCGGCGGCCGTGTTTGAAGACGGCGTTTTGCGCGGCGTCGAAGCAGCGCCTCTGGGCGGGCGGCATGTCTCCAATGATCTCGCGCGCGCGCTCGCGGCTCCGCCCGCAGCCGCTGAGCGGATCAAAACTCTTTACGCGTCCGTGCTCGACAGCCCCGACGACGACCGTGAAATGATCGATTATGAACGGATTGGCGAGGATGGCGCTCTTGAGCCCGCCTCCACCGCCCGGTCTCTCTTGGTCTCCGTCGCCCGTCCGCGGTTGGAGGAGACTTTCGAGCTCATCCGCGACCGGTTAGCCGAAATCGGCGACAAAGCGGGTGTCGCCCGGCCGGTGGTGCTCACCGGCGGCGCCAGCCGGCTGAACGGTGCGCGGGAGCTCGCCCAACGGGTTTTCGGCCGTCCCGTCCGATTAGGCCGCGCGCTCCGGCCAGCCCCCTTGAGCGCGTTCGAGCCCGGTCCCGGGGCGGAGGCGGCCGCGGGCCTGGTCCGGCATATGCTTGAAACAACCCGAGAGGCGCGGTTCGGTCCGCCGGATTTGTCAGACGCACCCGGCCCAAAGACCGCGCCGCCTGGGGCTATGGGGCGGGCGTTAGCGTGGTTACGAGAAAATTTTTAATGATTCGCCGATTATGCAACCGCACTTAACTGTTGGTTAAACCTAACGCGGAATCCTTAAACTCGACATTAGCGAGATTGATTCGTCGAAGGAGCCTTGACCATGGCGATCACCCTGAGCCCTCCGGGCGGCGTGGACCTGCAGCCGCGCATTGTTGTGTTCGGCGTCGGCGGGGCGGGCGGCAACGCCGTCTCCAACATGATCAACGCCGGCTTGCAGGGATGCGAGTTCGTTGTCGCCAACACCGACGCCCAAGCGCTGTCGCGCTCGAACTGCGAACGCAAAGTGCAAATCGGCGCGGCAATCACCGAAGGATTGGGCGCCGGCGCGCGGCCGGACATCGGCGCCCGGGCGGCCGAAGAGAGCATTCCTGAAATCCTTGAGCATTTAGACGGCGCCCACATGGCGTTCATTACCGCCGGCATGGGCGGAGGCACGGGCACCGGCGCGGCCCCGATCATCGCCCGCGCCGCGCGAGAGCAAGGCGTCCTCACCGTCGGGGTGGTCACCAAGCCTTTTGATTTCGAGGGCCGTCGGCGCATGACGGTCGCGGATGCGGGTATTCGCGAGCTTCAAGCGTATGTCGACACGCTGATTGTCATCCCCAACCAAAACCTGTTCCGCATCGCCACCGAAAAGACGACCTTCGCTGAAGCGTTCGGCATGGCTGATGAAGTGCTTCATTCCGGTGTGCGCGGGATCACCGATCTGATGATCATGCCCGGTCTGATCAATCTCGATTTCGCCGATGTGCGCACGGTGATGATGGAGATGGGCAAAGCGATGATGGGTACAGGCGAGGCGAAGGGCGACAAGCGCGCCATTGACGCCGCGCAAACCGCCATCGCCAATCCGCTGCTTGATGATGTCTCGCTCAAGGGCGCCAAAGGCGTTCTGATCAACATCACCGGCGGCTACGACATGACGCTTTATGAGCTCGACGAAGCGGCCAACGAAATCCGCTCCCAAGTGGATCCGGACGCAAACATCATCGTCGGCTCGACCTTTGATGAGACCATGGAAGGCGGCATGCGCGTGTCCGTGGTCGCCACCGGCATCGCCGCCGAGGGCGTTGAAAGCGCGCCGGAGCGCCTTGAACAAGTCGCCCAACGCCCGCTCGCCATCCGCCACAAGCCCCAGCCGCCGCGCCGCGAGCCCGAGCCGAAAGTCGCGGCCAAAACGGCCGCCGCTTCGTCCCCCGAGCCCCCCCCGCTGAAGGCGGAGCCCGCGACCGGTTCAGCCGAGCCTGTCGCGCCAGCGCCGGCGGAGCCGAAATCTGATGCGCCCACGGCGGTGCCGTTCAGCCAAAACCCGCTGGGTCCGAGCCCCGAGCCTGTAACCCGTCCGGGCGCTTCGTCAGAAGAGCGCGAGCCGCGTCAGCATGGCGGCTTTTTGTTGTTCGGCCGGAACAAGGCGAAAGCCGAGGCGGCGCGGACCGTGGAGCCGGCGCGCGCGCCCGTCCCCGAGCCAAGCGGCTCAACCGCACGCGATGAGGACTTATTCGACGATATTGATGAAGCGCTGGACATTCCCGCCTTCCTGCGTCGTCAGGCGAACTAACCAGTCCATCTTACAGGCGCGGCCTTAAATGTTGCTGCGCCGGTAAGACGCCGAAACACAGCGTTAATTGCTTGCGCTTCCGTTGCAGGCTACCCCAATACCGAGGGCGTGGCGTAGGGTGGACAAGCGTGCGGCAGACCAGTTTAGCCGGAATGGCGTTTTGCATCGGGCGGGGCGTTCATACAGGTGTTCGGACGCGATTGACGCTTCGCCCAGCGCCAGCCAATAGCGGTGTCCGGTTCCGGCGCGTCGATATGGTCGCCGCGGGCGCATCCGAAGCTGATGCAGATATCCTGATCAACCCGAATACGGTTGGGGACACGCGGCTCGGGGTCACCTTGATCAACGCCGCGGGCGCGCGCGTGCGAACGGTGGAGCACGTCCTCGCCGCCCTGAGCGGTTTGGGCGTCGATAATGCGCTTATCGAGCTCGACGGCGAAGAAGCGCCTATCTTGGACGGTTCTGCGCTGGTTTTCGCTCGGCTAATTCAGTCCGCCGGCATTCGGCGATACGCCGCGCCGCGCCGGGTTTGGGCGGTTCGCGCGGCTGTCGAGGTGCGTCTAGACGAGGCTTGGGCGCGGTTTGAGCCCCATGCCTCAGGTTTTGAGATCGCCGCAACGGTGGACTACGCCGACCCCGGCGTCGGACGGCAAACCTTTCAAGGGTTGATCGACGCTGAGCTTTTCGGCGCTGAGATCGCCGCAGCCCGAACCTTTGGGTTCGCAGCCGAGGCTGCCGCGCTGCGCGCCCAAGGTCTAGCGCTCGGCTCAGGGTTGGCGAATACGGTGGTCTTGGACCAGGGTCGGGTCGCCAATCCGGAGGGGTTGCGATTCGCCGATGAGTGCGTTCGCCATAAAGTGCTGGATATTATTGGCGATCTTGCGGTGGCCGGCGCGCCGATCCAGGGGCGCTACGTCGTTGAACGGCCGGGACATGCCGTAAACCATCGCGCCTTGGCGGCGTTGTTCGCCACGCCAGGCGCGCTTGAGGCTGTAACGCTGGGGATTGACAAAGATGCCGCTCGGTCTTCAGGCGCGGCTTAAAATCTAACCAACAGCACTAGGATTGCGCCCCAGCGCCATGACCGTTCGACCCTGCGCCATTCGATCCCGCGCCGTTAGCGCTAGACGATATTTCCGCATCTGACGCTGGGGGGCAAGCACACCGCTCCGCCAACGTTTTCACCAGATTGGCCACCGACGCACGCATAATCGCATCAGTAATATCGTTGAAGTTCCGAACCAATTCGATCACGGCGCGATTTGAGCCGCCATGGGGCATGCTGCGGTTGGGGCCAACGGTCTCCAACCCGTCGAAAAAGTAACCGACCTCGACCTCTAGCCGGCGGGCGATTTGAAACAGGCGGCCCGCGCTGACGCGGTTCGACCCCGTCTCATATTTTTGGATCTGTTGGTAAGAAATATCGAGCGCTTCGGCCAATTGCTCTTGGGTGAAGCCCAACAAGGTGCGCCGCTGGCGGATCCGTTCTCCGACATGCTGGTCGACGATGTACGCCAGCCGCGCACCGCGCACATTAATCTGGTCCATCGAAGCGTGCTCCTGAGCCGGTCTTTAACGTCGCAGCGGCGCGAACGTTTTCCCGGCTACACTATAATATACGTCAGTTTGTCGAGCAGACTAGCGCAATAGCGATGTTTGTCGTGAAATTACGGTGAGTAGGAATTTTCAGCACGGCTGACGGTCAGGCCGAGGCGCCGTAACCGCTTGTTCGGCGCGGACGTCGCGCGTAAGCTTGTGCTCAACAAGAGAGCGTTATTCGGAGGCGGCGATGGATATTCGCGGTGCACGGTCAATCCTTGTAGCGTGTGCGTGGGCCACAGGGTTGCTGGGGCTCAGCGCGTGTGCGTCGGACAAGCGCGAGGCGCTGCAGTTTGTCGCCACACCTGCGGAAACCTTGTTCTTGACAGGGCGAGAGGAGCTCGATCGGCGCCGCTATGATGAAGCGATCCTTCAGTTCGACGAAGTGGAGCGCCAGCACCCCTATTCCGAATGGGCGCGGCGGGCGATCTTACTGTCCGCGTATTCCGCTTATCAGGCTAACCAGTATGAGGAAGCGATCACGACGGCGGAGCGGTTTATTGCGCTCCATCCTGGCTCAGTGTCCACGCCTTACGCGTTTCACTTGATCGCGCAGAGCCATTTTGAACGCATTACCGATGTTGGTCGCGACCAACGCACAACCGAATTGGCGCTTGGGGCATTGAACCAAGTTGTTCAACGGTATCCAGAGACCGATTACGCCACCGACGCGCGGATCAAAATCGATATGGTTCGCAGCCACTTAGCGGGCAAAGAGATGGAGGTTGGCCGGTTTTACCTGTCCAAAAACCACCACTTAGCCGCGATCAAACGGTTCAAACGCGTGATTGACGAGTACCAAGACACCATTCACGTGGAAGAAGCGCTGCATCGGTTGACCGAGGCTTATGCGTCCTTAGGCGTTATGGACGAGGCGATCCAAACCGCCGCCGTGCTGGGGTATAATTATCCTGGCGGCGAATGGTATGAGCGCTCTTATAAGGTCATTGATCGGGAAATGAACCGCGAACCGACGGGCGAAGCCGCCGCTGGCGAAAACCGCGGGATCTGGGGCGCCACGTTGGGGCGCGTCTTTTAGGCGATGATCTGGTAAACTGGGCCGGTCAAATCGAATCGACCGCCCAATGCTGACCCGTTTAAGCGTTCGCAATCTTGTCCTGATCACCGCGCTGGAGTTGGATCTCGGTCCAGGTTTAACCGCTTTGACGGGCGAAACCGGGGCCGGAAAATCCATTTTGCTCGACGCGTTAGGTGTCGCTTTGGGCGGACGCGGCGAACGGGGTCTGGTGCGTGCGGGCGAGGCTCAACTCACCGCTGCAGCGGGTTTCGAGCCGCCCGCTGAGCATGCGGTCTGGGCAGGCTTAGAGGCGCTCGGGCTGGAGGCGGAGCCCGGCGAACCCCTCATGTTCCGTCGTGTCATCACTGCAGACGGCCGAAGCCGCGCCTTCATCAACGACCAACCGGTGCGGGCGGGCGCGCTGCGCGACATGGGTGCGGGGCTGGTCGAAGTCCATGGCCAACATGACGGACGCGGATTGATGAACCCCGCCGAGCATCAAGCGTTGCTTGACGCCTTTGGTGGGCTCGGCGTCGCTGGCGCGGGATGCGCGCAAGCGTGGCGGCGGTGGCGGGAGGCCTGTGAGCAGCGCGACCGGCTGCAGGCAGAACAGGCGAAGGCCAACGCGGATCGGGACTTTTTGACCGAAGCGCTAGCCGAGTTGGACCGGTTGGATCCGCGCCCCGGCGAGGAGGCGGAGCTGGCTAAAGAACGAAGTTTTATGATGAATGCGGCGGCGTGTCTGACTGAGTTGCAAGCCGCTGCGGAGGCGGTTGCGGACACTGGCGGCCTGGAGGCGGGTCTTGCGCGCGCTTTAGCGGGCGTGGAGCGGGCCGCTGCGAAGTTAAACGCGGAGGCCGGCGCGCCCTCTGAGGCCTTGACCCGGGCCGCCCAAGCTTTGGAGCGCGCCTTAATCGAAGCCGGGGAGGCGCGCGACGCCCTGACCGACGCGGCGGAGCGGTTCGACGTCGAGCCGGGACGGTTGGAGCGGGTCGAGGAGCGTTTGTTTGCGCTGCGCGCTGTGGCGCGAAAGCACGGGGTGGATGTGGACGCCCTATCGGACTTGCGCACGGACATGGCGGCCCGCGCCCTCGCGCTAGAGGGGGCGGAGGATGCGCTGAAAACCGCGGAGGCGGATTGCGCGCAGGCCCAAACCGCCTTTGAGGAGGCGGCCCAAGCGCTAAGCACCGCCCGGACAGACGCGGCGGCGCGGCTTGATGAGGCCGTGGCCGCCGAATTGCCGCCGCTCAAGCTCGACAAAGCGCGGTTTCGTACGGTGGTCAGCCCGGACCCTGCGAATGCGGGGCCCGGAGGGTGGGATAAGGTCCGCTTTGAGATCGCCGCCAATCCCGGCGCCCCGTTCGGCTCGCTCGACCGTATCGCCTCGGGCGGGGAACTCAGCCGGTTCGCCTTGGCTCTGAAGGTGTGCTTGGCCAGCGCAGGCGGGCCCCAAGTGCTAGTTTTTGACGAAATCGACCAAGGCGTCGGCGGGGCGGTGGCGGACGCGGTGGGTCGGCGGCTCGCCCAATTGGCCCGCAGCGCGCAAGTGTTGGTGGTCACCCACTCACCCCAAGTCGCCGCGCGGGCCAACGCCCATTGGCGCATCGAAAAACGGGTGGATGGGGAGAGCACGGTGACCCAAGTCATCCCGCTGACCGGGGAGGCGCGGGGCGAAGAACTCGCCCGCATGCTCGCCGGCGCGGAGATCACCGAGGAGGCGCGCGCCGCGGCTCGCGCGCTGATGAGCGCTTAGTCGTTGGGGACACTTATGAGCGCGCTAAAAGACGTCGAAGCGCTGAATGCGGGCGAAGCCGAAGCCGAACTTGGAAGGCTCGCCAAAGAACTCGCTCGCCTTGATCGCGCTTATTACCAAGACGATCGGCCAAAAATCTCCGACGCCGCTTATGACGCGCTCAAGTCTCGCAACGCGGCGATTGAGGCGCGGTTTCCGGAGCTGAAACGCGCAGACAGCCCGTCCGAGCGTGTAGGCGCGGCTCCCGCTAGAGGTTTTGCGGAGCGAGCGCACAAAGCGCCCATGCTCTCGCTCGATAACGCCTTTGACGAGGAGGACGTGGCGGAGTTCGTCGAACGGGTGCGTCGGTTTCTCAACTGGCCCGCGGACGTCGCGTTGGAGGTCACCGCCGAGCCGAAAATCGACGGGCTCTCGGCGAACCTGCTTTATGAAAACGGCCGTTTGGTCCAAGGCGCGACCCGGGGCGACGGTCGTGTGGGCGAGGACGTCACCGAAAACCTGCGTACGCTTGGGACCATTCCCCGGGCGCTTGACGGGGAGGGCTGGCCGGGGACGATCGAGATCCGCGGCGAGGTCTACCTCGCCTGGCCGGATTTCGAAGCGCTTAACGCCGCCCAAGCTGAAGCGGGCAAGCCGCAATACGCCAATCCGCGTAACGCCGCCGCCGGCTCTTTGCGCCAGATCGACCCGCGGTTGACCGCCCAACGGCCCTTGCGGTTCTTCGCTTATGCGTGGGGCGCGGCGAGCGCGCCCTTCGCCGCGCAACAAACCGAAGCGGTGGCGAAACTCAAAGCGTGGGGGTTTCAGACCAATCCGGATTTCACCTGCGACGCGGTCGGCTTTCTCAGAAGCGACGCCGGCGTGGTTAACGCTGATGTGACGCCCTTGCTGGCCCGCTATCGCGCGCTTGAGGCCAAACGCGCCGAGCTGGGGTATGACATTGATGGGGTGGTTTATAAAATCAATGACTTAAGCCTGCAAGATCGACTGGGGTTTGTCTCGCGTGCTCCGCGCTGGGCGATTGCGCACAAATTCCCGCCCGAGCAAGCGACCACTGTGTTGGACCGGATCGAGATCCAAGTGGGCCGGACGGGCGCGCTGACCCCGGTCGCCAAGCTCAAGCCCGTGTCGGTGGGCGGGGTGGTGGTCTCCAACGCCACCTTGCACAACGAGGACGAGATCAAGCGCAAAGACGTGCGCGCCGGGGACACAGTGATCGTTCAGCGCGCGGGCGACGTGATCCCTCAAATCGTCCGCGTGGTTGATCCGGAGCGCGAGGGTCGTGGGGGTCCATTCGCGTTTCCGCAAACCTGCCCATGCCCGCTCCAAACCCCCGCGGTGCGACCGGAGGGCGAGGCGGTGGCGCGGTGTTCAGGCGAATTCGCCTGCCCGCACCAGCGTATTGAGCATTTGAAGCATTTCGTCGGCCGCAAGGCGTTCGACATTGAGGGCCTGGGCGCGAAGCAAATCGAAGCGTTTTTCGAGGCGGGCGAGATCAAAGAGCCTGCGGATTTTTTCACCCTCCAGACGCGCAACGACACGCTCAAGCTGGAGGATCGCGAAGGCTTCGGCGCGCTCTCGGTGCGCAACCTGTTCGAGGCCGTCCGTGCGCGTCGCGAACTTGGGTTCGCACGGTTTCTCAATGCGTTAGGCGTGCGTCATGTGGGCGAGACGACCGCGCAGACGATCGCGCGCGCCTATGGCGATTGGGCGAGCTTCCACGAAGCCGCGGCGGGGTTCCTTGATGCTGAAAGCCCGGAGCGCGAAGCGTTTCTCGCCATTGACGGGGTGGGGGCGGCTGCGTGTGACGCGCTGGGGCAATTCTTCGCCGAACCCCATAACGCCGCCGCGTTGGACCGGTTGCTCGAACACGTCACTGTTTTAGACGAGACCACGCCCGCCCAAGACAGCCCCGTGGCCGGCAAGACCGTTGTGTTCACCGGCACGCTTGAACAAATGACGCGGGATGAAGCCAAAGCGCGCGCCCAGACGTTAGGGGCCAAGGTGGCGGGCTCGGTGTCGCCGAAAACGGATTACGTCGTCGCCGGGCCTGGGGCGGGCTCGAAACTTAAAAAGGCCACCGAGCTTGGGGTGACGACGTTGACGGAAGCGCAGTGGCTGGCGCTGATTTCGGATGGTGGGGCTTTAGCCTCCAGATCCACCATAAAACCGAAGCTGCGCACGGGCAAGGGATCCAGGTGGACCGTCAGATGTGCGTTGTTCGCCGTCTTCGCCGTAATGTCGGCATGTAAGCGGGCGGCGAACCGGTGCCGGATGAAGTCCGCGACCTCTTGATCGACCGTCGCCCGCGTTGCCGAGATCGCGCAGCATGGGCAGCTCAGTGTGTCGACATCGGCGCAGGTTGATCCGCCGTATAGGTGTGAAATCTCGGAAGGTTGTTCACCCGGTTCGGGTTTAGGCTGCAATCCCCAAACTCCAGCCGAGGACCGAGACGGATGAACAACCCGCATCAGAATGCCCGCACCACTGAGCATAGTCGAGCGCTGATGGTTGCCCGCCACGCCGCGGGACGCCCGGTGGCGCAGATCGCCGCGGAGTTTGGCGTGTCCAGGCGCACGGTCTGGAAATGGCTGCGCCGGCATCGTGAGGGCGGGCGCGCGGCGCTGGCCGATGCGAGACGTCCGCCGAGCCAGACCCTATCGACCGTTCCGCCGTTCGCGCGCACCGCTCGACAGCGGGTGGAAAAGGGACGAGAAGTCGCAAGACATCGGCCGCTCACGGGGCGGCCGAACGACCAAAATCCACGCGATCACGGACAGGTTCTGCCGTCCGATCCGCTTCACAAGCGCCTCAATGGCCGCTAAACTTCATCCTATGCTGGGAAATGAGGAATTTGCCTTGAAGACACTGATCGAATCTATCGGGGACACTATTGATCGCATAAGAATTTTATGTCATTGATGTAAATATGATAAAGCGACGTGATGTGCGCCCGAATGCGGAGAAAAATTGGAGAATAAATTGGGAGTTTCTTTGCATTTGGCATGTCAGAAGACCTTCACGCCTCAAGAATTTACAACCCTTGTGATTGAGCCCGTTCTTTGCGCGCTTTCATCAATACCCTTTTCGAAGGCGGCCAGTCAGTTGCTGATTGCGACTGCCCTACATGAAAGCCAAGGATTGAAACACCGCCGCCAGATACGCGGACCAGCGCTTAGCTTCTTCCAGATCGAACCAAAAACACATGACGACATCTGGGCCAATTTCCTGGCTTACAGACTAAAACTTGCTAAAGAAGTAGAGTCTATTATGACAACTACTAATGCAAATAAAATTATTGAACTAGAATACAATGATAATTATGCTGCCGCGATCGCGAGGGTTCATTATTTTCGAGTTAAAGAAAGTATACCTAAATTTGGGGACACCACGTCAATCGCTGATTATTGGAAAAAGCACTATAATACGCCACTAGGTAAAGGAACACCGTCGAAGCTCAAATCGGACTGGGCTGCTTATAATGGAGGTGCAATTACATTTCGGGAGTCGTGCAAATGAAGGCTTTTCGAAATCTGTTCCAGATTTTGACGACGGCATTGATTTTTACTGTAGCTCTTGGCTCTAATGCGCAGTCTTCGGATGTGCGCGAGAATAATTTCCAAGGCCGGACATATCATCACTTACAATTGCCGTTGACAACTTCAATGTTAACGCCGAACGATCAAGCGCCAATAGACCCCGATATTGGCTATCGTTTTTCCGATGGTGGAATGTTTGAAATCTATTTGAAGCCAGATCTTCCAGGCGTGCAAGCGCCTGATTGCTCTTCCATCGTCATCAGAATGCCATGGACCGATAGCGTGTACGATGATAGATCACAGAAGGTTGCTGCTAAGAGAATCCTCTTCGACAATATTGAAGGCGTGAGAAACGGTGACACTAAATATATTGATATTGTTCTAGAGCTAGATCCATATTTAGAAAAGAACAATAACGGTGAACTTCAATTGACTCAATGTGTGGCTTTTTTTCGACAGGCGTTTGGCGCCTATGTTGATCATGACGAACCACTTGGTCCCATGGAGTAACTGCGGTTTCCCGTTTTACTGAAGGGGCTGTCCCAGATGTCTGAGACATTTAGGATGGTGGGATGCAGCTAAAGCATTCAAGGCTTACGCATAATCGGACCAATCGGCTTATCGAACACTTTGTGGCGGGGACGCCGGCTCGCACAGCGGCCGCCCTGATCGGCGTGAACAAGGACACGGCGGCGACCTTCTATCACCGACTGCGCGTCGTCATCCCCGAGAATTTGGCGATCGAAGCGGGCGAACTGGCCGGCGAGGTGGAGGTCGACGAAAGTTATTTCGGCGGGGTGCGGAAGGGGAAACGCGGTCGGGGCGCGGCTGGCAAGGTCGCGGCTGGCAAGGTCCCCGTCTTCGGGCTTCTCAAGCGCGGCGGGCGCGTGTTCGTCTTGCCGGTGAAGGATACGCGATCCGATACGTTAATCCCTATAATCGCTTGTAAAGTTCAGCCCGACAGCGTCGTCTACACCGATAGCTTCCGCGCCTACGACCAACTCGACATCACCGATTTCCACCATATGCGGATTAACCATTCCAAGCTCGTCGCCGATCGAGACAACCATATCAACGGCATCGAGAATTTCTGGAATCAGGCCAAACGCCATCTGCGCCGCTACAATGGAATCCCCCGCCAAAACTTCCTGCTGTTCATCAAGGAATGCGAATGGCGCTTCAATTACGGACCGCCCAACGCCCTCTTGAAGACCCTGCGAGACTGGCTCAAACCCTACTCAAAACGCTGAACATCTGGGACAGCCCCTTACTGAATAATTGAGATATAAGATCTGATTTCCACGGCGGCGCAAAATTGGGCCACGGAGCGGTTCAAAAATGGGCTACTTGCGTGGCGGCGGCATAGTGTGCCGAAGGACGCAAACGGCGCGCTGACCGTCACGAGGCAGAGCGCGCCTTTTGTCCATTCCGCACTGGAGCTGGCGGTCTAGTTCTTTGGTTCTGGAGAGCGCTTTCGCTTCGCCTCGGAGAGACGGTAGCTGTCGCCATTGAGTTCAAGGATATGAACGTGGTGTGTTTGCCGATCAAGGAGCGCGCCGCTCAGTCGTTCCGATCCGAACACTTCAGTCCATTCGTCGAACGGCAAATTGGTGATGACGATCGTCGATCCGCTTTCTTAGCGCTGTGAGAACACCGCGAAGAGCAGTTCCGCGCCGGTTTTCGACAACGGCGCGAAGCCGAGCTCGTCGACGATCAGCAGCGAGCCGAAAACGATCGCCGAGGGTCTCGAGCAGGTAGGGTTCATCGAGCGTGGCGAGATCGATACGGGGCGGATGAGCGGCGCCATCCGTCTTGGTCTGAAGCAGCTGGGCGTCGCCATCGTCTGCATAGATGTGCGCCAAGCCCATCAAAGCATCAGGGCGATGAAGGCCAGCAAGACCGGTCCGCACGATGCTGACGGAAGCGCAGTGGCTGGCGCTGATTTCGGGTGGTGGGGCTTAAACCTCCAGATCCACCACAAAACGGAATCTGCGCACGGGCAAGGGATCAAGGTGGACCGTCAGATGTGCGTTGTTCGCCGTCGCCGCCGTAATGTCGGCATGTAAGCGGGCGGCGAACCGATGTTGGATGTACTCAGCGACTTCTTGATCGACCGCCGCCCGCGTCGCCGAGATCGCGCAGCATGGGCAGCTCAATGTGTCCACATCAGCGCAGGTTGATCCGCCGACTAAGGGGACCCCGCAAGCCGCACACTTCACCGGTTTGACCTTCCGACAAGACTGCGGCGCATCGGTCCGTTCCTTATACGCAGGCAACGCCATAGGACACCTAATTGGCCCAAACTCCGACTTTCCAGTCGGTCCCCACAATCGAGCTAATTCAATTTGGGTTAATGATTTATTAAATTAGAGTTTTACAAATGAAAGCACGTTGACAAGCATCGAGACACCAGCCTTCACTTTGTTATATGCGCAATTTCGCCTCTTTTTTGCAATCAGGACTTGAGGCGGTCGCGGTTTTGCGAGGCGGTTAGAGCGCCGCGCACGCGGTCTCCAGCCATTTGCGAACCTCTGGGTCGACCCTGGGGCCGACTTCGGCGAGCACGCGGGCGTGATAGGCGTCCACCCAGGCCCGTTCGGCAGGGCTGAGCGCGTCCGCGTCAATGAGCGACCGGTCGAACGGCGCAAGCGTCAGCGTTTCGAAGCCCAGCATGGCGCGTTCGCCGCCGGGGACCGCTTCAGCCTCAGTGACGATCTGCAAATTCTCGATCCGGATGCCGTAAGCGCCCGATTTGTAATAGCCTGGCTCGTTGGAGACGATCATGCCGGGCTCCAGCGCAACGTCGGACTGGCGTTTGGCGATCCGCTGAGGGCCCTCATGGACGCCCAAATAGCTGCCCACCCCGTGCCCGGTGCCGTGGTCATAATCGAACCCCGCCGCCCAAAGCGGCGCGCGCGCCAAAGCGTCGAGATTGATCCCGCCAATGCCGGGGGGGAAGCGCACCGAGGCCAACGCGATATGCCCTTTCAGGACCAAGGTGTAGCGTTCACGCATTTCCGCGCTGGGGTCGCCGATGGCGAGCGTGCGGGTGACGTCCGTGGTGCCGTCGAGATATTGCGCGCCGGAGTCGATCAGGAACAGACCGCCCGGTTGCAGGGCGCGATTGGTTTCCGCATTCACACGGTAATGGACGATCGCGCCGTTCGGCCCGGCGCCGGAAATGCTCTCAAAGCTGATGTCTTGCAGCGCGCCGGTCGCTTGCCGACAGGCCTCCAGTTTCAGCGCTACCTGGATTTCGTCGAGCCCGCCTTTAGGCGCTTCGTGGCTGAGCCAGTAGAGAAACGCCGCCAGCGCCGCGCCGTCGCGCCGATGGGCTTCGCGCGCGCCTTCCGCTTCGACCGGGTTTTTCCGCGCGCGGGGTAGGGCGCATGGGTCTGGCGCGCGGACAATCTCCGCCGACCCGGCCGCGACCCGGTCAAACGCCCAGGCCGAGCACAGCTGCGGGTCCAGGCTGACCGCGCCGGACAGGGCCTCCAGCGCGTCCCCGAACTCGGTTTCCGCGCGCACGCTGACATCAGGACCCAGATGGGCGCGCAGGTCCGCGTCGACCTTGTCGAGGTCCGTGTAAAACACCGCCCGGCCGTCCGCGTAGAGGATCGCCGAACCGAGCGCGAGCGGAGTGCACGCCACATCTGAGCCGCGAATGTTCAACAGCCAAGCGATGGAGGGCGGCGCGGTGATCACCGCCGCTGCGTGCTTGGCCTGGGTGAGATCATCCGCAAGCCGAGCCCGTTTCGATGCGGAGTCTTCGCCCGCATACTGCGCCGGATGGGCGGTGAAGGGGGTTTTCGACAGGCTGGGCCGATCGCTCCAGGCCGTGTCAATAGGATTGGGATCTACGGGGACCAAAACCGCCCCCGCGCGCTCGGCGGAGGCGTTTAGCCGGGCCAGCCCATCGGGCGTATGCAAGCGTGGATCATAGCCGAGCCGTTCGCCCGCCCGCAGATTGTCCGCTAACCAAGCGGCTAAGCCCGGCTCGACCAAGTCCTCATACTGGAACAAATCGTTATCCACCTGCGCGCGCACTTGCAGGGTATAGCGGCCGTCCACAAACATCGCCGCGCGGTCCGCCATCACCACCGCGGCGCCGGCCGATCCCGTAAAGCCCGTGGCCCACAGCAAGCGATCCAAAGCGGGGGGCACGTATTCGTTTTGATATTCGTCCTCGTGGGGAATGATCAGTCCGTCGAGACCCCGCTTCGCCAAGGTTTGGCGCAAGCGCGGAACGTTGCGGCGTCCGAAACCGGGGCCGCCGCGCACCTCAAAGGTCTGCAGGCTCATAACAATCTTCCTTCTAGCTGGCGGGCGCGCGGACTGTGGCGCGCCCATCGAGCATCGTCAAATCCGCATGGCCGGCTTGAGGCGATGGCGCTTCTCATTTCGCACATGCAGCATAATTATCCGTCGCGTTATGACCTGACATGAGATCAGGACATTGGAGATAGAACGATGTCGGTCTTTCAAAGCTTGACCCAAATCATGGGCGCACGGCGGCCCGCGGACCCGAATATCCCAAACCAGCAAGCCTGTGACGCGGACACCGCTGCGCGCGCGGCCATCGGCCTGGCGGCGGTCGATCTGACCCCGGCGCGGCCCGACCACGGGCTAACCGTGCGCGATTGGAACCGTGCGCACTTTGCGCTGCGGATGTTTTAAGTTCGCGCCGATCGGGTTGGTGCGCCAAAGGCTCCATTTGCGCATAGCCGGGTTGACGGTTTGGCGCTTCTAAACGCGCCGCGACTGACCAAATCCCGATCTGTCAAGTGAAAAATTGGCCCCACCCAAGGGGCCTTGGTCGGAAAGTTAAAGCCATGTCTCTCTCCACACTGCAAACCGTTCCTCCCATCGCCAAAGCATCCGTCGCCGCCGTGTCTGAGCGTCCCGCCGCAGGTGGGTTGAACGCCCTGAACCTCGCGCCGGCTGCGACGCGCGCTTTGCTGCCCGCCCGTGACATCCGTCGCGCCCGTCGGGCCCTGCGCGCGATTTAAATCTTGCGCATCACCAGCGTCGCCCAGCCGTCCAGGCGATGGCGGTGCTCGAGCGTAAAGCCGCGGTTCAGATAGGCCGCGCGCACTTTGCGCTCATGGGCGAAAAGCAAGCCCGAGAGGATCGCCCGCCCGCCTGGGCGAACAGCGATCGCCACATCCCTCGCCAGCCCGATCAACGGGTTGGCGAGGATATTGGCGAACACCAGATCGACGCTCAGCCCTCGTAACAGGGGATGGCGGAAGCCGTCCGCGCGCAGCGGCGTGATGGCGTGCTCCACGCCGTTCAACCGGGCGTTCTCACCGATGATTCTCACCGCGATTGGGTCGATATCCGTGGCGATCACCGCGGCTTGAGTGGTCTTGGCGGCCGCCATGGCGAGCGCGCCCGTGCCCGCGCCCAGGTCGAGCACGGCTTGCGGCGTCCAATGCTTGAGCAGATCATGAAAGGCGATCAGGCAGCCCTTGGTCGTGCCGTGATGGCCGGTGCCGAAGGCTTGGCCCGCCTCGATCCGCAAGCCGACGGCGTTTTTCGGAACCCGACCGGCGTCGTGGGCGCCGTAGACTATGAACCGGCCTGCATAGACCGGGGGTAGGCCCGAGAGCGCGAGCGCGAGCCAATCCGCATCGGCCAGGCGCTCGGTCTCCACCCCAAGCTCTGGCGCGGAGCGGAGCAAGGCCTCCACCTGCGCCGTGTCCGCAGCGGTTTGGGTGTAGACGTCGAGCCGCCAGGCGCCGCCCTCGACCTCTTCAAATAGGCCATAAGCGGTGGTGTCCGCATCGATAAGGGTCTCAAGCGCTTGCGCGCACGCCTCGCAGGCGGACTTCGCGCCGCGGGCGGTCACCCGCCAAGAGCCGTAATCATCCTCTGACATAGCTGCGGGATGTAGGCGCGCGGCGCCAGCGTTGTCTAGCCTGCGCGTCTTGCGATCAGGGCGGAGGGACTGCCGGCGCCGGCTCTGCGGCCGGGTTAAGGACGTGGCGTCATCTACCCTGTTTGTTGGGCGAGTTGAGCGTCTCTGATTTTGGCGTTTGCGAGGGTTATGAGCTTTCGCATGACGGCTGTGAGGGCGGTCATTTTGGGTTTTCCGTTGGCGATGAGGCGTTCGTAGAAGGCTTTG
>JBHJGU010000107.1:0-28403 GCA_050331475.1 Maricaulaceae bacterium | reverse complement strand
CGCTGTTCGAGCATGTGAGCACCTCGCTTCCGCCCTTCGCCCGCTCGGTGTTTCTGCGCCTACATGAAGAGTACGAGACCACGGTCACCTTCAAGTACCGTAAGATGGACCTGGTGGCGGACGGCTTTGACCCCGACAAGGTTCAAGAGCCGCTTTACGTCGCCGATCCCCAGGCGGGCACGTTCGTCCCACTAGACGCGGCTAAGCGACAGGCAATCCTGGACGGCGAGCTTCGCTTGTAGGGCGCACACGTGGGGGCGGTGAGAACACGGTTCGCACCCAGCCCGACCGGGTATCTGCATCTCGGCCACGCCTATTCCGCGTTCCAGGCCAGCGATTTCGCCCGAAACCATGGCGGCGCGTTTCTCCTTCGGATCGAAGACATTGATCCAGGGCGGCGCCGGGCCGCGTTCGAAACCGCGATTTACGAAGACCTCGCGTGGCTTGGCCTGGACTGGGAGCGCCCAGTGCGCCGCCAATCCGAGCATGTCGCCGCGCACCGCGCGAGCCTTGATCGGCTCCAGGCGATGGGCGTGCTCTATCGCTGCTTTAAAACTCGTCCCGAAATCCTCGCGGACATCGTTCGGGCGCCGCACGGCGTATCCGCTTATCCCGGACCCAGCGCGCCCTTAAGCCGCGATGAAGAGGCCGCGCGCCTGGATAAAGGCGAACCCTTCGCCTGGCGGATCAGCTTGAGCGCCGCGCAGGCCCGGCTGGGCCCGGCTTGGACGGAATTGGGCTATAGGGAGATCGGCGAGGCCCCGGGATGGACGCCCGCGCGCCTTGAGCTGACCGGCGACGCGGTGATCGCGCGGAAAGACGCAGGACTAAGCTATCATTTAGCGTGTTGCCATGACGACGCCCAGCAAGGGATCACCCATGTGGTGCGCGGGGTCGACTTGGTGGCTTCCACAGGTTTGCACGTGCTGCTCCAAGCGCTGTTGGACTGGCCAACGCCGGTTTACCGTCACCATAAGCTGATCCTGGGGCCGGACGGCAAACGCCTGGCCAAGCGCGATAAAGCGGCCACCCTGCGTGCGATGCGAGCGGAGGGACTGACCCCCGAGGCCGTGCGCGCGCGCGCTGAGGCCGCGCCTAAGAGCGTGAACCCGTGACCGCGCCCGCCCCCGCGCCAAGCGCGAGCGAAACCGCTGTGGCGTTCGTATCGGTGTGCGTCGGCGCGGCGGCCTTAGGGGCGGTGGTGATTTTGGTGCGGTTGTCGGAAACCGGACCCACCCTGACCGCGTTTTGGCGCTTCGCCTTGGCGTTGCCGCTGCTGGGGGTTTGGGCTTATGCGGCGCGCGGACCCGGGCTGCGCGCGGCTGCGGACTGGCGCATCGCCGCTCTGGCGGGGGTGTTGTTCGCCGGGGACATGGCGACGTGGAATTTCGGGATACTACGAACCACAGCGGCGAACGCGTCCTTGTTCGTCAATTTAGCGCCCATGTTGGTGGCGTTGGCGTCCTGGCTTTGGCTCAAGCACCGGCTCGAACCCCGGCTTGTGGCGGGCCTCGGGGTGGCGACCCTGGGGGCTGCGGCGCTAACAGGGGCGAACCTTGCGGTCGCGCCGGACCGCCTTTTTGGCGACTTCTTGTGTTTTTTGACCGCGTTTTGGTATGCGGGTTACGTGTTCGCCATTAAGGCGGCGCGCGATCGGTTGGGCGTGGGGCAAGTGCTGTTCGCCTCCTCGCTCGTGACATGTGCGATCCTGGGCGGGCTCGGCTTAGCGCTGGGCGAAACCCTGCTGCCAGCGACGGCGAAGGGTTGGGGATGCCTGGTCGGCTTGGCGGGCGTGCACGTGATCGGCCAGGGTGGCGTAATTTACGGGTTGGGGCGTTTGCCGGCGGCGGCTGGAGCGGCGCCGTTTTTGATCCAGCCCGTGGTGGCGGCCGGCCTCGGCTGGGCGGTTTTGGGGGAGGCTTTGACAGGTTTGCGCATCATTGGCGCTGTGCTTGTGGTCGCCGGCGTGGTGTTCGCTCAATTCGGCCCGCGCGTTAGGGTTAAAGGGCGACGCGCGGCCGCATGATCGAACCGCTGTCGAACTTGTGGCACGTCGTGGGGCTGTCCAAGGCGTTCAAGCCTGGCCGGCTTGTGGAGACCCAATTGGCGGGGCGTTCCCTCGCGATGGGCCGCACGCGCGAGGGCGCGATGTTTGCCTTTCTTAACGCCTGCCCCCATCGCGGGGCGCGATTGTCCGATGGTCGACTGCGAGACCTCGGCGAGGAAGGGCCGACGGTCGAATGCCCCTATCATGGCTGGCGGTTCCGAACCCAAGACGGGGTCTGCGCGGCCGCCCCTTCAGTCCCCGCGGACCAAGACTTCGACGTCGGGCGGATCCAAGCCCGCCGCTGGCCGGTTTGCGAACGCGACGGCGTGGTGTGGGTCGCGCCCCAACTTGATCTGCGCGCGGCGGCCGCGCCCTCCAGCGCCCCGCCGGGTGTTGGCGCCAAGGCGCTGGGCGCGCCAAAATTGGCGGTCAGCGTCGATGTCGCGGCGTCGTGGGACCAAGCAGCGTGCGGCTTTGTAGACCCCGCCCATGGTCCTTACGTGCATCGGCAATGGTTCTGGCGGTCTTCGAACACCTTGCGCGACAAGGCCAAGCAGTACGAGCCGTTACCGCTCGGGTTCACGATGGCGCCCCATCGTCCCTCCTCGAATAGCCGGCTTTATTACGTGTTTGGCGCCGATCCGGTGTGCGAAATCCGCTTTGAACTGCCCGCCGTGCGTTATGAAATCTTCCAGGCGCCGCGGTTCGCCTTCATCGCTTTAACCGCCGTCACGCCGCTGGAGGCGAACCGTTCGCGGATGACCCAGGTTTTTTGGTGGAGCGCGCCCTGGTTCAGCCTCTTCAAGCCCGCCCTGGCCGCTTTCACCCGCCGGTTCCTGGCCCAGGACGGCGCGGTTTTGGCCGGTCAAGCCGCGCTGGCGGACCAAGCCGGCGCACCAATCTACGCGCGCGACGCGGATCGGCCGATCCAATGGTTCTACGCCCTGGCCCGGGACTGGTCGGCGGCGCAGGCCGAAGGCCGGCCCCTGCGCAACCCGGTTGAGCCCTGCACCTTACGTTGGCGCACATAGCCCTTCGGGTTAAATCCCATCGTTCCTAAAGGAGAGCCGTCATGTCCCCCCGCCCCGCCGCCTTCGCCAGCCTGCTCGGCGCGATCGGTCTGTCCGCCTGCGCTGGCGCGCCCGACCTCGACGCCCCATGGCTCGATTTTTCCGCTCTTTCGCGGCCAAGCTCGCCGAACACCGCCCTCGCCTGCGACCCGAGCCTGTGCCCGGTCGCCGAGGCCGATTTGGCGCCGCTGAGCGTATCGGTCAGCCCCGAGGCCGCGCTTGAGGCGTTTCAGAGCCTATTGCCCGAGGCGCAAATCCGCCGCGAGCCCAATGGCGATATCCGCGCGCGATATGTGGCCGTAACCGCGCTGTTTCGGTTCAAGGACGATGTGGATCTGCTCATCCGACCGGAGGAGACCGGCGCGGTGATCGCCGCGTATTCGCGCTCGCGGGTCGGTTATTCCGATCTGGGGGCCAACAAGTCCCGCCTGGAAACGTTGTTCGCCGATTGGCGGGCGGCGCTGGTCACGCCTTACGCGGGCTCAAGGCTCGACTCCGCGCGCGCCCCCGCCTACACGAGCGTCCATGGAAACGGCGATCGATCTGATTATCATAGTGGCTTTGGCGGCGGTGCTCGTGGCGCTGGCGGTGGGCATTTACGCGCTGTTGCGCGGGGAAAAAGCGAAGAATTTATCCAACCGTATGATGCGGCTGAGGGTTCTGTTTCAATTCATCGCCGTTATCGCCCTGGTGGCGGGGTGGCTGATCAAGTCGCGATACGGATAAGCCATGGTCAAGCTCAACAAGATTTACACGCGCACTGGCGATAAGGGCGACACGGGTCTCGCGGATGGCGCGCGGGTTCCGAAAACCGATCCGCGTGTCATGGCCTATGGCGAGGTGGACGAAGCCAACGCCGCCATCGGCCTGGCCCGGGTCGGGCTGGCGGAGGCGGACCCCACCCTCGACGCGATCCTGGCGCGGGTCCAGAATGATTTGTTCGACGCGGGCGCCGACCTCTCCACCCCGGAAAAAGACGATCTGGGCTGGACGCCGCTTCGAATGACGCCGGCCCAAGTCTCCCGGCTAGAAGCGGACATTGACGCGGTGAACGGCCCCATCCCGCCGCTTGACTCTTTTGTCCTGCCCGGGGGGACCGAACTGGCCGCACGGCTACACCTGGCGCGCACCGCATGCCGGCGGGCGGAACGCGCGGCGGTGGCGTTCCAAACCGCCCACGGCGGGCATGACCAAGCCTTGATCTATCTCAATCGCTTGTCGGATCTGTTGTTTGTCGCCGCGCGGCGCGCCAACGCCAATGGCGCGGACGACGTTAAATGGGTCCCCGGCGCCAACCGGTAATCAGCTACCCTTGCAAGGCCAACACCCACTCGGTGATCAGCGCCAAGGCTTCGGGCGCGATCGTGGTTTCGATCTGAGCGTATTCCGCGACCGCCCCGGTTTCCGCCGGCTGCAGCAAATGGTTCAACCCGTCGAGCACCACCACCGCCCGCGCGACGTCTGAGGCGCTTTCGGCCAAGGCTACCCGAAACGGCCCCGCATTGAGCCCGGGCGTCACTTGGGTGTCGCGTTCGCCGAACACCGCCAACACGGGACCGGCATACCCGCGATACCCCTCCAGCGGGTCATAGCGGTAGAGTTTGCGCATGCCGGCGCTGGCGAAACTCATTTGCGCCGCAATCGCCGCCTCAGAGAGCCCCGTGCGAGCCTCCAGGATTTCGCGGGCGCGGGCTTGGGCCGTGGCGGCGTCCGGGGCGGCGATCACCGCGTCTAAGAACGCGGCTTGTTCACGGGCTTGCTCGGCGATAACGGCCTGTGTTGCGCCCGACGCTTCCAGGATCGCTCGGAGTTGGTCGCGCAAGACCTGGTTCAAATCCACCCCGGCGCCATTGAGCGACACAATGAAGTCCGGCGGCGGCGCGGCGTCTCCGGCCGCTATGCCGGCGATCGTTGAACCCAAAGAATGGCCGATAAAACCGGTGCGCGCGGGGTCAATCCGGTCCTGGGCGCGCAAGACATCCAACGCGGCACGGGCGTCAGCTGCGAAATCCCAAACATCGGCCGCGCTGCGGTCCCCGGTGGAGGCGCCTACCCCCCGATCATCGAGCCGCAGCACCGCCACGCCTGCGCGGGCTAAATGATCGGCGATCACCCAAAACGGCTTGTGTCCAAAAATCGTGGAGTCCCGGTCCTGCGGTCCCGATCCGGAGATCAACAGCGCCGCAGGAAACGGCCCGGCGCCGTCGGGTGTGGTCAACACGCCCGCCAAGCGCGCGTCCGGGGCCTCCACCGTCACCAGCTCAGCCGTGTAGGGGAAGGGCGGGCTTGGGGTTTGCGGCCGCGGCCGCTCCGGCGCGGCGGCGGTTTCGGATCGGGTCAAGCGTAACGCTAGCCGGGCGCCGCCTTGCACCCAAGCGCCATCCAAGGTTTGAGCGTCCGCGCTCAGCGTGGCCTCGAACCTCGCAGGCGGGCTGGTCCAAGCGATGGCGATCGCATCCGCGTCAATCTCAACGGTGTCCGCGGGCACGTCGAACGCGCCTTGATCGGGGCTGTCAAAGCTGGCGCGCGGCGCGTCCTCGCCGGGCTTCACATGGCCCACCAAGGGCAATTGCGCAGCCCCCGCGTCCAGCACGCCCGACCACGCCCCAAAAAACGCCTCAGGCTCCGCCGCGCCGCACCCCGCAGCCCAGCTCACCAGCCCGAACAAGGCCGCGAACGCGCGCAAACGATAGAGCCTCATGGCATCCTCCTAATTAGCCTAAACACGAATTATAAACCCGTCACCAAATCTGACAACGGGTTGAACCCTAGCACAATTGTATACAAATGAATACATTCGTCAGAGAAATAATGACGCACGTGTCGGATGCGGCCCCAGCCCGTTGTGATTAAGGTGTGCGCTCAGGCAAGTAAGGAGCGAGGATATGCGGTTTTGGTTGGGTTTAGCCCTGACAGCGCTCAGCGCCGCGGCGCAGGCGCAAGAGGTCTACGACTTCGATCCCCAGCACACCGAAGTGATCGCGTCTTGGAACCATCTGGGCTTCTCCCGCCAGCGGGTGGAATTCGACGTCGCCGACGGGACTTTGATCCTGGATGAGGCGGACCCGACGCAGAGTTCGGTTCGGGTGAGTTTTCAAACCGCCGGTCTGCGCTCCGGCGTGCCGCTCTTCGATGAACATCTGAAATCCAAGGATTGGTTCGACGCCGCCGCCCATCCCGAGATCACCTTTGAAAGCCGTTCGGTCACCCTCGGTCCGGAGACCGGGGATGGCCGCCGCACGGCGCAAGTTCTTGGCGATCTGACCATTAAAGGTCAGGCGCGACCGGTCACCTTGGACGTGGTGCTCAATGCGCTGGGCGATCACCCGATCGCGCGGCGCAAATCCGCGGGGTTCTCGGCCAGGACGACGGTTAACCGCTCCGAATGGGGGCTGGACGCCTATGCGCCCGCGGTCTCCGACGCGGTGGAGATCATCATCGAAACCGAAGCCAATCTGCGTTGAACCCGGCGTCATCTTCGCCGACGCAGGCTTGACGTTTACGTTCACGTCAATTAAGCGCAGCAGAACGGCGACGAGGACGCGCAAGCGGGATATAGTCGCCCTTTCGTCCCCGGAGCGTCCGCGCCAAGACGGACGCCAATTCTGGAGCGCGCCATGAAGGTTCTCGTGCCCGTCAAACGGGTTGTGGATTACAACGTCAAGATTCGCGTCAAGCCGGACGGATCGGGCGTCGATTTGGCGAACGTCAAAATGTCGATGAACCCGTTTTGCGAGATCGCGGTGGAAGAAGCGATCCGCTTGAAAGAGAAGGGGATCGTCAGCGAAATCGTTGTGGTGTCGATCGGACCGCAAAAAGCGCAAGAGACGATCCGACAAGCATTAGCCATGGGCGCGGATCGCGGCGTCCTGGTGCAAACCGATGCGGTGGTCGAACCGCTCGCAGTGGCCAAAACACTAGCGACAATCGTCGCAGACGAAGCGCCGAACCTGGTGATTTTGGGCAAGCAAGCCATTGACGACGACGCCAACCAAACCGGGCAAATGCTCGCCGCCTTGTTGGACTGGCCCCAGGCGACCTTCGCCTCGGAGGTGGTGGTTGAAGGCGACACCCTGCACGTCACCCGCGAAATCGACGGCGGCCTACAGACCCTCGCTTTGGAGCTACCGGCGATCGTGACGACCGATCTTCGGCTGAACGAGCCGCGCTATGCATCCTTGCCGAACATCATGAAGGCGAAGCGCAAGCCGATCGATATGAAGACCGCCGACGATTACGGGCTCGACCTTGAGCCGCGCTTAGAGGTGCTCGCCGTCGCCGAGCCGCCCAAGCGCGAAGCCGGGGTGAAGGTCGAAAGCGTCGCGGAATTGATCGACAAACTAAAAACCGATGCGGGAGTGCTCTAATGGCTAACCTGGTTCTCGCCGCCCACGATAACGCCGCTTTAAATGACGCCACCTTGAAAACCGTCACCGCTGCGCAAAAGCTCGGCGGTGAGGTCGATGTCTTGGTGGCGGGCCATGGCGCTCAAGCCGTCGCCGATCAAGCCGCGCAAATCGCCGGCGTGCGCAAAGTCCTTCTGTGCGACGCAGCCGTGTTTGAAAAGCCGGTCGCCGAAGCGCTTGAGGCGCTGATCGTTCCTCTCGCGGCGGATTATGACGCCGTGCTCGCGGCCGCGGACACCGCGGGGAAAAACGCCATGCCGCGCATCGCCGCCAAGCTCGACGTGATGCAAATCTCCGACATCACGGCGGTGGAAGGCCCTGACACCTTTGTTCGCCCGATCTACGCGGGCAACGCCATGATGACGGTGAAGTCCAAGGACGCGATGAAAGTCATCACTGTGCGGCCGACCACATTCGCCGCCGCCGCGTTGGGCGGCTCGGCGAGCGTGGACGCCCTCGCCGCCCCGGAAGGCCCGTTCAAAGCGCGGTTTGAGAAAGAAGAGATCGTCAAATCCGATCGCCCTGAACTCGCGGGCGCTAAGGTGGTGGTCTCCGGTGGGCGCGCTTTGGGCTCCTCAGAGGCGTTTAAAGACGTGATTGAGCCGTTGGCGGACGTCTTAGGCGCAGCAGTGGGCGCCAGCCGCGCCGCTGTGGATGCGGGCTATATCTCCAACGATCACCAAGTCGGCCAAACCGGCAAAGTGGTCGCCCCGGAGCTCTACATCGCGTTGGGCATTTCGGGCGCCATCCAGCATCTCGCAGGCATGAAGGACTCTAAGGTCATCGTTGCGATCAACAAGGATGAAGAAGCGCCGATTTTCCAAGTCGCGGATTACGGTTTGGTCGGCGACTTGTTCGCCATCGCGCCCGAGCTTCAAGCTGAAATCGCGAAGGTCAAAGCCTGATCCCAGCGCCGCCTTCGACGTCACGGTCGGAGGCGGCTTTTCGCAAGCGCAAAAAATTGATAGGGCTCGCCGAAAGTCGAAGAGGCTCGGCCCCGGAATCGCACTAGTTTGGTGTTTATGGAACGGTTGTCGACGATCGGCGTCATCGGTGCTGGGCAAATGGGCTCGGGCATCGCTTTGGCGTGCGCGCGCGCGGGCCTTGAGGTCATCCTCCATGACATTGCGCCAGACCGGTTGATTGAGGCGCGCCATGTGATCGACGCCACCCTGGCCCGCAGCGTGGCGCGGGGCCGCTTGGACCAAAGCGAAGCGGATACGGCGCTCGCCCACATCCTGTTTTCCGACCAACTCGACGCGATCGAACCCAGCGATATTGCGGTGGAGGCGGTCGACGAGGACGAGGCTGTCAAACGCGCGCTTTACGACAGTCTGCGCGCGGTGCTGCGCCCAAACGCGATTTTGGCGACCAACACGTCCTCGCTATCCATCACCCGGCTGGCTTCGGCGACCGATCGCCCCAGCCAGTTCATCGGCTTCCATTTCATGAACCCGGCGCCGCGCATGCGGCTCGTCGAGTTGATCCGCGGCATCCAGACCGACCAACGCACCTTCGATCTCGCCCAGACCCTGGCGCGTCGGTTGGACAAGGTTCCGGCCAATGCGGAAGATTTCCCCGCCTTTATCGTTAATCGGATCCTGGTGCCGATGATCAATGAGGCGGTCTATGTGCTTTATGAAGGCGTGGGCACGGTCCAAGCGATTGATGACGCCATGAAGCTGGGCGCCAATCATCCTATGGGCCCGCTTGAACTCGCTGATTTCATTGGGTTGGACACCTGTCTGTCGATCATGCGCGTGCTGCATGAAGAATTCGCGGACACCAAATACCGCCCCTGCCCGCTTCTGGTGAAATATGTCGAAGCGGGTTGGTTAGGCCGCAAGACCGAGCGGGGCTTTTATGACTATCGGTGCGACCCGCCCGAACCAACCCGTTAAAGCGTTTCCAAGCCAAGTCTGTCCGGTTGGCCCTTCGTCAACGCGAAAAAGCCGAGGCTTAAAGCGTCTTTATGACGCCGGCTGAAGCGAGGACTTAAGTCCGAAGTGACACCGTTAACACCGCCTTAACGGTTGGCCCGGGATTTGCGACGCTCGGGGCATGACGACGAAACCGACCCAAATTGGCGCCGAACGGTCTGATGCGCAGGTGCGCAGCCTCAAGGCGCTTCGCCGAACCCTGATCATCGCCGCCCTCTGCGGTGTGGTGATTGCGCAATACCGCACGGGCTTTCCGGAATTGGCGGGCTATCTCGCCGCGTCGATGGCGTTCGGCGGCGTCGTAGGGCTTAGGACGCGATACGGCGCTCTGAAATAGCCGCCTCAATCAGCGCAGCCGCCTCCTCACTCGCCCAATCCGCCGGTTTGTTCAGCCGGCCGATCTCGCGACCCCGCGCGTCGTAGAGCACTGAAATTGGCAACCCAGCCGCGCGGCCGGTTTCGCGCAGCTCGCCGATGACCGCGAACACTTGGTCGTGGAGAAAGTCGAGATTCGTCAGTCCGTTGTCTTGATAGAAGGCCTGACCGTCAAGCGCACTCCGGTCCATGTTAATCGGGATAACGACGAAATCGTCGGCCGAGAACCGCGCTTGCAAGGCGTCGAGCGCAGGCATTTCGACGACGCAAGGCGCACACCACGTCGCCCACAAATTCAACAACGCCACCCGATCGCCGGCGATGTCCGAGACGGTCGTCTCCTCGCCGCCAGCGGTCAAAACCGTAGCCTTGGGCCGAAACGACCCCGATTCCGTCAATCGGAAATCGGCCATTTCCCCGCTCAAATAGCCATCGAACGCATGATCTTCAGGGCTGACGCCGGCGGAAAACAGCACATATACTGCACTCGCGAGACCGATCAGAAGCAGCCCGACAATCCCGAGTTTTCTCCCTGACGGCATTACGCCTTCCTCCGCGTCAAACCGCTATTTCGAGTTCCGCCCATGTCCCACTCCAACCCGTCCCAAAACGAAACGACCCCGACCGGCGCGAACAACGGCGGGGGCCAGGCTATGTGGGGCGGGCGGTTCGCCCAAACCCCGTCAGACATCATGGAGACCATCAACGCCTCCATCGACGTCGATCGCCGTCTGGCGGAGCAAGATATCGCCGGCTCAAAAGCTCATGCGCAAATGTTAGCCGACCAAGGCGTGCTTTCAAGCATGGACCTTGCGGCGATCACCGAAGGGCTCGACCAGATCCTGACGGAGATCAAAGCGGGCGACTTCGTCTTCTCCGCCGCGTTGGAGGACATTCACATGAATGTCGAGGCGCGGCTTAAGGCGTTGATTGGCGAACCGGCGGGCCGGTTGCACACCGCGCGCTCGCGCAATGACCAAGTCGCCACGGATTTCCGGCTCTGGATGCGCGCGGCGTGCGCGCGCTTGGACGCCGGGCTCGCGCAAACCCAAACCGCTTTGATCGCCCAGGCCGAGGCGCATGCGGACGCGGTCATGCCCGGTTTCACCCATTTGCAGACCGCCCAACCGGTTACCTTCGGCCACCATTGCCTGGCCTATGTGGAGATGTTCGCCCGCGACCGCGGCCGGCTCGCCGACGCTGCGCGCCGGCTTAATGAATGCCCGTTAGGCGCCGCGGCCTTGGCGGGCACCAGTTTTCCCATCGACCGCCACGCCACGGCCCAGGCCTTAGGCTTTGACCGTCCCATGGCGAATTCGCTCGATGCTGTTTCGGCGCGCGACTTTGCGCTGGAGGTCCTCTCAGCCGCAAGCATTGCGGCGGTGCATTTGTCGCGCTTGGCCGAAGAGATTGTGATCTGGTGCTCGGCGCCGTTCGGTTTCGTCACCCTATCGGATCGGTTTTCGACGGGCTCCTCGATCATGCCGCAAAAACGCAATCCGGACGCCGCGGAATTGGTCCGCGCCAAGGTCGGTCGGATCGCGGGGGCGTTCCAAGGGTTGGTCTTGGTCATGAAGGGCCTGCCGCTGGCCTATTCTAAAGACATGCAGGAAGACAAAGCGGCCAGTTTCGAGGCCGTCGACGCGCTGGAGCTTTGCCTGGCCGCCATGGCCGGGATGATTACGGATCTGGCCCCAAACCGGGCGGCGATGCGTGAGGCCGCCGCGCAAGGCTATTCCACCGCCACGGACTTGGCGGATTGGCTAGTGCGGGTTTTGAACCTGCCGTTTCGGGACGCCCACCACGTCACCGGCGCCATCGTCAAAGCCGCAGAAGCCGCGGACACTCCGCTGAGCGATTTGCCCCTTGAGACGATGCGCGCCATCGAACCGCGCCTGACAGACGCGGTATACGACGTATTGGAGGTATCGGCTTCGGTCGCCAGTCGGCTAAGCTATGGCGGAACAGCGCCGGACCGCGTGCGCGAACAGGCCGCGCGATGGCGCGAGGCGCTGAAAACGGGTTGAGCGGAGCGCTCGGAGGAGACGGATTTTGGGGACGACGCGCATCACGACAGCGGGCTTGGTGACGGTGATCGCCGCCTTAGGGCTGAGCGCCTGCGGGGTTCGCTCTAACCTGATTGAACCCGCCCCGCCGCTTTTTGGCGACCCGAACGCGGAGGTGAAGCCTTTGCCGAGGATCGGCCGGTCGACCAGCGTGTCCGACGCGTTCGCGTTTGCCGCCGCCGACGACGCGTTTGCGGACACCGAAGACGACATCGGCTTTAATCTCAGCATTGAGGATTTCTTCGAAACGATCGATGCGGAAGACCCCGAGGGCTTGGACTTGCTCGACGACGGGGACGATGACGACGGCCTGTTTGAGGACGGCGAATAACCTGACGCTGAGCGCCCCATGCACCATTTCGCGTATCGAAACGGGCGGCTTCACGCCGAGGATGTCGACCTGGTCGCGTTGGCCGACGAGATCGGCACGCCAAGCTATGTCTATTCCACCGCCACCCTTGAGCGGCACTATGACGTGTTCGCCAGCGCGTTCGCCGACACCCGCGCGCTGATCGCCTTCGCGGTCAAAGCCAACAGCAATCTTGCGGTGATCGAGACCCTCGCGCGCCGCGGCGCCGGCGCGGATGTCGTGTCCGAGGGCGAAATGCGCAAAGCGTTGCAGGCCGGGGTCCCGGCGGAGAGAATCGTGTTCTCCGGGGTGGGCAAAACTGAAGCCGAGCTCGCGTTTGGCCTCAAAGCCGGGATCAAACAGTTTAATGTGGAAAGCGCGCCCGAACTCGCCGCGCTTTCCCGCGTCGCCCAATCCTTGAACCTGCGCGCGCCCATGGCGTTTCGGGTCAACCCGGATGTGGCCGCGGGCGGGCACGACAAAATCTCCACCGGTCGCGCCGCTGACAAGTTTGGCGTGCCCTACGCCCAAGCTGAAGCGCTTTACGCCCAAGCCGCCGAAGCGCCGTGGATCGACCCCATCGGCGTGGATATGCATATCGGCAGCCAAATTGACGCGCTCGCCCCTTTTGACGCCGCCGCGCGCAAAGCCGCCGACCTTGTGGTTCGACTGCGCGCGCAAGGCCACGCCATCGCGGTGCTCGATTTGGGCGGGGGCTTGGGCATCCCCTATCACGACGGCGGGGCGACGCCGCCTTTGCCCGCCGCTTATGCGCAAACCGTTCGATCGGTCACCGATCCGCTCGATGTGGAGCTGGTGTTTGAGCCCGGACGCATGATTGCGGGCGATGCGGGGGTGCTGATCGCGCGGGTGATCTACGTCAAACCCGCTGACGCCAAGACGTTTCTGATCCTAGACGCCGGCATGAACGACCTGATCCGGCCCGCGCTCTACGACGCTTATCACGAGATCTGGCCCGTGCGCGCGCCGGAGCCGGACGCGGCTCCCGTGGTCTAGGAGGTGGTGGGCCCGGTGTGCGAGACCACGGACCGCTTTGCGCGCGACCGCCGGCTTCCGCCTTTGGCGGCGGGGGATTTGGTGGCGTTTCTGTCGGCGGGCGCCTATGGCGCGGTGCAATCCAACCAATACAATGTGCGCCCATTGGCGGCGGAGGTGTTGGTGCGGGGATCAGACGCGGCGGTGATCCGCGAGCGGCCGGATTTTGCGGCCATGACCGCGTTGGAGCACCGACCGGACTGGTTAGGCTGACGCACGGCCCTTGAGACATGAGGCAGGACATGACGCAGCGTTAACTCAGCGGGGAGTGTCGCTTTCACGCACGCCCGTGCTAGCCTCCATCGCATGACGTTATCGCGCGCCTCCCAAGCCCGTCTCGACCGCGCCCTGACCCAAGCGCGGCTGGCGCTTTATTGGGAGGCGATCGCGCCGACCCTGTGGCCGCCGCTTATCGGGATTGTGGCGTTTGCTAGTCTCGCCGCCTTGGGCCTTTGGGACCGGCTGGGCGATCCAGCGCGGGCGCTGGGCCTTTGTGCTGGGTTGGGCGCGGGCGCTTTCTGGTTTTGGCGTAAGCACGAAGCCTTCGCGCTGCCTTCCAAAGCCGCCGCCGCCCGGCGCGTGGAGACAGACAGCCGGTTGTCCGGTCGACCGCTGGAAACTTTGGCTGATCGTCCCGCCCTGACCGACCCCAAGGGCGAGGCGCTCTGGGCCGCGCACCAAAAACGCATGGCCGAGGCTGCGCAATCATCGGCCCGCGCACGACGGCCCCTGGCCGCTTTGGCGCGCTCAGACGCCTGGGCGTTGCGCATCGCCGCGATCGTCGGGCTGGCCGTCGCGATCACCGCGGGCGGACCAAACGCGCTCGACCGGATCATGCGCGCCTTCGCGCCCACACCCCTGGCGGCGCCGAATTCCACGGTCGTGGTGGACGCGTGGATCGATCCTCCTCAATATACCCGTCTCGCACCGATCTTCCTAACCGCGGCGTCCGCGGGCGTCGACGGCCCCGCCGCCGCGCCGCAGGGCTCGGAGTTTGTGGTGCGCGTCGCGGGGCTCGCTCGCGCGCCGCTCTTGGTTGCGCGCACCGAAGACGCGACCCAACGGTTACGCTTGGAGGCCGCCGGCGAAGGCGTGTTCGAAGCCCGTCTTGAGGTGACCGCGTCCACCGAGTTGCGACTGACCGGACCCGCGGGCCGGACCTGGCGGATCGACGCGGCGGTGGACCAGCCGCCCATCGTGGGGATCACCGACGGCCCGGAGCGAACCCTGCGCGACGAGCTGGGGTTTAACTACGCATTTCGCGATGATTACGGGTTGGAGCGCTTAGTCTTACGGGTGCGCCGGCCCGACCAACCCGAGGACGTTGCCGAATTCGACATTGACCCGCCCGGATTGGGACTGAAAACCGGCGACGGTCGGGCGGCGGTGGACGCGACGGATCACCCCTGGGCGGGCCTGACCGTCATCGCTCAGTTGGCGGCTATTGATGGGGCCGGTCAGGAAGGCCTCAGCCCGCCGGTGGAGGCGGTGTTGCCCGAGGTGTTATTCCTCAACCCCTTCGCCAAGGCGGTGGCCGAGCAACGCGCGACGCTGCTGCGCGAGACCGGTGATTACGCGCCCTCGCCCCCACGCCCGCCGCTGACCGCGGACGAAATTCCGCCTCCGGCCCGGTTCACGCTCGATGACCGCGCCGCCCGAATCGGGCGCGCGCCGGAGGGCGTCCAGCGCGCCGCAGACATGCTGCGCGCGCTCGCCATCGCGCCGGAACGGTTCATCACCGACAACGCGGTTTGGCTAGGGCTCGACCAAGCGCGCCGCCGGCTGGAGCGCGCTCGCGATATGGCGATCGTGCCCGGCGTCGCTGCGGATTTGTGGGATTTGGCGCGGCGGATCGAATTGGGCGATCTGGCGGATGCGGAGGCTGCGTTGCGCGCCGCGGAGGAGGCCCTGCGCCGAGCTTTAGCGCGGGGCGCGTCAGCGGCGGAGTTGGCGCGCCTGGCGGAGAATTTCCGGCGCGCTGCGCAACGCTATATCCAAGCGCTGACCGAGGAGGCGATTCGCGAGGGCCGCTTGGCGGACGCTAACGGTCAGGGCCAACAGCGCGACCAGGCCTCCATTGAGGAGGCGCTTCAAGCACTGCGCGATCTCGCCGAGACCGGCGCTCGGGGCGACGCGCGCCAAATGCTCGATGCGTTGAGCCAATTGCTCGACAATCTGCAAGTCAACCTCGCCCAGCGCGGGCAAGGCGGCCAAGGCCCCCCGCCCACCGACGATCCTCAGGATCGGGAATTGCAAGAAGCGCTGGAACGTTTGAGCGAGATGATCGGCGAACAACGCGAGTTACAGGATCGCACCTTCCGCCAAGGCGAGGCCGACGCGCGCGCGCCGGACGGGCCGACCCCGCCGGGCGGTGCCCTGGCTCAGGGCGGCGGCCAGTCAGGTTCGGGGGATAGCCAGGCCGAACAACTCCGCCGCCTTTTAGAGTCCCTGCGCGAGGACCAACGCCGCGCCGGCGCGCAACCCGGTCAACAGCCCGGCGGCGAAGGCCCTCAAGGCCAAAGCCCAGGCGGCGTGGCGCCAGGCGACCGCCAGGCTCAGGGCCAAGCCCAAGGCCAGGGCCAAGGCGCGGGCGACGGACGCCAGGGCGAGCGCGGTTTCGGCGCCGGGGCGCAAGGCGATCAACAGCGGCAAGCCGGACCGGGCTATGGCGCGTTGGCCGATGATCAACAAGCGCTCGCCGAGGCCTTGCGCGCGCGGGGCGAAGCCGCCCAAGACCGCCCCGCCGCCGGGGAGGAAGGCCAAGCCCTCGCCGACGCCGACGCCGCCATGCGCGAAGCTGAACGCGCCCTGCGCGACGGTCGCAGCCAAGACGCCCGACGCGCCCAAGATGACGCGGTGGAGGCGCTGCGCCGCGGCGCGGAGGCTTTGGCGCAAGAGCTCTTCGCCCGACAGACCGATCAAGCGGGCGGCGGTCGTCCCCGGGCTGATCGGGAAACTGATCCATTTGGCCGATCGGTCGCGGATGGACAAATCTTCGACGGCTTGACCGGAGGCGTGGTGCCCGACGAGGCCGAACGGTTGCGTGCGCGCGAAATCCTCGACGAACTGCGTCGCCGGTTAAGCGAGGCTGGTCGGGACGCGCGCGAATTGGACTATCTCGAACGCTTATTGGATCAGTTCTAAAGACACGGGCGCGCCGTTAATGCGCCGCTGCGTGGGTGTCCGTCGTTGCGTGGCCGTGATCATCACCCGTTGTGGGCGACGGCTTAGGGTGAGCGTCGCCGGGGTCGTTGTGCGGCGGCTGGGCGGCGGTTTGTGGGATGGCCTTCGGCTTGGCGAAACTCGCTACAACGTCCACGCCTTCCGGCGGGGGGTGGCCAACCCGACTGCGAAACGGCGCAGCTTCGCCCGGGGCGAGCGGCGCCTCGCGCACGTCCGTGGTCCAGGTGAACGCGGTCACGCCTTCAGGATCGCGCAAATCAAGCCGGAGCGCAGGTAAGGGCCGGGTGCGGTTCGTGACATTGCGCACCACGCCGGCGACTTCAATAATCGGCATGTCGCCGTCGAAACCGCGCGCGACGTCGAAATCCTCAATCGCCAAGCCGTAAGGGTCAGCGGACACGCCCACCAGGGCGAAGGCGCTGGCGGTTTGCGGCCAGGCGGCGGCGATGTCGTAGCGCAGGGCGTAGGCCACGCCATACCCCACTCCAAACACCAAGAGCACCCCGGCCCAGGCGGCGGCGGCGATCGCCATCGCCTTGCGCCGGCGCTTGGCCTCGGCCTTCTTCCGGATTTGGGTATGCGGCGCCAAAGGCGTGGACGCGGGCTCTGTGGTGACCTCGAAGGCCAGCTCGGGCGTGCGTACGCTTGGGGCGGGTTCCGGCGCTGGGTCCGGGGCGGTTTGGACGGGCGCGCCCAGATCGAGGTCCTCGACGGGGGCGGAGTTGGCGAGGTCCAAAGGCTGCGGCGGCTCGGCGAACCAGCTGGTTGCGCAGTTTGAGCACCGCAACGTGCGACCCGCAGGGCGTAAATTTTCATCGGCCACGGAATATCGCGTGGAACAGGCGGGACAGGTCAGTATCATGATAATCGACTCGTAACCTCGACCGGGTCACCCTCTCTGAAACAAGGCATGCCGCGCCCGTGACGACTTCTGAGCCGCAACGACCCCACGCCGAACCCGCGCCCTTGGTCCGCTTTGACCAAGTGGGCTTGCGTTACGGCCGTGGGCCGGATGTTCTGCGCGATGTGTCTTTCGACTTGCCCCATGGCTCGCTCACATTTCTCACCGGCCCCTCGGGCGCGGGCAAAACCACCCTGCTTAAGCTCGTTTACCTGGCGCTGACCCCGAGCCGCGGTCGGGTTTCGGTGTTCGGCGCCGACGCTAAGGACCTCAGACGCCGTGATTTGCCCGACATGCGCCGGCGCATCGGCGTCGTTTTCCAAGAATTTCGACTACTCGACCATCTCACAGCCTTTAATAACGTTGCGTTACCGTTACGGGTCGCTGGACAATCGTTGAAAACTTATCGCGAAGACGTCGCCGAACTCATGGCCTGGGTCGGGTTAGGCGATAAGCTGAAAGCGTCGCCCGCCACGCTGTCCGTCGGCGAGCAACAACGGTTGGCCATCGCCCGGGCGGTGGTGGCGAAGCCGGACCTGATCATCGCCGATGAACCGACCGGCAATGTGGACCCGGATATGGCGCGCCGCTTAATGCGATTGTTTTTGGAGCTTAATCGGGTTGGGGCCACATTGCTAATCGCCACGCACGACCAAAGCTTAGTGCAGACCACCCCTCACGCCCGCACTCTAAGGCTAGACGGCGGACGCTTAGCGGCGACCGATGCGCCCGCACTTGAGGAGACGCGAACGTGAGCCGTCCTGCGCCTGGCGATCTGCCGAAACGCACGCCCGCTCTCCTGGCGCCGCTGCGCGACCGCGACGCGCCGTTATTGTTCGTGATGGCGGTGATGATTTTTCTCGCCTGCGTGGCCGCGTTGGCGGCTCTAGGGGCGGCTCGCTCCGCGCAAGCCTGGTCCGCCGATCTCGCCCGTGGCGCAACCGTGCAGATCAAGGCCGGCGATCCGCAAGAAGCCGAGGCGCTCGCCGCGCGTGCGGCGGAGGCGCTTGGGCAAGCCCCCGGCGTGGTGTCCGCCCGCGTCGGCGACCGCAGCGAAGCGGTGGCCTTGCTCGAGCCCTGGTTGGGACGGGGCAATGTGCCCGATGATTTGCCGGTGCCGCTCTTTGTGGCGCTTACCTTTAATCCAGACGCGCGGCCAAGCACGGCGAGCTTACAGAGACCGCTTGAAGCTGCTGGGATTGCAGCGACCGTGGACGATCACGGCCGATGGGCCCAAGACGTCGCCCGGGCGTCGAATGCGGTCCAAAGCCTGGGCGCGGGGGCGTTCCTGATGCTGGCGGCGGCCGCGTTTGCGGTGGTCGGCTTCGCCACCCGAGCCGGCCTGGCGAGCCAGAAGGATTTGGTGGATACGCTTCACCTCGCCGGCGCGCGAGACGGCTTTATCGCCGGGGTGTTTCAGGGGCGGTTTTTGTCGTTAGGGATCAAGGCCGGTTTGGCGGGAACGGGGTTGGCGTTGCTCGCCGGGCTGGCGCTGAGCTTAGCCGGCGGCGATGCGGGGGCAAGCTTTCTCGGCGCGCCACGGCCCGAAGCGGCGGACTTGGCCTGGCTGGCTCTCGCGCCGCCGTTTGCGGGGATCGCCGCGGCGATCACCGCGCGGCTCACGGTGTTGGGCGCGCTGCGTGCGGGGTCGGAGCGGCGGGGATGATTTGGGTGCGTTTGGTGGTTGTTTTGGGCCTTGCCTGCGCGGTTTTGTTGATCGCGGGCTTTAGCGCGTTTATCGGGACCGCAGGCGCGCTCGATCCCCGCTCGAGCGTCCCCGCGGACGCCATTGTCGCCTTCACCGGCGGATCCGGCCAACGCATCGCCGCAGCGATGGAGCTGTTGGAGACCGGTCGCGGCGCCCGCCTGTTGGTGTCCGGCGTCAATCCGGCGGTGAGCCGTCGGGACGTCGCCCGCCTGGCCGGCGGAGATGCGGCTGTCTTCGACTGCTGCGTCGATCTGGGCCGGGATGCGGAGAACACAGTGGGCAACGCCGAAGAAACAGCGCTTTGGGTCGAACGGCGCCGGTTTGACTCCGTGATCCTGGTGACGTCGGATTTTCACATGCCGCGGGCCATGCTGATGTTGCGCTCCGCCTTGGGCCCGGACGTGACGCTTTACCCTCACCCGGTCGACGCGATCCCCGCCAATATCGTCGTCGTGCTTCAAGACGGCCGCCTGTTCCGCCGCGCCGCCTCCGAATATGTGAAATATCTCGCCATCCTGCTCGGTGAGAGCTTGCGCGCGGCCGCGCCGGCACCGCAGACGGACCCTGCCGCGTGACCGCGCTGCGCTCCTTCGCCTTTGTCGTTTGGATGTACGGCCTGATGGCGCTTTACGGCACCATCGGCGCGCCGGTTTTGGCCTTCAATCGCAACATCGTCCGCAAAGCGTACAAGAGCTTTGTCTATCTGATGTTGGGCGGGCTGCGCGTGTTGTGCGGGGTGACCTACCGCGTGGAGGGGCTCGAACATGTTCCCCAAGGGCCGATTCTGGTGGCGATGAAGCACCAATCCATGTTCGACACCATGATCGTGTCGCTATTGTTTCAAGACCCGGTCGTCGTGATGAAGAAGTCTTTGGCGAAACTGCCGTTTTTCGGCTGGTACGCGCTTCGGCTGGGCAATATTCCGGTGGATCGCGACGCGCATATGCAGGCGCTCAAGGCGCTGGTGCGCACGGCGAAAGCGCGCACGGAGGCGGGGCTGCAAGTGGTGATCTTCCCCGAAGGCACCCGGTCCGAGCCCGGAGAGCGGATCGCCTACAAGCCCGGGGTGGCGGCGATTTATAAAGCGCTGGACCTGCCCTGCGTGCCGGTTGCGCATAATTCGGGGCTGTGTTGGCCGCCGCAGGGTCTGGTCCGGCGGCCCGGGGAGATCGTCATCCGCGTCTTGCCGCCCGTGCCCGCCGGTCTGAACCGAAAAACCTTCATGGCGGAAATCGAAGAGCGGATCGAAACGGCGTCTGCGGAATTGCTGCCCGCTCCGCTTCACGCGCGCGCCTTAGGCCCCAGCGGGGCTTTCGCGCCCTGTGTCGAGCCGGGCGACCAGCGCGTCTAGATCCGGATCAGCCATGCCGGCCTCGCGCAAATGCGCCGCCGCGGCGCGCACATAATCGGGGTTTGGCCCGGACTCGCCTTCGGCCTCCACCACAATCTTAGCCTGGCGCTCCAAGCTCAGGACGCCGGCGTATTGATCGCTCGCCCGGTTCGCCACAAAGGTCAGCGCCGTGAGCTGGGTGTCCGTAAGCGCCGCCGTAACGGCGTGGGCGCTATAGGCGTCGGTGCGCAGCTCCCGCCAGCGCAGATACTCCAGCGTCGCCTCCACATGGGTCGCCGACACGCGATAAAGCGCGCCATGGGTCTCACCGCCAGGATCCAGGCCCAGCACCAAGCCAGGGCGCTCGCGAACCCCGCGATGGACCCAAGAGTAGACGCAAAGCGCGCGCCTCCATCCGTCGATCCAGGCGGGGCGCTTGTCATTAAACGGGAAATCGGGCCGCCACAGCAAAGAGCCATAAGCGAACACCCACAGATCGCCTTCGGGCGTGCGCGCAGGCGCTTGGGCCTCAGCGAGTTCGCTCATGGCCCCGCCCAAAATCGGCTTCGGCCGTGTCTTGGCCCGCCTCAATGACGCTGCGCCGGATGGCGCGCGTCCGGGTGAACAAAGCGTGCAGTGCGTCCCCATCGCCCCAGCGAATGGCGCGCTGCAAAGCGATCAAGTCTTCGCTGAACCGACCCAACATTTCGAGCACCGCCTCCTTGTTGGTCAGGAAAATGTCCCGCCACATGACCGGGTCTGAGGCGGCAATGCGGGTGAAGTCCCGAAATCCGCCCGCCGAGTATTTGATGACTTCAGACGCGGTCACGGTCTCCAGATCCGCGGCGGTGCCGACAATGTTATACGCAATCAGGTGAGGCACGTGGGAGGTGATCGCGAGCACCAAATCATGGTGGCCGGGGTCCATGGTCTCCACCTTCGCGCCCAAGCCGGTAATGAACGCGCTTAACCGCGTCAGCGCTTGGGCGTCGGTGTCCGGGGCCGGGGTCAGAACCCACCAACGCTCGGCGAACAAATGCGCAAACCCCGCCTCAGGCCCGGATTGCTCGGTCCCCGCAATGGGATGGCCGGGAATGATCGCCACGTCCGCACGGCCCACTTGAGCGAGCGCGTCGTAAGCGCCGCCTTTCACCGAACCTACATCGGTCAGGATCGCGCCCTCCGCGAGGACGTCGCCAAGGCCCGCCGCCGCCGGACCGATCGCGCCCATGGGCGTCGCCACGACGCAGAGATCAAACGTCCCCCTCAGGTCGGAGGCCTCACCCTCAATCTGGTCGCCCAATCCGAGCGCCGCCGCGCGCGCGACCACATCCGGATCCCGATCGATCAGGGCAATATGCTCGGCCAAAGCGTTGGCGCGGGCCGCCCGGGCGATCGAACCACCGATTAGCCCTACGCCTACGATCAAGAGCCGCTCGACGGACGGGCTTTGGTTCACGCAGCCCCCGCCTGGAAATCCGCCAACGCCGCGAGCACGGCCGTATTCTCCGCCTCCCGGCCGATGCTGACGCGCAGGCTTTGGGGCAGGCCGTAGGCGGCCACGTCGCGCACGATGATCCCACGGCTGCGCAGGAAGTGATCCGCGTCCTGCGCCGTGCGCCCTGGCGCCTCAGAGAAGTGTAAGAGCACGAAATTACCCACGCTGGGGGCAAACCGGATTTGCAGCTTTTCCAAGCCTTCGGTCACGCGCGCGAGTTCGCGGCGATTGTGATCGGCCGAGGCTTGGGCGAATTCGCGATCCTGCACCGCCGCCAAGCCCGCAGCCAGGGCCGGCGCATTGACGTTAAACGGCCCGCGCAAGCGGTTGAGCACGCCCGCGATCGCTTCAGGGCAATACGCCCAACCGAGCCTGAGCGCAGCGAGCCCGTGGATTTTGGAAAAGGTGCGCGTGACCACCACGTCCTCACGTCGGGTGACCATGTCAAACCCATCGCCATAATCCGCCAGATCGACGAATTCCGCATAGGCGGCGTCCAGCACCAACAAAACGCCCTCGGGCAGGCCGGCGCGCAGCCGCTCGATCTCCTCCATCGGCAGGTAGGACCCGGTGGGATTGTTCGGATTGGCGAGGAAGACGATTTTGGTGTGCACGCTCACTGCGGCCAGCAACGCGTCCACATCGGCGCGAAAATCGGTTTCCGCGGCGAAGACGGGGGTCGCGCCAACCTGTAAGGCGGCGAGCTTGTAGACCAGAAAGCCATATTGAGATTGGAGGATTTCATCGCCCGGCCCAGCGTAAGCCCGGGTCAAGAGCTGGAGCAATTCATCCGAGCCCGCTCCGCAGACGATCCGCGCGGGGTCCAGGTCGTAGCGCTCAGCGATGGCCGCGCGCAGCGCGCTCGCCGAACCGTCTGGATAAAGCGCGAGCTTATCGGCCAAGCCGGTGAAGGCGGCCTTGGCTTTTTCGCTGCAGCCGAGCGCGTTTTCGTTGGACGACAATTTAATCGGGTTCTCAAACCCTGGCGTCGCCGAAGCGCCGCCTTTGTAGGGCTTGATGTCCATAATCCCGGGGCGGGGTGTGGGACCCATAAGGCCGCCTCCTCAAACCTTGCACTGCCAAACCGGCGGGTCCAGTGTCAGCCCGCCTCCAACGGCGGCGCGGCGAACAAGCCGACAATCGCCCCGCCGAGATCTTGAATATGGGGCGTGTCACAGCCCTCGGCTTCGATCAAGCCGGCGCCGGGAACTTCGGCGCGCCGAAAGGCGGTCGCCCCACGCGCGGTCAGCGCGTCCAAAGCCGCGCTGGGGTCGGCGAACACCGCCCACAACCGATCCTGCCCGCTTGGCTCCAAGGGCGCGCGGGCCATGGCGAAGGCGGCGCCATGATCGAGCCAGGCGGATACCCGGATGGGACGCCCACCCGCGGACGTGGTCTCAAGCTGGGTCCACCAATCCTCGGTCTCGCTAGGGCGCGGCAGAACGGCGATGCGCCCGCCCGGCAGATCCAGGGCCGCCAGGGCGGCTTCAGCGCTGGGATGCCAGGTCAAAGGCGCGGCGCCGCCGAACCGGGCGCGGGCGCGCGACACCGCAAGGCCTGGGTCTTCAGGCGAATAGACCTCCAACCCGACAGGACCTTGGGCGGCGAGATTGGCGCCAGTCAGTTCGCCCCAAATCCGTTCCAGCAGTTCGGGATCCGCCTTGGCCCGCGCCGCAAGCCGGCGCGCCATCATCGCCTCCCGGGCAGGGCGCCAAAGAAACTCCGCCTGATCCCCGCCCTTGGCCGCGCGCACCGCCGCCGCATAGGCCGCGCGCTGGGCGATTAGGTCGACCAACGCATCGTCAATCGCGTCGATTTCGCGGCGCAAGTCCGCAACAGTTCGAGGTTCGGCCAAAGCGTTGGTCTCTAGGTTTCGGTGCAGCGCACAAAGCCCTGCTATCTTCGCGGGTTTTTGACCCGCGGCAAGGGGCGCGCGCCGGGGTCACGCAGCCGCAGCGCATTGACTTTGCACCCGCGGACCACCTTTTTCCGGTCATGAGCTCCACCCTGCACGCCGCGGCCCAGCCCGAAACCGTCCACGTGCTTGAAGCGCCCTTGTGGCTCGATGGCGGCCAGCGGCTCGATGGCGTGCGGCTCGCTTATGAGATAACGGGCGATTTGAATGCGGACCGCTCGAACGCGGTGCTGGTTTGCCATGCGTTAACCGGGGATCAATATGTCGCCCGCCCCCACCCGGTGACCGCCAAACCGGGCTGGTGGGACCGCATGGTCGGCCCCACCAAGCCGATCGACACCGACCGGTTCGCCGTCATTTGCGTCAATGTGTTAGGCGGCTGCATGGGCTCCACCGGGCCCGCGAGCCTGAACCCGGAGACCAACGCGCCCTACGCGCTCGAATTCCCGGTTATCACCATTGCGGACATGGTGCGCGCGGAGGCCGAAGTGGTGGACGCGCTAGGGATTGAGCGGCTGGCCGCCATTGTGGGCGGCTCCATGGGCGGCATGCGAGCGCTGCAATGGGCGGCCGCGTTCAAAACCCGTGCAGACGTTTACATCGCGATTGCCGCCGCCGCGCGCCATTCCGCCCAAAACATCGCGCTCCATGAGATCGGTCGCCAGGCCATTATGGCGGACCCGGATTGGCGCGGCGGCCGATATCAAGACGCGGGCGTGCGGCCCACCAAAGGGCTGGCGGTGGCGCGCATGACCGCTCACGTCACCTACCTCTCCGAAGCGGCGCTCCACCGCAAATTCGGCCGGAACCTGCAAGCGCGCGATGCGCCGAGCTTCGGCTTTGACGCGGATTTCCAGGTGGAGAGCTATCTGCGCCATCAAGGCGCGCGATTTGTGGAGCGGTTCGACGCGAACAGCTATCTCTACATCACCCGGGCGATGGATTATTTCGACCTTGCGGCCTCGGAAGGCGAAGGCTCCCTGGCGCGCGCGTTTGACGGCGTCAATGGTCGGTTCTGCCTGATTTCGTTTGACAGCGACTGGCTCTACCCTACCGAGGAGTCGCGCGATATTGTCCGTGCGCTCGCCGCCGCCGGCCAAGATGTGAGCTTTTTCGAGATCGAAAGCGACAAAGGCCACGACGCGTTCTTGCTCGACGAGCCGAAGCTGGACGCGGCCGTGCGCGGGCTGTTGGAGGCGGCGGCGGTGCGCCGCGGCTTGCCGAGCGCAAAGGTGCGTTCATGACCGTGATCACCGCTGCGCAAAGGCCGGATTTCGACCTGATCGTCGATCTAACCCCGCCTGGGGGTCGGGTGCTGGATGTAGGCTGCGGCGCAGGCGGGTTGCTCGCTCGACTGCGTGAGGAACGCGAAGCCGTCGCCCGCGGATTGGAACTGAACGCCGATCGGGTGGCGCAATGCCTCGCCCAGGGCCTCTCGGTCATTCAGGGTGACGCGGACCGAGATCTGGGCGTTTATCCGGACGCCGGCTTTGACGTGGTGGTGCTTTCGCGCACCATCCAAGCGACCCGCTCACCCCGGCGCGTGCTCACTGAATTGGCGCGCATCGGAACCAAGGTGGTCGTGTCGTTTCCGAACTATGCGTGGTGGGGCAAACGGGTGCGGTTTTTAGGCCAAGGCCGGGCGCCGGTGGACACCGCAGACGGCGAGCCCTGGTGGTCGCGCGAGGCGATTCACCCCTGCTCCATCAAGGATTTCATTGCGCTGGCCGACCATGTGGGACTGGACACCCAAGCGGCCTACGCCCTCTCCCCTACCCGCGCCAAGCCGCTTAAGCCCCGACGCCTGGCCGGCGCGAACTGGGCCGCGCGGGAAGCTATGTTCGTGTTAGGGCGAGCGAACAAGGATCTAAACACTTAAAAATAGTATGATTCAGGATGTGCTCCATTATTATGAAAAAATTACTACAACGTTTTTCTGTGCATTTAAAGAAAAAATATTAGCCGGCTTCGATATTAACGTTGATCTAACAGAGCTTATCCTTAAATATATTGCGCTTTTTCCGACGAAATCTTACAATGCCCTTTCGGGTTCGCCGCATCCAATCGCGCGCGCTCTCTATGAACAATGCGCAGCTCGGCTTCGCCCTTACGGGTCTGCGCTTTCGTCATCGAGGTCGAGCGCGAGTTGCGGTGGCGGCGTGTAGGGAAGTTCGATTGTCCGCACGACTTTCAGCCCGACTTGCTCCGCGACGGTCTTGGCGTTTTCGTCGTCGGTATGGAATGCGGTGACATTGGCCACTTTGGCGATGGCAACGATCTGGCGATCGGTCTTTATCTTCTGCCATCCGGCCGACAAGCCGCCTTTCTTGTCCCCATTGGCGATCGCTTGCCGATTGATCATCGCCAACTCTAAAGCCTCCCGCTGGCCGAACGCCGTGAGTTGAAACGCGGATGTTTTTTGAAGGCGGTCAATTATTCCGGAGATATCGGCGTCGCCGGCGCTCAAGACCTCCGCGAGCGCGGGCATGGGCACAACAACGCGCTCGCTCCTAGACTTTAGGCTGTCGATATACTTTTCGATCCGCTCACGGGCAAAAGCGATCGGCTGCTCCGTCGCCGGGTCAATCGGAGCCCTCGCCCGCTTGCTCAGCCAAAGGGAAAGAACCGAAGCGTCCAGCGCAATCGCCATTAAACCGCCTTGTCTAGGCGATCGCGAAGCAGGCTTTCGGCAATATCTTCGGGTAGGCTGTCGCCCACCTCTCTCAGACGCGCCACGGCGTCCGGGATGCTGACAAGCTCTAACGGTTCAAAATCGCGAACCAAGAAACTGTCGAGACGCCAGAGGCCATCAGCGGACCGGGACCAGGCGCCTGTCCCGTAAAGACGTGTTGGTTCGAACAATTGCAAAGCCAACCGCTTGGCGACGTCGCGCTCGGACTTGAAATTTGCGACCGCGGAGCCATCAAACGTCTCCATCCGGATTGGGACGACGCTGCCTTTTCCGCCGACGCTTAACACAACCCCGTCAAAATCACCGTCTTCACGGACACCCCGCAGAACCGGTCTCTCGTCTTGGCGACCGGGGAAGGCGATCACCTGGGCGCCGTCCGCCTCTTCCATCAATGCGCTCGTATCGTCTCGGTTCAGGAGATCGTTGATTTCGGCATAGGCCGCTCGGGCATCCGGTTCGCCTTGGTCCGTATGGACCGCAGTCAGTCGTTCATGGATTCTTTGTCGCCAAGCGTCGTCAACCCAAAAAGCGGGAGCCGCGCTGCCGTCCTGAACCTCAATCAAGTGAACGGCGTCAGATCCAAACAACTTCGCCAATGGCTCAAGATACTTCAACAGCCTGGAGAGCGGTAGCGTCTCCGGCGTGAAGCCATTGATCTTAAAGCGATAGGTCCATTGATCAGTCATGTTCTCAAAATGTACCGGAATTGTTAAGCGGTTGCTACTGGCGCGACTCCGTCTATCAACCGTTTTTCCACCGGGCCGGAAATGGTTCAGGAAAAGGCGGGCGGCCTCATCGACACCTCACGCGTTCCGTTAACACGCCTAACGCGCCCAAACTGAAGGAACATCGCGACGAGATCAATGGTTGTAAAAAATTACTGACAGTGTGCGCTGCAAATTGGCCGGATTCAATAGATTAGCATCAATCGAAAGTCCTGGAAATCTCAACACTTTGGGACCGCCCCCGCGGCATGACGCCCGCGGGCGCCGCCGCCGGCGCCGCGGCGAAGACGGGCTTGCGCACCGGGTCCTCAATCAGCGCATGTTGGCGTTTCACCGCCTCAACCAGGATCACCCCGCCAAAGCGGGGCGCAATGCGCTCGCCCACCGCTTCCCAAGTCCCGACCGCGTCAGTCAACGCGCGCCACGGCGCGGGCGGCATATAGAGCGCGCGGGCCCAGGCCTGGGGCTCCAGCCGGGCGGCGCGTAAAAGCTGGGCGATCTGGGCGCGAGAGAAGGGCCGGCCATGACCGAAGGGGCTGGAATCGACCCGCGCCCAAAGCCCGCGCCGGCTCGCCACCGCCAACACCACCCGGCCCTGGGGGGCGAGCACCCGCCAGAGCTCCGCCAGTAAAGCCGCCGGGTTCGCGCTTTCTTCCAGCGCATGGGCGGCGATGGCGCGGTCGAACACGCAATCGAGAAACGGCAAGCCGTCCTCGGGGCAGAGGGTTGCGCGCTGGCCGTCCTCGCCAACCCAAGGCGTCACGCCTTGGACCGCGGGCATGGCGGCCACCGCCCGCCGCGCGCCCTGGGCAAGGTAATCCAGATACGGCGCCGCATAGCCGACCCCGAGCAGGTCGAGATCCTTCGCCGGCCGCCAGAGCGCCGCGATCCGTCGCAAAATCATCGCCTTGGCCGCAACGCCTAAGGGCGATTTATAAAAACGCGACAGGGTGAGCACGTCTTGACGCATCTCTCGCCTTTCGAGTTCGCTTGCGCATCCCTAGGTCATGAACTCATAAATGCCGACCGTCAGGGTCGTGGCGAATAGCGTCGTCGACCAGGCGCAAGCGTGCAGGAAACCTCACTGGTTTTCAAACGCTTGCAACGCCGTCGTCGGCGCTAGGCGCCCGATCCTTCGGACG